>DATJWN010000198.1:0-10721 GCA_035501235.1 Reyranella sp.
TGCCGGCACGATCCGCCTCACCGCGGTGGACTATGTCGCCGACACCATCCTCTGGCCGAAGCTTGCGCCGTTCCTCAAGCGCTATCCCGACATCAAGGTCGAGATCGTGATCGACTACGGGCTGACCGACATCGTGGCCCAGCGCTTCGATGCCGGTGTGCGCAGCGGCGAGCAGCTCGCCAAGGACATGATCGCCGTGCGCATCGGCCCGGACATGCGCGAGGCCGTCGTGGGGGCTCCGGCCTATTTCCGCAGGCATCCGCCGCCGCGCCGGCCGCGCGACCTGGTCGACCATGCCTGCATCAATTTGCGCCTGCCGACGCATGGCGGCCTTTACGCCTGGGAATTCGAGAAGGACGGCCGCGAGCTCAGGGTGCGCGTCGATGGACAGCTCACCTTCAACGGCACCAACCAGATGCTAAGCGCGGCGCTCGCGGGCTTCGGCCTCGCCTACGTGCCGGAAGCCCTGGCAAAACCATACCTCGCGCGCGGCCGGCTCAAGCGCGTCCTCGAGGAGTGGTGCCCGCCCTTCTCCGGCTATCACCTCTACTATCCCAGCCGACGCCAGCCCTCCGCCGCCTTCGCTCTGCTGGTCGACGCGCTGCGCTATCGCGAATGACGCAGCAGAGACTTATGAAAGGCCCTCATGGACGTGCTGGATGGCCGCCAGCACGCGCTCGGGCGTCGCAGGAGCGTCGAGGCGGATAGGCACCTTGCGATCGCCCGCCGACGCGATCGCGTCCTTGAGCGCGGTCCAGACGGCGGTTGCCAGCATCAGCGGCGGCTCGCCGACGGCCTTGGAGCGGAAGATGGTCGCCTCCACGTTGGGCGCGTTCTCCAGCATCTTCACATTGAACACCGTGGGCGCGTCGCGGCTGCCGGGGATCTTGTAGGTCGAGGGGCCGACGGTGCGCAGCAGCCCCTTCTTGTCCCACCACAGTTCCTCGCAGGTGAGCCAGCCCTGGCCCTGCACGAAGGCACCCTCGATCTGGCCGAGATCGATCGCCGGATTGAGCGAGGCGCCGCAATCCTGGATCAGGTCGGCGCGCAGCACGCGGGTCTCGCCGGTCAGCGTGTCGATCGCGACCTCGGCAGCCGCGGCACCGTAGGCAAAATAGAAGAACGGCCGGCCCTTCATCGCCGCGCCGTCCCAATGGATCTTGGGCGTCTGGTAGTAGCCCGTGGACGAGAGCGACACGCGGCCGAAGTAGCAGAGCCGGGCGAGCTCATCGAAGCTCACGACCTGGTTGGATCCCGGCTTGGCGATGCGCACATTGCCGTCGGCGAACTCGATCTCGCCTTCCGCCGCGCCGAAGTGCTGCGCGGCGAAGGCGATCATGCGCTTCTTCAGCGTATTGGCCGCCTCGAAAGCCGCCCAGCCGTTGAGGTCCGAACCGGTCGAGGCGGCGGTCGGCGAGGTGTTGGGCACCTCGGCTGTCGACGTCGCCGAAGGCCGGATGCGCTCGACATCGACCTTGAACACCTCGGCCACGACCTGCGCCACCTTGATGAACAGCCCCTGCCCCATCTCCGTGCCGCCATGGTTCAGCCGGATCGAGCCGTCGCTGTAGATGTGCACCAGCGCGCCCGCCTGGTTCATGTGCGGGATGTTGAAGGAGATGCCGAACTTGATCGGGAACAGCCCGAGACCGCGCTTCAGCACCGGGTTTGCTTTGTTGAATGCCGCGATCTCCGCGCGGCGGCGATCGATCTCGGCCCACGCCTTGAGCTCGCGCCAGAGTCGCGGCAGATGGTTCTGCTCGACGGCCTGGCCGTAGGGCGTCTCCTGTCCTTCCTCGTAGAAGTTGAGCGCGCGCACGTCGTCGGGATCGCGGCCAAGCCGGGCGGCGATGCGGTCGAGCGCGTCCTCCATCACCACGACGCCCTGCGGCCCGCCGAAGCCGCGGAAGGCGGTGTTGGACTGCTTGTTGGTGCGGCAGGCGTAGCCCACGGCGCGGAAGTGCGGGATCCAGTAGGCATTGTCGGTGTGCGTCAGCGCGCGCGCCACGACGCCCGGCGTGAGGTCGAGGCTCCAGCCGGCATCGGCCGCCAGCACGGCATCGAGCGCCAGCACCTTGCCCTCATCGTCGAAGCCGACCGTGTAGCGGATCAGGAACGGGTGTCGCTTGCCGGTGGCGATCATGTCCACCTCGCGCGGCAGGCGGAGCTTCACGGGCTTGCCCGTATGCCGCGCCGCCACCGCCGCCGCGCCCGCGACCCACGAGGCGTTGCTCTCCTTGCCGCCGAAGCCGCCGCCCAGCCGCCGCACCGTCGCGGTGATGCGGGCGAAGTCGCAGCCCAGCAGGCGCGCGCAGATATGCTGCACCTCGGTCGGATGCTGGGTCGAGGAGTGCACGACCATGTCGCCGTCTTCGCCCGGCAGCGCAAAGGCGATCTGGCCCTCGAGATAGAAATGCTCCTGCCCGCCCACTTCGAACTCGGCGCTTATCTTGTGCGGCGCCGACGTCATCGCCGTGTCCGGATCGCCGCGCAGCACCGTCGAGGGCGCCTGGACATAGGCCTGCCGGGCGAGCGCGGTCTCGACGTCCAGGATCGCCTCGGCGGGCTCGATGTCGATCACGGCACGCTCGGCGGCATGGCGCGCGGCATCGAGGGTCTCGGCCACGACCAGCGCCAGCGGCTGGCCGGCATAGTCGATTCGGTCGACGGCGAACAGCGGCTCGTTCTGGCCGACGGCCGCCACGTCGTTCTTGCCCGGAATGTCGTCCGGCCCGAACACCGCCACGACGCCCGGCATCTTCGCCACGGCCTCCGTGCCGAGCCGGCGCAGGCGGCCGCAGGCGATGGGACTGAGGATCAGCGCGCCATGCAGCGTGCCCGCGGGCTCGGGCATGTCGTCGATATAGACCGCCTGGCCGCTGAGATGCTTCAGCGCCGAGTCATGGCGCAGCGAGCGATGCACGCTCATAGCGCCTCGACCTCGAGGGCCCGCGCGGGCTCGGCCAGGCGCAGCTCCAGCCGGCGCAACAGGTTGGCCGCGACCTGCAGGCGATAGGCGCCGGTGCCGCGCCAATCGTCGATCGGCCGGAAGTCGCGCGCGATGGCGGCGCGCGCGGCGGCAAAGCCGTCCTTCGCCAGCGCCGCCTCGGCCTGCGAGGCGCGCTTGGGGATCGCGGCCATGCCGCCGAAGGCGAGACGCGCGGCTTCGACGCGGCCGTCGTGCATCCGCAGGCGGTAGGCACCGGCGACGGTGGAGATGTCCTGGTCGCGCCGCTTGCTCACCTTGTCGCAGAAGAAGACCTCGCCGGGCCGCAGCCGCGGCAGGGTCAGACTCCTGATCACCTCGTCGGGTGCGAGCGCCGTCTTGCGATAGTCGAGGAAGAAGTCGTCGAGCGGCAGCTCGCGCTCGCCCCGTATCGAGGCAAGGGTCAGCCGCGCCCCGAGCGCCAGCAGCACCGGCGGCATGTCGCCGATGGGCGAGGCCGTGCCGATGTTGCCGCCGATGGTGCCGAGCGTCCGGATCTGCCGCGAGCCGAGGCGCGTGAGATAGGCGTGCAGCGTGGGAAAGCTCGAGGTCAGCACCGGCAGGGCGCACGCGTAGGGCACGGCGGCGCCGATGGCGATCTCCTTGTCAGTCTCGGCTATCGCCGCGAGCTCGGGCACGTGCGCCACATGGATCACCGACTTCGGCGGCTTGCGCGCACGGCTCGCCAGCAGGCCGACGTCGGTCGCACCGGCCAGGAGCAGAGCGTCCGGATGCTCGGCACGCAGCTTCAGGAGATCGGCGAGCGTGCGTGGCGCGAAGAAGACGCCGTCGAAGGACGCAGAATCCTTGCGAACGGGTGCGGCAGCGACAGGATCCGGCGCGAGGCTGCCGACCCGGGCGAGCGCGTCGACGATCGGCCGATAGCCGGTGCAACGGCAGAGATTGCCGGCGAGCGCGTCGTGGATGGTCGCGATATCGGGCTTCTCCCCGCCCGAAGCGAAGGCATAGGCCGACATCACGAAGCCCGGGGTGCAGAAGCCGCATTGCGTGGCGTCGGCCTCGGCCATGGCCGCCTGGACCGGATGCGGCGCGCCCTCCTTGCCGGCGAGACCCTCGACCGTGCGGATCGCGCAGCCGTCCATCTGGCCCAGCAGCGCGATGCAGGCATTCATCGCCTCGCGCTTTCCGTCGGCACGCTCCAGCACGACCGTGCAGGCGCCGCAGTCGCCTTCCGCGCAGCCCTCCTTGGTGCCCTTCAGTCCGCGACGATCGCGCAGCCAGTCGAGCAAGGTCGTCATCGGCGAAACGCCTGCGGGCTCCTCGAGCCTGTCGTTCAATACGAAGCGAATGCGGTCCGCCATGCGGATAAGATGCAAGCTGTTGCCATGCCGTCAACTGCATGATGCACTCGCCTCATGGATCCCTATCGATTCGGCTATTCCCCCATCATCGAGCGGCCGAAGCTCAAATGGCCCAACGGTGCCCGAGTCGCGGTCTGGGCCTGCCCGAATATCGAGCACTATGAGTACATTCCGGCCGAAGTACGCGTGCGCAACCCGTGGCCGCGCATGCCGCATCCCGACGTGCTGGGCTATGGCGGCCGCGACTACGGCAATCGCGTCGGCCTGTGGCGCATGTTCGAGGTCATGGACAAGCACGCCATCCGCTGCACGGTCTCGCTCTCCATGTCGGTGATCGAGATGTATCCCGCGATCCTGGAAGCCATGGAGGCGCGGCGCTGGGAGTATATGAGCCACGGCTATTTCAACACGCGCTACCATTGGGGCTATGCGCCCGAAGAGGAGCGCGAGGTGATCGAGCACAGCAAGGCGACGCACCTCCGCCTCACCGGCCGCAGGCTGCGCGGCTGGTTCTCGCCCGCGGTGTCCAACACCATGAACACGCCCGACCTCGTGAAGGAGGCGGGCCTCGACTATATCTGCGACTTCTATCACGACGACCAGCCGACGCCGCTCGCGACCAAGCACGGCACCCTGATGCACGTGCCCTACACGATGGATATCAACGACGCGCTGGTCTACCGCCAGCCGATCGAGGCGGAGGAATTCGCCCAGATGATCATCGACCATTTCGACACGCTCTACCGCGAGGGCAACGAGAACGGCCGCGTCATGTGCATCGCGCTCCATCCCTACATGATGGCCGCGCCGCATCGCCTGAAGCATCTCGACCGCGCGCTGGGCTACATCCGCAAGCACAAGGATGCCTGGATCTGCACCGCCGAGGAGATCCTCGACTGGTACAAGGAGAACGGGCTCGCGGCCTACCAGAAGCACCTGGGCAAGGAGGCGTGAGATGAGCTCCCCTCCGAAGAGCGTTCCCAAGAACCCGCCGCCGCTGCAGCCGGTGATGGACAATCCCTGGTACGACTACGTGCCCTTCCCGCTGCGCCCGCGGCTGCATTGGCCGAGGAACGCGCGCGTCGCCTTCTCCGTCGTGCTGCATCTTGAATATTTCGAGCTGGTTCCGGCCGAGGACAGCTACAAGGACCCGCGCCTGCAGAACGAGTTCGGCAACTACGTGCCCGACTACCGCACCTGGACGCAGCGCGAGTACGGCAACCGCACCGGCATCTTCCGCGTGCTCGACGTGCTCGACCGCTACCAGATCAGGGCCGGCGTCGCGGTGAACGCCATGGCGGCCGAGCGCTATCCCTTCCTGATCGAGCAGTGCAAGCGGCGGAAGTACGAGTTCATCGCCCACGGCACCTCGGCCAACCGCATGATCACCTCCAGGATGAGCGAGGCCGAGGAGAAGCAGGAGATCGCGAGCTCGATCGCCGCCGTCGAGAAGGCGACAGGCGAGAAGCCCACCGGCTGGCTCGGCCAGGAATTTGGCGAGAGCCAGCGCACGCCGCAGCTTCTCGCCGATGCCGGCCTCGACTATGTGCTCGATTGGCCCAACGACGACCAGCCCTATGCGATGAAGGTCGGCCGCAAGTTCGTCTCCATGCCGAACCAGCCGGAGTGGGACGACGTCCAGCAGCTCTGGATCCGCAAGATCAACACCACGCGCTATCCCGACCTGGTGGGCGACGCCTTCGAGCTGCTGCACAAGGAGGGCGGGCAGGTCTTCAGCCTGTCCATCCATCCCTGGCTGATGGGCATGGCCCATCGCATCAAGTATCTCGACGAGGCGCTGCGCCGCATCGAGCGCTTCGGCAACGTCTGGCACGCCACGCCCGGCGAGATCGCCCGGCACTACATGACGACGATGATGTAGCTGTTAGTTCCTGCGGATATGACGCGCTACCGCGCCTCACAGGGCTTCAGCGGCAGCTTGGTGCCCATGGGCACGCGATAAACCGGCGCTTCGGTCTCGCCGGCGGCCATCGGGATCACGCCGACACCGACATAGCTGCCCGGTGAGTCGGGTTCGAGAGCCGCGGCGACAATGCCGGCGGCATGCTGCGCCATCGGCACGAACAGCGTGCCGGAGGGCACGTCGAGCGTCTTGCTGCGCAAGGTCACGCGTACCGACTGGTCGGGATTGATCGCCTCGCGGCTTCGGGTCGTCTCGGTGCGGGTCACGTCGTAGGCCTCGACGGCGACGCGGCCGGCCGTCGCGACCTCGCAGGCGCCTACGTCGTTCAAGGCCAGCCGCCCCGCCACGTCCTTGGCGCCGCGCAACACGAGATAGCCCAGGGGGCGCGACCGCACGTCGACGGGGCGAATATCGCGGCTGTCGATCAGGCGCACGGTGGTGGGCTTGGGCGCGCCGCTCTCGGCGTCGATCAGCGGCAGGTCGACGTCGCGCTCGCCCTCCTGGTGGGTGACGATCAAGTCGCCGCGCGCCTCGGCCGCCGCCGCCCGCGCGCCGGCAAGGCGGCCCAGCAGCGCGTCGGGATCGGCGGCGCTCACCTCCAGCACGGCCTCGGCCAGCAGCAGGTGCGTGGCGACGCGCCGCTGGTAGCTTTGCAGCCCGATGCCGACGCCGCGCGTCTCGATCAGGTAGGAGACGCTGCCGCGAAGCCCGAACGTGTTGCGCGCGATGCCGGGCGCGGTGCCGCCGAGCGACACCCGCCGGTCGGCGAGTCGTGCTTCCGTCGTCACGTAGTCGAAGCTCGAGAGGCCGTGGCGCTGCATCGCCTGCTCCAGCGCCGGCCGGTAGAGGCCGCGGGCGATATCGGTCAGGGCCTTGGGAATCGAGGGGTTGGTCGCCTCGAGGATCATCACGTCCGAGGCCTGCAGGCCCTTGAACTTCTCCATCCAGCGCCAGGCGACGCTGAACTCGTGATGGTCGAAGATCACGTCGGGCGACAGCGCCTGCATCGCCTGATGCAGCTCGCGCACCTCGGGTTGGCTCAGCAACAGATGATCGCGGTTGGAATCGGCGCCCGAGGCGAGCGTCCGCCGGTCGGCCGCGGCGCCGTCGACATTGAGGCGCGGCACGATCACGACCGTGATGCGCGCGAGGATCGGCGCCAGCCGGCCCTTGGCGAGCAGCGAGGCGAGGGCGAGCATGGCCTCGCCGCCCGCAGGCTCGTTGCCGTGCTGCTGGCCGATCAGCCAGATGATCGGCCGGCCCAGCTGGCGGATCGCGACCGGGTCGCTCAGGCCCTCCGCCGTGAAATAGAGGATCGGGATCTCGCGGCCCTCGGTCGAGCGGCCGATGCTGCCCAGCACCATGCGGTGCGACTCGCGCGCGAGCCCCCTCAGGAAATCGAGCATCGCTTCCTGGCTGGTGAGCGTGGGCTGCTGCGGGTCGCGGAAGCCCGGGCTATCGAGAATGACGTCTGGCACGGCGGGATAATGTGCCAGCACCGCCGCGCTCTGGCGATAGGTCGACGGCACCCGCGACGGCTCGGCCGTCTGCGCCAGAGCCGACAGCGGCAACAGGAGAGCGAGCAGGAACGCCAGGCGACGCATGGCGCTACGCTACTGCTGGAGCGAGTCGCCCGCCACCCAACCGGACGACCAGGCCCATTGAAAATTGTAGCCGCCCAACCAGCCCGTCACGTCGACCGCCTCGCCGATGGCGTAGAGGCCGGGCATCTTGCGCGCCTCCATGGTCTTGGACGACAGACCATCGGTATCGATGCCGCCCGCCGTGACCTCGGCCTTGGCGTAGCCCTCGGTGCCCGTCGGCACGATGCGCCAGTCGTTCAGCCTCGCAAGGTTGCCCGCGGCCAACACCTCGGCCAGGCGCTGCGGCATCACCTCGGCGAGCAATGTCTTGAGCTCGGCCTTGGGCCGCGCATGGCGTCGCTCCTTCAGGAATTGCGCGGCATCCTCGACGTCCGGCAGCAGGTCGATCGAGATCTCCTGCCCCGGCTGCCAGTAGGAGGAGATTTGCAGGATCGCCGGCCCTGACAGGCCGCGATGGGTGAAGAGCATGGCTTCGCGGAACGATGTCTTGCCGCAGCGTGTCACGACTTCGAGCGACACACCGCTGATCTCCGGCACCTTCAGCGTGAGCGGCACCAGCGCGGGCCGCGTCTGCGTGATCTTGAGGCCGAAGCGGCGTGCGGTGTCGTGCGCGAACGACGTGGCGCCCATCTTCGGGATGGAGAGGCCGCCGGTCGCCAGCACGACGGATGCCGCCTCGAACGTGCCGCGATCGGTCGTCACCTTGAATTGGTCGGCTTTCTCCACGCCGGTGATGCGATGGCTGGTGCGCACATCGACGCCCACGGCGGCGCATTCGGCCAGCAGCATCGCCACGATCTGCCGCGCCGAGCCGTCGCAGAAGAGCTGGCCCAGGGTCTTCTCATGCCAGGCGATGCGGTGCTTCTCGACCAGCGCGATGAAATCGTGCTGCGTGTAGCGGCTGAGCGCCGATTTGCAGAAATGCGGGTTGGCCGACAGGAAAGCGTCGGGCCGCGCCTCCAGGTTGGTGAAGTTGCAACGCCCGCCGCCCGAGATCAGGATCTTCTTGCCGACCTTTTCGGCGCGGTCGAGCACCAGGACGCGCTTGCCGCGCTGGCCCGCGCGGATGGCGCACATCAGGCCCGCGGCGCCCGCGCCGACGACGATCGCGTCGAAGGCCGTCACCCGAAGCGGGTCTTGTAGTCGGGCAGCGACGTCTTGTAGGGCAGCGCCGTCGCCTCGTAGACCCCGCGCGCCACGGCGCGCGCCAAGCAATCGGCGGCGGCCGCGCCCAGCTCCGTCAGCACCATCGGATCGCCGCCCGGCCCCGCTTCGCCCGTCGCCGCGGCGAAGACCGTGTCGCCGTCGTTCGGCGCGTGCACGGGCCTCAGCGCCCGCGACAGCCCGTCGTTCGCCATGATCGCAAGCCGCTTGCATTCCGACTTGGTGAGCTTGGCATCGGTCGCGACCATGCCGATGGTCGTGGCGGTCGCAGGCGCCGGCTGGCCCTTCATGCGGACCGCGAGTGCCTCGGCCGGCACGGCCGCGAGCGAGCCATGGCCGCCGAACTCGCGGCCCTGCTCGTAGGGCGCGGCCCAGAAGTGCTTGCTGTCGCCCACCGTCGCCATGCCGACGGCGTTCACCGCGACCAGTGCGCCGACGGTGAAGCCGCGCGCCGTGCGCATGCTCGACGAGCCCAGCCCGCCCTTCAGGTTCACCGTCGTGCCACCATAGCCCGCGCCGACGGTGCCGAGCGCGAAGTCTTCCGCCGCGGCCAGCGCGGCGTCGCGGCCGAGATCCCAATAGGGCGGTCGCACCTTCACCGGCTGCTGGATCCAGTCCTTCTCGCCGCCGTTCATCAGGTCGAACAGGATCGCCTGCACCGCGACCGGCAGCACGATGCCGCCGAAGGTGGCGCCCTTGCCCTGCGCGCAGAGCACCGCCGAGACGCCGCCCGCGGCGTCGAGACCGTAAAGCGAGCCGCCGGACAGCACGATCGCGTCGACCACGCCGCGCGTCATCTCGGGCTCGAGCAGGGTCACCGCGCGATCACCCGGCGCGCCGCCCAGGGTCGCGACGCTCACGACGGCGCTCTTGTCGAACACCGCGACGGTGGCGCCGGTCGCCGCGCGCGCATCGTGCGCGTTGCCGACCTTGATGCCGGCAACGTCGGTGATGAGGTTCCTCACGTCAGGAACTCGCCGCCGTTCACATGGATGGTCTGGCCGGTGATGAACGTGCCTTCGGGCCCCACGATCAGGCGGACCATGGCCGCGATCTCCTCGACCGTGCCCAGCCGGCCGAGCGGAATCGGCCGGCCCTGGATCGGCCGCGGGCCCGCGGTCGCGGCGCGCGCCGTGTCGATCGCGCCCGGCGCCACGGCGTTGCAGGTGATCTTGTGAGGTGCCAGCTCGCGGGCAAGCGCCCGCATCAGCCCTTCGAGGCCCGACTTCGAGGCCGAGACGTGGCAGCGGTTGAGCGTGCCGACATGCGTCGAGACACCCGACATGGCCACGAAGGCACCGCCTTTGCCCTTGGCGATCATCTGCGGCACGAAGGCCTTGCCCAGCAGGAAGGCGCCGTCGAGTGCCACACCCATGATCTCGCGCCATTCCTCGAACGACATGTCGAGGAACGACGTCTGCCGCCGCAAGCCGGCATTGCTCACCAGGATATCGACGCTGCCCAACTTGGCCGCCTGCTCGGCGAGCTTCGGCGGCACCTTGGGATCGGAGACATCGCCCATCGCGGCATAGGCCTTGCCGCCCGCCCTCTCGATCTCGCGCACGACCTCGTCGACGGCTTCCTTGTCGCTCCGGCCATTGACCAGCACCGTCGCGCCGTCGCGCGCCAGGGTGAGGGCGATGGCCCGGCCGATGTTCTTACCCGCACCCGTCACGAGTGCGATCTTGCCTTGCAGGGGAAGCGCCATGGGAACTCCGTTT
>DATJWN010000199.1:0-10251 GCA_035501235.1 Reyranella sp.
CACTCGGCCCTGGGCTACCGCTCGCCGGCCGAGTTCGAGAACGCGATCGAGGCCACGCCGCCGTCCATGGCCGGCGGCGTGGCCTCGATCGCCGATCAAACTGTCTCTCAATTACTTGTCTCGACCTAAGGGTGCAGTCCACCTTTTTTTCTGCCAAGTGATTGAAAATCCACAAAAGACAAAAAGGCGGCGGCCTCTTCGTCCAGACCCTAACGGTTGCCGCGGATCTCGAAGTTACCGCTCGGCTTGCCGGGCCCGACCGCGCAGGCGGACAGCAGGCAGGAATCGACGGCCGGATCGGCCTGGCGCGCGCGGACGGCGAGGTCGGACGCGTGCTGCAGGATGACGTTGCGATCGGGCCAGTCGGCCGGCATGGCCTTGACCACGCACGACATGAAGAAGGCGGCCTGGGCGAAGGGCTTCGCCACCGCGTTGCCGCGATAGGAGTCGAACGCCGTCACCGCTCGGTCGAGGCAATAGAACTGGGCGCTGCGCACACCGTTGTTGCGGGTGTTCTTGGGATTCATGAGCGAGGGCGCGGCATCCGGCATAAAGACGCGATTGTCCTCGTTGCGCGGCCTCGGCAGCGTATTGAGCTCTTGCTGGAGTTGCTGCGCCAAGACCGACGGTCCGCCGCTTCCCAGCGCCACCGACAAGCTTAACGCGAGCCATTTTCCGCGACGCCGCATGACGGCCTCCACTCACGCCGGGTGAGACGGAACGCAACGCCTGACGTTGACAAATATCACGTCGCGCGGGGAGCAGCCTTAGCTACATATTGCCGTGAGCCTGCAACCAACAGGCGATCACCGGTTGGTGAGCTTGAGCTCGATGCGACGGTTGCGGGCGGTGTCCATCATCGACAGCGGCTGATACTCGCCGTAGCCCGCCGCCACGAGATGGTCGTTGGGAATGCCCTGGCTGTTCAGGAACTTGACCACGGCGATGGCGCGCGCCGCCGACAGTTCCCAGTTCGACGGGAAGGCGCGGGTGTTGATGGGCTGATTGTCGGTGTGGCCGTCGACCTGCAGCACCCAGGGGATGTCCTTGGGGATCTTGGCGCTGATCTCGATCAGCCGCTGCGCCACGGCCGAGAGCTGCTTCTCGCCGGCCGGCTGCAGGTCGGCCGAGCCCGACGGGAAGAGCACTTCGGACTGGAAGACGAATCGGTCGCCCACGATCTGCACGTCGCGTTGGCCGGCCAGCGCCTCGCGCAGCTTGCCGAAGAACTCCGAGCGGTAACGGGCCAGCTCCTCGACCTTGCTGGCAAGCGCCCGGTTCAGTTGCTTGCCGAGATCGACGATCTGCGCCTGTTGCTCCTTGTCCTTGACGGCGGCGGCCTCGAGGGCGGCGTTCAGCTTCGCGAGCTCGTCCTTCAGGCTCTGCATCTCGGCAGTGAGACGCACGACGGCAGCCTTCTGCTCGGCGGTCTGCTTCTGCTCCTCGGTGAGGTCGGAGAAGAGCTTGCCCTTCTCGTCGTTGGCCGCGGCGAGCGCCGCGGCGAGGCGCGTCAGCTCGAGCTTCTGCCGTTCGGTCTCCTTCTGCATGTCCATCGACTTGGTCTCGAGATCCTTGATGGAGATGCTGAGCTTGTCGCGCTCGCTCTTCAGGCTGTCGCGCTCCGCCCGCAGCTGGCCGACCTGGATGGTGAGCTGCTCGAGGGTCTTCTGCAGCTCGGCGGCCGACTTCTTCTCGAGCGAGAGCTGGCTGGCGAGATCGCCCAGCTGATGGTTCAGCGCGTCGATCGCCGTGTCGCGGTTGGACAGCGCCGTGGACAGCGTGAACTGCGCCACGCTGAAGATCGACAGCAGGAAGACCAGCACCATCAGGAGCGTGGTCAGCGCGTCGACATAGCCGGGCCAGGTGTACTCGTTGGCTCCCGAGCGACGGCGCGAAAGCGTTGCCGCCATGACGGATCAACCCTCGGCGACGGGAGTGCTGCCGGCCGGCGGGGTGCCGGAAGCCTCGTAGCCGCGACCGAGCGCGATGGTGCGGGCGAGCAGGCGCATCTCGCCCCGCAGCTCGTCGGCGAGCGCCGTTCGGTTGAGCGCGCTGTCCTCGACCAGGCGGGCGAGATGGGCCTCGATGTTGCGCTGGTGCGCGGTGATGGCGTCGCGGTCGACGTCGGCGAAGCGCTCGGCGAGCTTGGCCACGGCGGCGCGCATCTCCTCGGCGAGCGTGACGCGATTGCGCGCATTCTCCTCGACCAGCCGCGAGAGCTGGTCCTCGATGTTGCGCCTCAGGTTGGCCAGCGCCTCGCGATCGGCCTCGAAGCCCGACCGGTCGCTCAGTTTGCCGACGGCGCGCTTCAGCTCGTCGGCCATCTGGGTGCGGCCGCGCTCGCTGTCCTCGGCGAGCTTGCTGAGCTGGCCCTCGACGTTCTTCTGATGCGTCTTCTGCGCTTCGCGATCGGCCTCGGCGGCGGCTCGATCGGACACGCGCGCCATCATGCCGCGCAACTCATCCAGGAGCTTGTCGCGGTCGCGCGCACCGTCCTCCGCGAGCTTCGTCACCTTCTCGGCGGTCTCGCGCTGCTGGCTGAGCAGCGCATCACCCGATGCCGCATCGCCCAGCTTGCCGATGGCGTCGTCGATCCTGGCCTGAAGCTTGTCGCCGAGCTCGCGCTGGGCGGCGAGGACGGCCTCGGAGTCGCCGCCCTTGGCGGCGCGGCCGCGGATCGTCTCCTCGATCAGCCGGTCGAGATGGGCCTCGATGCGGCCCTGATGAGCGATCAGCGCGTCGCGGTCGGCGTCGCCCACGGCGGCGCGGTCGGAAAGCCGCTGCACGGCGGCGCGCAGCTCGATCGACAGCTCGGTGAAGCGGGCGAGCAGGTTCTGCTGGGCGCGCATGGTCTCGGCCAGCGCCGCCAGCCGCTCGACGAGCGTGGCGTTGGCCGCGACCGTCGACTGGCGGCTGTCCTCGATGCGCTGCAGGGATCGGTTCAGCCCGTCGACGCTCTCGACGTTGCGCTCCAGCAGCGCCTCGATATAGGCGGGCACGTTGGGCGCCGCCGGCATGTTGGCGGACGACAGGCTGGTGGCGCGGGCGAGCCATTCCTCGAGCTCGATGTGGAAGCGGCCCTGCGCCTGGCTCGCCTGCAATTCCAGGAAGCCCAGCACGAGCGAGCCCGAGAGGCCGAACAGCGAGGCGCCGAAGGCGGTCGACATGCCCTTGAGCGGGCCTTCGATGCTGCCCTTGAGCTTGGCGAACATCGACACGGCATCGCCCGCCGAGACCTGCAGGCTGTTGATGGCGTCGGCCACCGCGCCGATGGTCTGCAGGAGCCCCCAGAAGGTGCCGAGCAGGCCGAGGAAGATCAGCAGGCCGATCAGGTAGCGCGCCAGCTCGCGGCGTTCGTCGAGACGCGTGGCGATGCCGTCGAGCAGGGCGCGCGTGGCGGTCGGCGAGAGGCGGAACTGGTCGGGGCTCTCGCCCAGCATGGCGGCGAGCGGCGCCAGCAGGTTGGCCGAGTTGGCCTTGGGCAACGCCGCGCCCGAGTCGCGATGCTGGTAGCGGCGCAGCCAGTTCACCTCGGGCCACAGGATGATGACCTGGCGGAACACGAAGAAGATGCCGAGCACCAGAACGCCCAGGATCACCGTGTCCAGAGTCGGCGTGTTCATGAACACGCGCAGCAGATCGGCCTGCAGCATGTAGGCCAGTCCCGCGACGGCCGCCAGGAACAGCAGCATGCGGACGAGATACGGAAGCGGATTGCTCATGCGGTCAGCCGCAAGGCTGCGAGGGATCGACGCTCAGCGCACCAGCACATCGACGCGCTCGCCACCGCCACCGCCGAAAGCACCGACCTCGATGCGCGCCTTCACGCCCTGGTCGATCAGATAGCTGCGCACGCCGAGCGCCCGGGCGAGCGCCACCTTGCGCGCCTCCGCCTGGTCGCTGCCGCCGGCCACCGCGCGCAGCTCGACCTGGCGCGCGCCCTGGCTGTTGATCGCGGTCGCGACCTGGTTGAGCTCGGCCTTGATCGCATCGGTGATCTCCGCCGAGTCGGAGGCGAACGAGATCGAGGAAATGGGAGCGCTGGTGGCCGGGGGCGGTGCCGGGCGCTCGCGCGGCGCCGGTGTCGCGGACGCGACAGGCGGCGGCGGGGCAGCGGCAGGCGCGGCCGTCTCGGCGGGGGGCGGCGCGGGCGTCGCCGCGGGCTTGGGCGCCGGCGTCACCACGACCGGCGGCGTGGAGGGGGCCGGCGTCTGCGCGGCAACGGGCGGCGCGGCGGGCGGTTGGATCGGCACGGGCGCCGGCGGCGGAGCGGCCGTCGCGACGGGCGGCGGCTCGCTGCGCACCAGCGGCACTGGCGGCTCGGTCGCGGGCCGTGCGGGCGCGGGCACGCTGGCCGCCTTGGGCGGCGGTTCCGGAATGGCGATCAGGCGGCTCTCGATCGGTCCCGGCGGCGGCGCCGGCAGATTGGAGCCGCGGCTGTAGGAGGCGCTCGCCGACGACCCGGGCGGCTGATAGGGCGGCGGGCCGGCATAGGCGGTGACTGGGCTCGCATAGGCGCCGGACTGGATCCAGGGATTGAAGGCGAGACCGGCTGACGGCGGCGTTTCGGCGACGGCCCCATAGCTCTGCGTGCCGGGACGCCGGCTGGGCTGCGCGGCCGGCGCGCCGGGCAGCCCGACGCCGTTATAGGGATTGAACGCCGTGACGTTCTGGCCGAACGCCGTGCCAGCCGAGCCGACGTCGAAGCCCACTAGGGCTAGGGCGAGACCGCAGGCAGCAGCCACTGGCGTTCTCATAACCGATTGCCTTTCAACGAATTTCCCGGGCCGGAGAATAGCCGCTGGCGGACGGGCCCTCAACCGCGCGGGGCTGCGCCGCTGGGGAAATGGCCTAAGGTGCGATTGCGCAATCCTTGTGGCCGAATCGGCAGGAAAGAACGATGGATCTGAAGGGCATCCGGGCCTTCTGCAGCGTCGCCGAGGGGGGCGGCTTCAGCCGTGCGGCGGCGGCCCTGGGCGTGGCGCAATCGGTGCTGAGCCGCCAGGTCTCGGCGCTGGAAGGCGAATTGGGCGGACGGCTGTTCCATCGCACCGGACGCGGCGTGCAGCCGACCGAGCTTGGCCGCGGATTGCTGCCGCGCGCCAAGGCGCTGCTCGCCGAGGCCGATCTTCTCGCGGCGCAGGCGCGCGGCGAGAGCGGCAGTCCCTCGGGCACCGTCGATCTCGGCGTCGTGCCGGGCTGGGCGCATCCCCTGGTGACCACCCTCGTGCGGCAGCTCCAGGCGGACTATCCGCGTGTGAAGCTGCGCGTGCACGAGGCCTATAGCGGCCAGGTCGAGGCCTGGATCGGCAACGGACAGGTCGAGGTGGCGCTGTTCAACCGCTATCGCCGCAGCGCCGTCCGCGGCGCGGAGATCGTGGCGCGCTCGGACATGATGCTGGTCGGCCCCAAGGGGCATCCGCTGCTGCAGGGCAGGGACGTTCCGTTCCGCGCCCTGGCAGGCGTTGCCCTGTGCGGTCCCGTGCGACCCAATGCGCTCACCTCGGTGATGGTCGAGCTGGCGCAGCGCCAGGGCATCGAACTCGACTGGGTGCTGGAGGGAAGCGCCTCGGCGACGATCCGCGAGGCCGTGGCGCGCTGCGGCCTGTGCACCGTCTTCCCGCGGCCCTATGTCGAGCGCGAGATGGGGGCGGCATTCTCCTTTGCGCGACTCGTGAAGCCGGCGATCGAGCAGACGACCTGGCTTGCAGTCGGAACGCAACGCCCGGCGACCCTGGCCGCCCGCACGGTGGCGAGACTCGTGCGGCAAATCTTGGCGGCGCGCTGAACGGCACGCTAGTCTCGACGCATGAACAAGCTCACCTGGTGCGGCCTCGCCGCCCTGATCGTCGCCGCGCCATTGGTCCAGGGGACAGCCTGCGCCGCCGACGTCTCCAACCAGCGCACCGCCATCGATCGCCTGCTCGATGCGCAGTACGCCCATCTCGATTCGCTCTACAAGGACATCCACGAGCATCCCGAGCTCGGCTTCCAGGAACAGCGCACGTCGGCCAGGCTCGCGGCCGAGATGAAGGCGTTGGGCTTCGAGGTCACCGAGGGCGTCGGCAAGACCGGCATCGTGGCGATCTTCAAGAACGGTCCCGGCCCCGTCGTCATGGTGCGCACCGAGCTCGACGCCCTGCCGCTGCCGGAGAAGACCGGGCTGCCCTATGCCAGCAAGGCGAAGCAGATCGCCAACGGCGTGGAGACGCCGGTGATGCACGCCTGCGGGCACGACATCCACATGGCGGTGTGGATCGGCACGGCCAAGACCATGCTCGACATGAAGGACCAATGGAGCGGCACCTTGATGTTCGTCGGCCAGCCGGCGGAAGAGGGCGGCGGCGGCGCCAAGGCGATGGTGAAGGACGGCCTGTTCACGCGCTTCCCCAAGCCCGACGTCGGCTATGCACTGCATGTCGGCCCCGGTCCCTATGGCGGCGTGTTCTACAAGCCCGGCGTCATCAACTCGACCTCGGACGGCTTCGCGATCGAGTTCATCGGCAAGGGCGGGCACGGTTCGCGGCCGCACACGACCATCGATCCGGTGATGATGGCGGCGCACTTCATCGTCGACGTGCAGAGCGTGATCAGCCGTGAAAAGGATTCGGCCCGCTTCGGCGTCATCACCGTGGGCTCGGTCAAGGCGGGCAATGCCGGCAACGTGGTGCCCGACACCGCGTCGCTGCGCGGCACGATCCGCTCCTACGACAACGACACCCGGCTCAAGATGATCGAGGGCCTGAAGCGCACGGCCAAGGCCGTGGCGATGATGGCGGGAGCGCCCGAGCCCAGGATCGTCATCGTCGAGGGCGCCAAGGCGGTGGTCAACGATCAGGCCATCACCGAGCGCGGCGGCGCCGTGCTGAAGGCGGCGTTCGGCGACAAGGCGCGGCTGATGTCGGAGCCGGGCTCGGCGAGCGAGGATTATTCGGAGTTCGTGATGGCGGGCGTGCCGTCCTTCTATTTCGGCCTGGGCGGCATCGATCCCAAGGAGCTCGCCAAGGCGCGGGAGGAGCACCGCCTGGTCCCGGGCAACCACTCGCCCGAGTTCGCGCCCGTGCCGGAGCCTTCGATCCGCACCGGGGTGGAAGCGATGAGCCTCGTGCTGCTCGACCGGATGGCGAAGAACTAGGAAAGAGTCTCGACCAGGGCGTCGCGGATGCCGGCGTTGCTGGCGAGGATCGAGGGGCCGCCCAGCTCATAGGGCTGGCCCTTGATGTCGGTCACCAGGCCGCCCGCCTCGCGCACCATCAGCACGCCGGCGGCGACGTCCCACGGCGCGAGGTTGAATTCGAAGAAGGCGTCGTAGCGGCCGGCCGCCACGAAGGCGAAGTCGAGCGCGGCGGCGCCCCAGCGGCGCACGCCCGCGGTCTGGCCCATCACGGCCTCGAGCTTCTTCAGGTAAGCCGAATGATCGCCACGGCCTTTCTGCGGGATGCCCGTGCCGATCAGCGCCTGGTTCATCTCCTTGCGCGCCGAGACGCGCAGCCGCCGCGAGCGCGCGTTGGGCGTGTCGATGAAGGCGCCGTTGCCCTTCTCGGTCCAGAACAGCTCGTCGGAAATCGGATTGTAGATCACGCCCGCGATCACCTCGCCGTCGCGCTCCAAAGCGAGCGAGATCGCGAAGTGCGGCACGCCGTGCAGGAAATTCGTCGTGCCGTCGAGCGGATCGGCGATCCAGCGGTTGCGGCTCCCGATCTCGCCCGTGCCCTTCACTTCGCCGCCCTCCTCGCCGAGGAAGCCGTATTCGGGGCGCGTGCGCTCGAGCTCCTTTCGGAGCGTGCGCTCGGCCATGATGTCGGCGCGACTCACGAAGTCGGCCGGGCCCTTGGCCGAGACCTGCAGATTCTCGACCTCGCCGAAGTCGCGCTTCAGCCCCTTGGCCGCGGCGAAGGCGGCGCGGATCATCACCGTGATGGTAGCCGAGCGCGGCGCCAGCGAGCGGCGCTCGGGCGGACCGGAGCGCTCACGGCCCGGCGCCAGGGGCGCGCGGCCGACGCGGGCAACGGGTTGATCGCGGGGAGGGAGGCTCATGCGCTTCCCCATTCATATGGGGAAGTGCCCGAGTGCGGCGAGGGCGATGGGGTCATAGGCCGCGGTCGTGCTGTCGCATATGACCCCTCCGTCGCCGTGTGACGGCGCCACCTCCCCATGTGAATGGGGAGGAACATCACTAATCCTTGGCGCGTTCCATGTAGCTGCCGTCCTCGGTGTTGATCACCAGCTTGGTGCCGACGGCGATGTGCGGCGGCACCATCACCTTGATGCCGCCCGCGACCACGGCCGGCTTGTAGGACGACGACGCGGTCTGGCCCTTCACCACGGCGTCGGCCTCGGTGACGGCGAGCACGACGCTCTTCGGAAGCGTGACGCCGACCGGCGTGCCTTCGTGCAGCGAGACCTGCACTTCCATGCCGTCCTGCAGCCAGCGCGACTGGTCGGGATCGAGAACATCGGCGCCCACGACGAGCTGCTCGAAGTTCTCCTTGTCCATGAAGGTGAAACCGGTGTCGTCACCGAACAGGAACGTGCAGTCGCGCTCGTCGATGTGCGCTTGCTCGATCATCTCGCCCGAGCGGAAGCGCTCCTGCAGCTTGTTGCCCTCGCGCAGCGCCTTGGCCTCGATGGCCACGAACGCGCCGCCCTTGCCCGGGCTGATGTGCTGGACCTTGGAGGCGACCCAGAGCTTGCCGTTGTAGTCGATGACATTGCCGGCACGGATCGAATTGACGGGCACTTTCATTGGTCTAACCGCCTGATCGGATTGAATGATTTGGCCTCGTCCGCAGGATGTGCGACGAGGCCGGCCGGGGCTTGTATCAAAGGGCGGAAGGGGTGGCAACGGGGCCTTAAGCCTGCAATTCCTTCTGCTTCTTCTTCGGCAGGCCGGCCAGGATCACGTCGTAGGCGCGCTTCACGTAGGCCTTCATCTCCTTGTCGCTGAGCGCCCGGGGATCGTCGACCGAGACCCATTTGGCGCGGGCGAGGTAGGGCGCGGGACGGAAGCCCGGCGAGCGGCTGAGCGCATCGTAGTGCTCGGGCGCCGACTTCAGCGAGATGCGGCCGACGGAATGGTCGGCCGGCGCGATGCAGCAGAACATCTTGCCGCCGATCTTGAAGACCTGGACGCCCTCCCACTGCACCACGCGGGTGGCGTGCGGCAGCTTGCGGCAGAAGGCGGCGATTTGGTTGGGGGTCACGACTTTAGTATAGCGAACCCATGACCGACTGGCGCCCCGACAAGCTGGCCCGTCGCCTGCCGCATCTTGAGGCGCGGGCGCGGATCCAGGCGGCGTGGCGGCAGTGGTTCGCCGGGCAGGGCTTCGTCGAGGTCGAGACGCCGATCCTGCAGGTCGCGCCCGGTGCGGAAGTCCATCTCACGGGCTTTTCGACCGAGTGGAAGACGCCGGATGGGCAGGGACGGCAGCGCTGGCTGCACAGCTCGCCCGAATTCGCCATGAAGAAGCTGCTGGCGGGTGGCGTGCCGCGGCTGTTCCAGTTCGCGCGCGTGTTCCGCAATGCCGAAGGCTCGGCGCTGCATCATCCCGAGTTCACGATGCTCGAATGGTATCGCGCGGGTGTGGGTTACGAGACGATCATGGAGGATTGCGCGGCGTTGCTGGCGCTCACCGGTGCGAAGGAGCTGCGTTGGCAGGGCAAGGTCTGCGATCCGCACGCGGCGCCGGAGCGGCTCACGGTGGCGGAGGCGTTCGAGCGTCATGCCGGCGTCGATGTGCTGGCGACGGTGGGCGATGCGGCGGCGCTGTCGCGCGCGTCGGGCGTCGCTGGCCACGCGGGCGATTCCTGGGACGATGTCTTCTTCCGCATCATGTTCGAGAAGATCGAGCCGCGTCTCGGCAACGGACGGCCGACGATCCTGTGCGAGTATCCGATCTCGATGGCGGCGTTGGCCCGCGCCAAGCCGGGCGATGCGCGCGTGGCCGAGCGCTTCGAGCTCTATGCCTGCGGCGTCGAGCTTGCCAACGCCTTCGGTGAGCTGACCGATCCCGCGATCCAGCGCGCGCGGCTCAAGGCCGACATGGACGAGAAGGAACGGCTCTACAGCGAGCGCTATCCGATCGACGAGGACTTCCTCGCTGCGCTGGCCGTCATGCCGCCGGCCAGCGGCGCGGCGCTGGGGCTCGACCGCCTGGTCATGCTGGCGACCGGAGCGCCGCACATCGAGGACGTGCTGTGGCTGCCCGTGCGCTGAAACCAGTGCGTCGAGCTAGATCGGCCGCGGCGGCA
>DATJWN010000200.1:0-10562 GCA_035501235.1 Reyranella sp.
GCTGGCGGAAGAATACGAGCCGCGCGAGAACCGCCAGCAGGGCAACTTCCCGCAGGCCTTCACCCATGTCGGCCTGATCAACACGGCCTTCAACCTGACGCGCGGCGAGAAGCCCCAGGAGCAACGGGCCGACGGCAACGCCGCGCCCGGCGTCGACGCCGATGCCAAGCGCGCTCAACAGCCCGAAGACCTCAGGCGTCGAGTGCCTTCTTCAGCAGCTCGTTGACGATCTTCGGGTTGGCCTTGCCGCCGGTCGCCTTCATGACCTGGCCGACGAACCAGCCGAGCATCGTGGGCTTGGCCTTGTAGGCCTCGACCTGCTTGGGGTTCGCCGCGACGATCTCCTTGATCGCCGCCTCGATGGCGCCGGTGTCGGTGACCTGCTTCAGGCCCCGCTCCTCGACCAGCACCGCCGGGTCCTCGCCCGTCTCCTCCATCGCCACGAACAGGTCCTTGGCGATGCGGCCGGAGATGGTGCCGTCCTTCTGCAGGTCGAGCAGCTTGCCGAGATGCTCCGCCTTGATCGGCGATTCGGCGATGGTGGCGCCGCGCCGGTTCAGCATGGCGAAGAAGTCGCCGGTGACGAGCTTCACGGCGTCCTTCGCGTCGCGGCCCTTGCACACCGTCTCGAAGAACTCCGCCGTCTCGCGCTCGGCCACCAGCACACCCGCATCATAGGGCGTGAGGCCGTATTCCTTGATGAAGCGGTCCTTCTTCGGGTCGGGCAGCTCGGGCAACGAGGCCCTGATGCCGTCGACGAACTCCTTCTGCAGCACCAGCGGCAGGAGGTCGGGATCCGGGAAGTAGCGATAGTCGTGCGCGTCTTCCTTGGTGCGCAGCGAGCGCGTCTCGCCGCGGCCGGGATCGAACAGGCGCGTCTCCTGCACGATCTTTCCGCCGCCCTCGATGATCTCGACCTGGCGCCGCGCCTCGAACTCGATCGCCTGCTTCACGAAGCGGATCGAGTTCACGTTCTTGATCTCGCAGCGCGTGCCGAGCTCGGCTCCCGGCTTGCGCACCGACACGTTGACGTCGCAGCGCATGGAGCCCTCGTCCATGTTGCCGTCGCAGGTGCCGAGATAGCGCACGATCGAGCGCAGCTTGGTGAGATAGGCGGCCGCCTCATCCGCGGTGCGCATGTCGGGCTTGCTGACGATCTCCATCAGCGCCACGCCCGAGCGGTTCAGGTCGACATAGGTCTGCGTCGGATGCTGATCGTGGAAGCTCTTGGCCGCGTCCTGCTCGAGATGCAGCCGCTCGATGCCGATCTTCTTGGTGGCGCCGCCCTCGAGATCGACCTCGACCGCGCCCTCGCCCACGATCGGATCCTTGAACTGCGAGATCTGGTAGCCCTGCGGCAGGTCGGCATAGAAATAGTTCTTGCGGTCGAACACCGAGCGCAGGTTGATCCTGGCGTTCAGCCCCAGCCCCGTGCGCACGGCCTGCTCGACGCAATGCGCATTGATCACCGGCAGCATGCCGGGCATGGCGGCGTCGACCAGCGACACCTGGGTGTTGGGATCGCCGCCGAACGCGGTCGGGGCGCCGGAGAAAAGCTTGGCGTTGGAGATCACCTGGGCATGGACTTCCAGCCCCAGCACGATTTCCCAGTCGCCGGTCTCGCCTTTGATCATGGACATGGGGAGTAGATAGTCACTCCACGCGTTCTTGGCAAAGCGAACGCGCTATGCCCTTCTCTGCGCATGGAAATCCGCGATGCCCTGCCGTCGGACGCCGAAGCGGCCTGCGCTGTCATGCGCCGGTCGATCGCGGAGCTGTGCATGGCCGACCACCATGACGACCCGAAGATCCTGGGCGCCTGGCTGGCCAACAAGACGGCCGAGACCTTCAGGTCGTGGTTGGCGCGCGGCGGCCAGTCCTACCTGCTTGCCCTACTCGATGGCCGGATCGTCGCCGTGGGCGCGGTGACCGATGCAGGCGAGATCACCTTGAACTACGTCTCGCCCGATGCGCGCTTCCAGGGCGTGAGCCGCGCCATGCTGGCCGCCCTCGAGCGCCGGGCCGCCGAGCGCGGCAACCAAACCTGCACATTGCTCAGCACGGCGACGGCGCTCCGCTTCTATCTCGCCCGCGGCTACGTCCAGATCGGCGAGGCCGATCGCAAGTACGGCACCTCGTCGGGCTTTCCCATGATGAAGGCGCTGGGGTAGCCTTCGGGCACGTTTCGGGGGACTTCATGACAAACTCACGCTGGCGCGGCGTGCTGCCGCTGGTGCTGTTGAGCGCAACGCTTTCTGCCTGCGCCACGCTGCCGGCCTCTCCACCGCCCGCGGACAACGAAGCGCGCGCCGCCGCCTACCTCCAGCAGGTCCGCGACCGGCCGCCCTACCTCGAGGCTTTCCTGCGCCGCATGCCCAAGGGCGGCGATCTGCACAACCATTTGTCCGGCGCGATCTATGCCGAGAGCTTCATGCGCTGGGCCGCGCAAGACGGGCTCTGCGTCGTGCGCGCGACCTTCACGATCACCAAGCCGCCCTGCCGCGCGCCCGACCAGGTGACGGCGGCTGCGGCGGCCCTCGATCCCGTGCTCTACGGCCAGACCATCGACGCGCTGTCGATGCGCAACTTTCTGCCGCTCCATGAAAGCGGTCACGACCACTTCTTCGCGACCTTCGCCAAGTTCAGCGCCGCGGGCGACAATCACTTCGGCGACATGCTGGCCGAAGCGACGGACCGTGCCGCCGGTTCCTCGGTATCCTATCTCGAGCTGATGGCCTCGCCCGGCATGTGGACCGCGCGCTCGCTCGGTGGCGCCGCCGGCTGGGACGAGGACATGGCCAAGTTGCAGGCCAAGCTGCTCGGCCCGAAGATGGCCGCACTCGTCGCCGAAACACGGCGCGAGATCGATGCCGCCGAGCGTGCCTGGCGCGCGCGCTCGAACTGCGGCACGCAAGCGGCCCAGCCGGGATGCGCCGTCACGGTCCGCTATCTCGCCCAGGTCATCCGCATCGCCACGCCTGCGGAGTCCTTCGGGCAGATCCTGTTCGCCTTCGAACTCGCCAAGGCCGACCGGCGCGTGGTCGGCCTCAACCTCGTG
The DNA here is from genome assembly GCA_035501235.1 of Reyranella sp. GTDB lineage: Bacteria > Pseudomonadota > Alphaproteobacteria > Reyranellales > Reyranellaceae > Reyranella. Next base: position 3,059 of record DATJWN010000200.1, read on the forward strand.
GCGCCCGAAGACAACAAGGTGGCGCTGGACAAATACGACGTCCAGATGCGGATCCTGGGCTTCCTCCATGCCCAGATGCCCGACGTGAAGATCACCCTTCATGCCGGCGAGCTGACCCCCGCCCTCGTGCCGCCGGAGGCGCTGCGCTCGCATATCCGAAGCGCCGTCGAGGTCGCTGGCGCGAGCCGCATCGGCCACGGCGTCGACGTGCTCGGCGAGGACAACGCGGCGGGCCTGCTGGCCGAGATGGCGCGGCGCAAGACGATGGTCGAGATCAACCTCACCAGCAACGACACCATCCTCGACGTGGTCGGCGCGAGGCATCCCTTCGAGTCCTATCGCCGGGCAGGCGTGCCGCTCGCCCTGTCGACCGACGATGAAGGCGTGTCGCGCATCGACCTCACGAACGAATACCGGCGCGCCGTGATCACCTACGGGCTGGGCTATCGCGATCTCAAGATCTTCGCACGCAACAGCCTGGAATATGCGTTCCTGCCGGGCGAGAGCCTGTGGCGCACGACCGTGCCCTTTGCGATGGTCGACGCCTGCGCAGGCGCCACGCCCGGCACTGGCGCGCCACCGCCAGCGTGCCAGCAACTGCTCGGCCGCAGCGAGAAGGCGGCCGCGCAATGGCGACTGGAGACGGAGTTCGCGCGCTTCGAGGCGTCGACATGGCCGGCACCGTGACGTGAGCTGCCGACAACGAGCAGAATCAAGGGAGGCATCATGAGAATCCTGCAACGGCGGACCGTGCTCGCGGGCGCGAGCGCCCTTACTTTCGCGGCGCCCGCGCTCGTGCGCGCCGACGAGGAATGGCCCAAGGGCCCGATCAAGATCGTCGTGCCCTTCCCGCCCGGCGGCTCGACCGATCCGGTGGCACGCATCATCCAGGCCAAGCTGATCGAGATGAACAAGTGGAACGTGCTGATCGAGAACAAGGCGGGCGGCACGGGCGTGGTCGGCGCCGCGGTCGCGGCCAAGTCGCCGCCCGACGGACAAACCTGGATGGTCACCTTCGACAGTCATATCCTCAATCCGGCCTTCGCCCAGAACCTGCCGTACAAGGACACTGAGCTGTTCAACGTCATGCAGATCGGCCGCACGCCGCAGGCGATCTGCGCCCATCCCGACCGGCCCTACAAGAGCTTCACCGAGGTGATCGAAGACGCCAGGAAACGCCCGGGCAAGGTGAGCGTGGGCGTGCTGGCGGCGAGCCAAGCGCTGGTGCTGATGACGCTGATCAAGAAGGAGAACGACGTCGACCTGAACCTGATCCCCTACAAGGGCGGCGGGCCGGTCAACCAGGACCTGCTCGCCGGCGTCACCGATATCGCGATCCAGAGCCTGACCTCGGTGAGCCCGCATATCGTCGCCAAGAAGGTGCGGCCGATCGCGGTCACCGGCGACAAGCGCACGCCCGCGCTGCCCGATACGCCGACCCTGATCGAGCAGAACGTGAAGGGCTTCCCGTCCTATTCCTGGTGGGGCGTCTACGCGCCGACCGGCACGCCGCGGCCGATCGTCGACAAGATGCACGCCGCCATCAAGGCCGCGGTCAACACGTCCGACGTCACGCAGAAGTTCGTCGAGCAGTTCAACATGGAGATCCTCTGCACCTCGCCCGAGGACTTCGCCGCCTACCAGAAGAGCGAGCAGGAACGCTGGTTCAAGGTCATCAAGGACAACGACATCAAGGGTGATTGATCGTGCGGCGCAGAACGCTCCTCGGCGGCAGCGCGGCGGCGACGCTCGTCGCTCCGGCTGTCGTCCGCTCCCAGAACCTCGGCGACTGGCCCAAGGGGTCGATCCGCGTCGTCGTGCCCTTCCCGCCCGGCGGCACGACCGATCCCGTGGCCCGCATCCTCGCCGCCAAGGTGAGCGAGAATACCGGCTGGCAGACGGTGATCGACAACAAGCCGGGCGCGGCAGGCGCCATAGGGGCCGCCATCGCGGCCAAGGCGCCGCCCGACGGCATGACGTGGATGATCACCTTCGACAGCCACATCCTCAGTCCCGCCTTCACGCCCAATCTCACTTACAAGGACTCCGAGCTCCTGAACGTGATGCTGGTCGGCCGAGCAGCGCTTGCCGTCGCCTGCCATCCCGACCGGCCGTACAAGAGCTTCAAGGATGTCGTGGCCGACGCGAAGCAACGGCCGGGCAAGGTGAGCGTCGGCCTCTTGTCGGCGAGCGGCGCGCTCTTGCTCACGGCCCATCTGCAGAAGGCCAACGGCTTCGAGCTCAACCAGATCTACTACAAGGGCGGCGGCCCCACGGTGCAGGACGTGCTGGCGGGCGTCACCGACGTCACGGTCACGACCCTGGGCGCGCTCGAGCCGCATTTCCGCTCGAACAAGCTTCGGCCGCTCGCCACCACTGGCGAGAAGCGCGCGCCCGCCCTGCCCGACGTGCCGACGCTCGGCGAGCAGGGCCTCACGACCTATCCGACCTATTCCTGGTGGGGCGTCTATGTGCCGGCCGGCACGCCGCGGCCGATCGTCGATCGCCTCAACGCCGAGCTCGCCAAGGCCGCGCGCTCGCCCGATGTCGCAAGCAAGTTCGCCGACCAGATCGACATGGAGATCATCGCCAGCACGCCGGAGGAGTTCGCTGCCTTCCAGGTGAGCGAGCAGGAGCGCTGGTTCAAGGTGATCAAGGACAACAACATCAAGAGCGACTGAGGCGATTTGGGAATGCCTTCTGACCCGGACTTCTGGCTGAAGGCCGCCTCGGCGATCGTGGCGGCGATTGGCGCGGCGGCCGGCCTGCTGACCTATTCGCGCGCGCAACGCTGGAAGCGAGTGGAGTATCTCGTCGCGCAGTTCGCGGAGATGAGGAGGGACGAAAAGGCGGCGATTGCCATGCGGCTGCTGGACTATGGCAGGAGCTACATCGCGCTTCCCTTCAAGCTCCCCGACTCCGATACAACCGAGAAGCTAGAGGCCGCTGACGGCAAAGGGCATCTGGTCGCGGTGGGCAGCTCGAAGCTGACCTTCGCTCTCATCCCCCACAATCAACCGGAACTGCCACCCAAGCAGCCTCTTCACGACTACGTCCGCCTGTGCATCGATGAGTTCCTGATCCGACTCGGTGTCTTCAATGCGCTCAAGGACCTGCGGCTCGCGAACCAAGAGGAGTTGGACACCGTCGTCGGCTATTGGCTCGAAACCGTCGCCGGCAAGACCAAGGCGGCCGAAGGCCGAAAGGATGTCTTCCTCGCCCTTCGCTGGTACATCCAGGTGTACGGCTTCGAGAACGTCCGAGATCTTGCCCTCTCCTTCGACCTCGATCTGTCGATCACCGAAGAGGAGAAGCGGGCCCTGTTGGAAAGGGTCTCTCGTCGATCCTGACGCTCGCAGGCACGCAAGTTGCAAGCGCGCTTGCGCCACATCGGGGAGGATCGTCGCATGAATACGACGGCCACACTGAACGACCAGGATAAGGACGCGCCGCTCCGCTACGACATCCGTCTGCTGGGCCGCATCCTCGGTGAAACCATCCAGGCCCAGGATGGCGGGCAGACTTTCGATCTCGTCGAGCGCATCCGGCAGCTGGCGTTGCGCTTCCATCGCGAGGCCGACGCGGGCGCGCGGCAGGAGCTGCAGGCCGTGATCGCCGCACTCGCGCCGGCGCAGGCGGTCCGCCTCATCCGCGCCTTCGGGCACTTCTCCCACCTCTCCAACATCGCCGAGGACCAGCACCATGTGCGGCGTACGCGCGCCCACAACATGGTGAAGTCGGCGCCCCGCGCCGGCACCATCGCCCATGCCCTCGCCGAGACGAAGCGCGCCGGCGTCTCCCGCGAGCGGCTGCAAGCCTTCTTCGCCGATGCGCTCTGCATGCCGGTGCTGACGGCGCATCCCACCGAGATCCGCCGCAAGAGCGCCATCGACCGCGAGATCGAGATCGCGACCCTGCTCGACCAGCGCGACCGCCTGCCCTTCACGCCCGACGAGCTCTCGGTCAACCGCAAGGCGCTCAGACGCGCGGTGCTGACCCTCTGGCAGACCAGCGTCATCCGCGATTCGCGGCTGCGCGTGATCGACGAGGTCGTCAACGGGCTGGCCTATTTCGACTACACCTTCCTGCGCGAGCTGCCGCACTTCTACGCCGAGCTGGAGGACGAGCTCGCCGAGCAGGGCTGGGACGGCGTCGACGTGCCGTCGTTCCTGCGCATCGGCTCGTGGATCGGCGGCGACCGCGACGGCAATCCCTACGTGACGGCCGAGGTGCTGCAGCAGACGCTTCTGATGCAGAGCACCAAGGTCCTGACCTTCTATCTCGACGAGCTCTTCACCCTGGGCGGCGAGCTCTCGCTCGACGAGCGCCTGGTCAGCGTGAGCGACGAGCTGCAGGCCCTCGCCGGCCAGCCGAACGACCTGACCACCCATCAGGAGTTCGAACCCTATCGCCGCGCGATCGTCGGCATCTACGGACGCCTCGCCAGGACCGCGTACAAGCTTGCCGGCATCGAGGCGCCGCGGCGTGTCCCTGCCGATGCTGTCCCTTACGAAGACGCGGCAGCCTTCAGGGCCGATCTCGACATCGTCGACGCTTCGCTGTGCGCCAACGGCTCGACGTCGCTCGCCCGCGGGCGGCTCCGCCACCTTCGCCGGGCCGCCGACGTCTTCGCCTTCCATCTCGCTTCCGTCGATCTCCGCCAGAACTCCGACGTGCATGAGCGCGTGATCGCCGAGCTCCTGAAATCGTCTTCGACCGCACCGGACTATCTCGACCTCTCCGAGGAGCAGCGCTGCAAGCTGTTGTCGGCGGAGATCCAGAGCCCCCGCCCGCTCGCTTCGGCGCATCTCGGCTACAGCGACGAGACCCGATCGGAACTCGCCATCGTGCGCGCCGCCGCCGATGTGCGGGCACGCTACGGATCGGACGCGGTGTCGCGCTACATCATCTCCAAGGGCGAGGGCGTCTCGGACATCCTCGAGGTGGCGACGCTGTTGAAGGACGTCGGCCTGCTGCATCCCGAGCAGCAGAAGCTCGAGCTCGACATCGTGCCGCTGTTCGAGACCATCCACGATCTGCATCGCTGCGGCGAGGTCATGGACCGGCTGTTCTCGCTGCCCGCCTACAGGAGGCTGCTGGAATCGCGCGGCAACCTGCAGGAGGTGATGCTGGGCTACTCCGACAGCAACAAGGACGGCGGTTACGTCACCTCGACCTGGGAGCTCTATCGTGCCGAGCTGGCGCTGATCGAGGTGTTCAGGAAGCACGACGTTCGGCTGCGCCTGTTCCACGGCCGCGGCGGATCGGTCGGACGCGGCGGCGGGCCGAGCTACGATGCGATCCACGCCCAGCCCGCCGGCGCCATCCAGGGATCGATCCGCATCACCGAGCAGGGCGAGGTCATCGCCGCCAAGTATTCCAAGGCCGATGTCGGACGGCGCAACCTCGAGATCCTGGCCGCGGCGACCCTCGAGGCGACGCTCGCGGGCTCGGCCCAGGCGCCGCCGCCCGCCTTCCTCGCCGCGATGAAAGAGGTGTCGGACGAGGCCTATCGCGCCTATCGCGGCCTGGTCTACGAGACCGAAGGGTTCGGCCGCTACTTCCAGGACACGACGGTCATCGGCGAGATCGCCAACCTCAACATCGGCAGCCGGCCCGCGGCGCGGCGCAACTCGCAGCGCATCGAGGATCTGCGCGCCATCCCCTGGGTGTTCAGCTGGTCGCAATGCCGCCTCATGCTGCCGGGCTGGTTCGGCTTCGGCTCGGCCATCAAGGCGTGGCGCAACCGCAATCCGGACACCGGTCTCGCGACGCTTCAGAGCATGCATGCCGAGTGGCCGTTCTTCCGCACGATGCTCTCCAACATGGACATGGTGCTGGCCAAGAGCGACATCGCCATCGCCTCGCGCTATGCCGAGCTCGCTTCCGACCAGAAGCTGGGCGCCGCGATCTTCAGGCGCCTGCACGAGGAATGGACCGCATCGATCGAGGCCCTGCTCGCCATCACGCGGCAGTCCGAGCTGCTGGAGAGCAATCCCCTGCTGGGCCGGTCGATCCGCAACCGCTTCCCCTACATCGATCCGCTGCACCACGTGCAGATCGAGCTGCTGCGCCGCCATCGCGCCGGCGACAAGAGCGCCGACGTGGTGCAGGGCATCCATCTCTCGATGAACGGCATCGCCGCCGCCCTGCGCAACAGCGGCTGACGGCGCGGCCGCTCACTTGCCCGACAGCTTCCGCAGATCGCTGACGGCGCGATAGAAGCTGCCGGCCGGAGTCGAGGCCGGATCGATCAGGCGGTGCAGGCGAAAGCCGTCCTCGAGCGCCAGCAACATGGCGCTCGTCCAGGCAGGGTCAGCGACCTTGGCCGTCGACAGCATCTCCGCGACCAGCTCGCGCCGCGCGCGCAGCCGCTTGGCGAGCGCCGGCCGACGCTTGGGCAAGCGGGCGGCGAACAGGATCAGCTCGATGTGCAGGAGCGGCGAGCGGGCGAGCGGATCGTCCCGGCTGCGGTCGGCGGTGCGCAAGGCCTCGATCAGCGCCTCGGGATCGCGATGCCGCGCCAGGATCTCGCGATGATGCGCCAGCGAGCGCTCCACGTGGTTCTCCAGCATGGCGATGATCAGCTCGTCCTTGTCCTCGAAGTTCGAGTAGAAGGCGCCGCGCGTCATGCCGGCGGCGGCGGCGATCGCCTCGATGCTGGCCGAGCCGATGCCTTGCTCGGCGAACACCGACGCGGCGGCCTCGAAGAGCTTTTCCCGCGTGTCGTCGCGGGTGGGACGTGTGCGCACTCTTGACATGGCACGGATTCTAGCACATTGCAACTCGATACATATTTGTATCGAATTGCATCCGGAGGTCAACCGTGCCTGCACCCGCTGCGATCCCCGATCCCAGGCCGACCAGCCTGGCCGACCGCTTCTTCCGCGAGGCCATGTCGCCCGCCTTCCGCGACGATCCCTACCGCTTCTACGAGCGTTTCCGCGGGCCCGCGCCGCTGCTCAAGGTCGCCGACACGGTCTGGTTCGCCCTGGGCCATGCCGACGTGACGGCCCTGCTGCGCCATCCCGGCCTCTCGACAGACGAATCGCGCGCGGCGACCGAGCGGGACCAAGACGAGGACAGCAACCGCAAATACAATCTCCTGTTCATGGATCCGCCCGACCACACGCGCCTGCGCGGGCTGGTCGCGCGGGCCTTCACGCCGCGCCGCATCGACGAGCTGCGCAGCCAGACTGTCGCGATCGCCGCCGAGCTGGTCGAGACCATGGCGTGCAGGACGGGCGCGATCGACCTGATCGAGGCCTTCGCCTATCCGCTGCCCGTGCGCGTGATCTGCGCCCTGCTCGGCGTGCCGCCCGAGGACGAGGCGACCTTCACCGCCTGGTCGCGCGGCGTCGCGCGCTCGGTCGATCCCTCCGTGCTGCGAACGCCCGAAGTGGACGCGATCATCGTCGAGGCGCGCACCGGCCTGCGCGCCTATCTCGGCGACCTGCTCGAAGCGCGCCGCCGCAAGCCGGGCGACGATCTCCTGTCGGCGCTG
>DATJWN010000201.1:0-4700 GCA_035501235.1 Reyranella sp.
AGCTGGGCCAGCTCCTTGGCATATTCCGGCGGCAGCGCGTCGGGGATGGTGGCGAGAAGCTGGGCCGCCTTCATCAGCGGGCCCTTCAGCCCACCCAGCGCCGCCTTCAGCTCGGCGGCGTGCCTGTCGCGATCGAGCGAAAAGCCGAGATAGCGCTCGCCCGCCAGCCGCGCCGCGAGCCCGCCCACCGATGCGCCGACCCGGGCGTAGCGGCCGAGCCGCCCGCCGAAGGAGTCGCTTTCATCACTCATGCGGACCGCGAGCCTCCGGCTCGCTCATGAGGCGAGCCGGAGGCTCGCGGTCCGGAAGACTAGAGCTTCTCGAGCTCATCGATGAAGCCCGAGATCACGCCCAGCCCCTTGTCCCAGAAGGCGGGATCGGAGGCGTCGAGACCGAACGGCGCCAGCAGCTCCTTGTGCCGCTTCACGCCGCCCGCCTTCAGCATGTCGAGATACTTCGCCTGGAAATCCCGAAGGCCCGACTGATAGACGGCGTAGAGCGAGTTCACGAGGCAATCGCCGAACGCATAGGCGTAGACGTAGAACGGCGAATGGATGAAGTGGCCGATATACGACCAGTAGTGCTTGTACTCCTCGTCGAAGGAGAAGGCCGGGCCCAGGCTCTCGCTCTGCACCGCCATCCAGATCTCGCCGATGGCCTCCGGGGTCAGCTCGCCCTCGCGGCGCTTCATGTGCACGCGCGATTCGAACTCGTAGAAGGCGATCTGGCGGACCACCGTGTTCAGCATGTCCTCGACCTTGCCCGCGAGCATCGCCTTGCGCGTCGCCTTGTCGGGTGCGCTCTTGAGCAGCGACTGGAAGGTCAGCATCTCGCCGAACACCGAAGCGGTCTCGGCGAGGGTGAGCGGCGTGTCGGACATCAGCGCGCCCTGCCGCGCCGCCAGCACCTGATGCACGCCATGGCCCAGCTCGTGGGCCAGGGTCATCACGTCCCTTACCTTGCCCTGGTAGTTCAGCAGCAGATAGGGATGCGCCGACGGAACCGTCGGATGCGCAAAGGCACCCGGCGACTTGCCGGGCCGTGCCGGCGCATCGATCCAGCCGGTGCCGAAGAACTTGCGGCCCACGGCCGCGAGGTCCGGCGAGAAGGCGTTGTAGGCGTCGAGCACGATCTTCTCGGCCTCGGCCCAGGGGATCGAGCGGTCGTCATGCTCGGGCAGCGGCGCGTTGCGGTCCCAGTACGGCATCTTGTCGACGCCGAACCACTTGGCCTTGAGCTTGTAATAGCGGTGCGAGAGCTTGGGGTACGCGGCCTTCACGGCGGAGGCGAGCGCATCGACCACCTCGTCCTCGACCACGTTGCCGAGGTTCATCGCCGACTGAGGGCGCGGATACTTGCGCCAGCGATCCTCGATCTCCTTGTCCTTGGCGAGCGTGTTCGTGACCAGCGAGAAGATGGCGATGTTGTCGCCCTGCACCTTGCCGAAGGACTTTGCGGCGTCGCGGCGGACCTCCGCATCCTTGCTCGAAAGCTTGTCGAGGATCTGCGGCTCGCTCAGCATCTCGTTGCGGAAGGGATAACGCAGCCGCGCGATCGTCTCGTCGAACAGCCGCGACCAGGCGGCGTGGCCGACGACGTATTTCTCGTGCAATGCCTTCTCGAGCTCGTCGGAGAGCTGATGCGGGCGATAGACGCGGAGATCGCGCAGCCAGGGGCCATACTTGGCGAGCACCGGGTCCTTCTGCCTGGACGCGAGGTCGGCATCCTCGATCTTGTTGATCTCGAGCCGGAAGAACACGAGCTTGGCGCCCATGTCCGTGAGCTTCTCCGAGACGTTCTGCGAGAAGCTGCCGCGCTCGGGATCGGCCATGTCCTGCGCGTAGTAGAGCGAGGCATAGGAGCCGATGCGGCCCATCAGGTCGGTGAGGCCCTCATACTCGGCGATGGCCTGACCGAGCCCGGCGCCGTCGAGGCCCGCGATCTTGCCTTCATAGGCCTTGGCAAAGGCCTCGGCGAGATGGGCGGCGCGCTTCAGGTCCTGGCTGAGATCGGTGCCGGCGGGGCTGGAATAGAGGTCGGACAGCTTCCAGGTCGGCAGATCGCCCAGTACGGCATTCATCGGTCACTCCAAAGCAAACGCCCCGAGAGACACCATATGGCGTGGAGCGGCTTCCAATCAATGAACCCGCTTTAGCGGGTTCATTGATTGGAAACGCATGGGTCGAGGCACCTCGACTGTCAGCACGTTCCGCACGGCTGATTACAGCCGCGCGGAACGTGCTTTAGCCCGGATCGGCCGCAATGGCGTCGAGGAAAGGCCCTACCAGCAACGCGGCAAAAGGCTCGCACTTCAGCGGATCGGTCTCTTTGTAGTGACCGGCCGCATCCAGGAGGTTCATCGTTCCCAGCAGGCGGCCGTTGTAGAGAACCGGGATGTTCATGGCCGATTCGCAGCCCAGCGACACGATCAGCTCGTGGTCGAAGAAGGCCCATTCTATGTCCTTCTTGTTGTAGCCGACCCAGGCCTTCTTCTCGCCGAGGATCTTCTTGTGCCACTGGGTCTCGCGGATCTCCTTGTAGCCGCCCACCGGATATTCCTTGGGCATGTTGCTGTACATGCGCTTCACCCGCAGGCCGTTGGGCGCCACGTAGAGAAGCGTGAAGAGTTTGTGACCGACGACCTCGGCCATGCCCTTCTCGATCGCCTTGAAGATGGCGTCCGTCGGGCCGGACCTCACGGCGGCGATGCAGGAGTCGAGCGGCGTCATGATTGTCTCCACCTTCTGAACAAAAACCGATTCGGACCGTTTTTCACCGTTTTAACCGTTTTTAGCCAACATTTTTCATGGGCTAACACACAACGCCGGCCGCTCGAACACACCTCCCGGAGAGTCTACGCCTGCCCGCCCGACTCACCGATTATGATCAATGGAGGCGACGGAGCCCCGATCGCGCGGCGCGCGGGGGATGCGTTCGGGCAGGACGCCCTTGGGCATCAGGCGCAGGACAAGAATCAAAGTGAGCGCGATCAGGAGTTCCTTGAGCGCGGCGCGCTGCACGGCCGAGACGGCCGGGATCAGCTCGACGATGAAGCGCGCCGATTCGAGCAGCGCCATCACGAGATAGGCGCCGACCAGCGCGCCGGTCGGACTGCCGACGCCGCCCGAGGCGACGGACAGGAAGATGTAGACCGTGATCAGCGGCAGGAAGAGATCGGGTGCGATGTACGACGTGAAATGGCCATAGAGCGCGCCGGCGAGCCCCGCTATTGCGGCCGAGAGCGTGAAGGCCTGCGCCTTGAAGCGCAGCACCGGCTTGCCCGCGACCTGCGCCACCTGCGCGTCCTCGCGGATGGCCCGGAGCGCCCGGCCGTAGGGCGAGCGGTCGATGCGGCGCATCAGCAGGAACACTGCAGCCAGGACCACGGCCAGGATCAGGAGATAGACCTCGTTGAAACCGGTTCGACCCAGCGTTGCCTTCCACGGACCGGGAATGCCGGAGATGCCATCCGTGCCGCGCGTCAGCCAGATCTCGTTCGAGGCGACCAACCGCACGACCTCGGCAAATCCAAGCGTGACGATGGCGAGATAATCCTCGCGCAGCCGCGTCGTCGAGAAGACGACGACCACGCCGCCGATCGCGCCCGCTATCAACGCCATCGCCCAGCCGACGGGAATCGGCAGATGACCCGCCGTCGTCAGCAGCGCCGAAGCATAGGCGCCCAATGCAAAGAAACCCGCAAGGCCGAGGTTGACCATCCCTGCCCCGCCCCAGATCAAGTTCAACGACATCGCGAGCAGCGCATAGATGCCGCCGATGGTCGCGATATAGAGGAGGTAGTTGAACACGCTAGAACGCCCTCTCCCCCAGAAGTCCGCGGGGGCGGAGGCTGAGCACGATCAGGATGGCGAAGAAGCCAACGGCCGAGCGATAGGGCGATCCGACGACCAGCACCGACAGCTCCTCGGCGATGCCGATCAGAAAAGCGCCCAGCACCGCGCCCGGCGCGCTGCCCAGCCCACCCAGCACGGCGGCGGCGAAGATCGAGAGCAGGATGCGTGCGCCGGTCAGCGGATCGATGGAGCTGTCGAGGCCGAGCAGCATGCCGCCCACGCCGACCAGCCCCAGGCCGACGAAGCTCGCCATCATCGCGACCCGCTCGGGCCGGATGCCCTTCAGCGCCGCGAGCTCGGGATTGTCGGCCGAGGCGCGCATCGCCTTGCCGATGCGCGTGAAGGCCAAAGCGGCGAAGATCGCCAGCATGATGGCGACGGCGACCGCCATGGTCTCGAGCTGCTGCGGACTGAAGCGGATGTCGCCGACATGCACGTCGCGGGCGATCGGCCGGTCGTAGCCGCGCATGTCGTTGCCGAACATCAGCCGCGTCACGTTCTCCAGCACCAGGCCCGAGGCGATCGAGGCGATGGCCGCCGGCAGCGCCCCCTGCTTCACCAGTGGCAGGTGCGCGGCCTGATCGAGCAACAGGCCGACCGCGCCCGCGACGACGAAGGCCACGGCGAGCGAGCCCACCATCTGGAAGCCCGCGCCATAGGCCACGTAGCCCGCGAAGGCGCCCAAGGTCGCGATGCCCGACACCGAGAAGTTCGGGAAACGCAGGACGGCGAACATCGCCGTGAAGCCGATCGCCGGCACCGCCAGCAGCGCGCCGGAGACCAGCCCATTTACGATGGCTTGAAGGATCAGACTCATGATCTTCCGGACCGCGGGCCTCCAGGCCC
>DATJWN010000202.1:0-30300 GCA_035501235.1 Reyranella sp.
GCCGATTCGGCCTTGGTCTGCAGGATGCTGAGGCGCAGCTCGTAGGTCGAGGAGTGGATGTCCGCGACCAGGCCCGAGCCCAGGCGCGAGCGCATGCGCTCCTCGATGTCCTGCAGGTCGCTCGGCGGCTTCTCCGAGCTCAGGATGATCTGCTTGTTCTGCTCGACCAGGCTGTTGAAGGTGAAGAAGAACTCGTCCTGGCTCGCCTCCTTGCCGCAGATGAACTGCACGTCGTCCACCATCAGCACGTCGACGTTGCGGAACATCTCCTTGAACTGGCCGGTGTTCTTCGTGCGCAGCGCCTGGATGAAGCGGTTCACGAAGCTCTCGGCCGTGAGATAGAGCACGCGCGTCTTGGGATCGCGCTCGCGGATCACGTGCCAGATCGCGTGCATCAGGTGGGTCTTGCCGAGGCCGACGCCGCCGAAAATGTACAGCGGGTTGCGCTCGGGCAGCGGCCGGTCCTGCTCGGCGATGTTGCGCGCGGCGGCATGGGCGAACTCGTTCGGCTTGCCGACCACGAAGTTGGCGAAGGTGTAGCGCGCCTCCGGTCCCTGGAAGGCGTCGTCGGCGCCGCGGCCGATCGACGGACCCATGCGCGGCATCGGCGGCTGGTACGACGACTGCGGCGAGGGCACCGGCGGCATGGCGATGATCTGGTTGGGCCGGTTCGGCGCCGGCGGCGGCACGAGGTTCACCTCGACGCTCTGCACGTCGGTCATCACGCCCTGCCAATAGGTGAGCACGCGCTCGCCATAGTGACGGCTCACCCAGTCGCGCACGAAGCGCGTCGGTGCATAGAGTCGCAGCTTGCCCAGCTTGAGTTCGCCGAGCTCGACTTCGCCGAACCAGGTCTTGAATGCCTTGTCGCCGATCTCCTTGCGCAACCGGTCGCAAACGCGCACCCAGTGCGCTTCAAGCTCCTTCCGGTTCGCATCGTTCATATCGGCCCCCGCCACTGCTTTTTGATTATACGTCGCTTCGTTGCCGGTTACCGGCGTTTGAATTCGAGTCAATTTTGTCTCCACGGAAGTCCTGCCGCCTTCCATCCACCCGCCTTGCCGCGCTTGGCTTGCGCGTCCAGCGGCCCCTCGAAACCATCGGCGATGTTGAGACAAGTACTGTAGCCGGCTGCGGACATGGCCTTGGCCGCCGCAGCCGATCGGGCTCCACTCCTGCATAAAAAGAGCAGCGGCGTTTCCGGGTCCGGCACCGCAGCGGAAAGCTGCGGCACGAATCCGGAATTGAGCTGCATCGATGGATATTCCTGCCATTCAAGCAATGCCGGCTTCTTGCCGATCGAAGCGAGATCGGGCAGGCCGACGAAGTTCCACTCCGGCCTGGTGCGCACATCGACCAGAACGGCGTTCGGGATCTCGCTCAGGATCTTCAGCGCCGTCTGCGGCTGCACGTCACCGCTGTAGCCGGAAGCGGGAGACACTTGGTATGTGCCGGCGATCTTGTTGTCTTTCGACATGAACCCCCGCCCTTCATTGTGAAGGCGGGGACGCAGATGACGGGCCGGCGACCGAGGGGTCGGCACACAGCGCGGAGGAGGCGACAGAATTTCGTTTGCGCGTTCGTTGGTCGACGCTGCTCTATCTTGTTCGTCGCGACTGCCGGTGAGCTGTGCCGTTCTCCCTCGTTCGTTGTTGGTGAAGAAGAAGCCCCTCCTCTTCACTTTCGGCCCGCGTACCAGCGCCCCACGCCCTGTCGCGATGGACGACTCTTAGCAGACATCCGGAAGCGCGCAACGATTCACACCGCCAACGCCGCACGCTATCCCTGCTGTTCGCCGTCCTGATTCGTTTGACAACTCTGGCAATTCGATTCCGTTCCGTGCTCGCGCGCCGGTCGCGCTCAACATCTAGGGCTCACGCTCGCACGTGGGACGATAAAAACGAATCGTATGAATTTCGGCGAATTGCCTTCCAACGTCCGCGGCACCGAAACGTCAAAAATATTTTTCGAGGCCATCGCCAAAAAGAAAAAACGCCGCTCGTTGGAGCGGCGTTGCCTATAGCACGTTTTGCGATCGCGGTCGCGTCAAGCCATCGCCTTGATGCGCGCGTTGAGACGCGACATACGCCGCGACGCAGCATTCTTCGCGACGATGCGGGCCGCCGCACCGCGCTGGATCTCCGGCTGCGCCGCGCGCAGCGCCGCCTGAGCGGCCTTCTTGTCGCCGGACGCGATCGCCTCCTCGATCTTCTTGATCGAGCTGCGCACGCGGCTGCGGCGGGCGCCGTTCACGGCGGTGCGGCGCTCGGTCTGGCGGGCGCGCTTCTCGGCCGACTTGTGATTAGCCATCTAAATTGCCTCGTTCCTCGGAAGGGCGCGCTTATACGGGCCGCATGGCATCGGGTCAAGCGGGCCGGGAAGCCCGATTTTGGCCCGCTTTCAGCGGTGCTTCCAGGCGGGCTTGCGCTTGTCGGCGAAGGCGCTCATGCCCTCGGCGCGGTCGTCGAAGGCGAAGGTTGCGTGGAAGGTCCGGCGCTCGAAGCGCACGCCCTCGGCGAGCGTGGTTTCGAAGGCGCGATTGACCGCTTCCTTGGCGACCATCGTGGCGGGCAGCGACATGCCCGCGATCTTCTCCGCCGCGGCGACAGCTTCCTTCATGAGATCGGCGAGCGGCACGACCCGGCTCACCAGGCCCGAGCGCTCGGCTTCGCTCGCGTCCATCATGCGGCCGGTCAGCACCATGTCCATCGCCTTCGCCTTGCCGACGAAGCGTGGCAGGCGCTGGGTGCCGCCCGCGCCCGGGATCGTGCCGAGGGTAATTTCCGGCTGACCGAACTTTGCATTGTCGGCAGCGATGATGAAATCGCACATCATCGCCATCTCGCAGCCGCCGCCCAGCGCGTAGCCCGCGACCGCCGCGACGATCGGCTTGCGCACCTGGCTCACCTTTTCCCATCCCACGGTGATGAAATCCTGGAGGAAGACGTCTTGATAGGACTTCTCCTTCATCTCCTTGATGTCGGCGCCGGCGGCGAACGCCTTGTCGCTGCCGGTCAGCACCATGCAGCCGATGCCGGCGTCCGCCTCGAAGGCGTCGAGCGCCTGGCCCAGTTCCTTGACCAGATCGGCGCAAAGCGCGTTCAGCGCCTTCGGCCGGTTGAGGCGGATGATGCCGACCCGGCCCTGGGTCTCGGTCTCGATGTTCTGATAGGCGGCCACGGTTTCCTCCGAGGATGTCCCGCCGCTTTATCTATCGCTGGCAGCGCGCGCAATAGAAGGTGGAGCGTCCGGCCTGGACCAGCCGCTTGACGAGGTGACCGCAGTCCGGCGTCGGGCAGACCCGGCCGGCATGGTCATAGACCTTGAAGCGGGTCTGGAAGTAGCCGAGCTCGCCGCCCGGCTGGACGTGATCGCGCAGGGTCGAGCCGCCATCGTGGATGGAGCGGGTAAGCACGTCCTTGATGGAAGCGACCAGCTTGTCGGCCCGCTCGCCCTGCACGGTGTGGGCGGAGCGTCGCGGGGAGATACCCGCGAGGTAGAGCGCCTCGCACGCATATATATTGCCGACGCCCACCAGGGTCTTCTGGTCGAGCAACGCTGCCTTGATGGGAGTGCGCCGTCCTTTGAGGCGACCGGCCAGCGCCGCGCCGTCGAAGGTTTCGTCGAGCGGCTCGGGGCCCAGTCCCTTGAAGAGCTTGTGCTTCGCCACGGCCTCATCTGCCACCAGCAGCATCAGTCCGAAGCGGCGGGCATCGTTGAAGCGGACCTGCCAGCCCTCGTCGGTCTCGAACACGACATGGTCGTGGCGGTGCAGCGGATGCTCGGCGGCGCTTTTGGCATCGTGGAGCGTCATGCGGCCCGACATGCCGAGATGGGCGATCAGCGTCTGGCCATCATCGAGGCGGATCAGCAGGTACTTGGCGCGCCGGTCGATCGCCCGCACCGTCCGGCCCTCGACCTTCTGGGCGAACTTCGCCGGCATCGGCATGCGCAGGTCCTTGCGGCGCTGGATCAGTTTCACGATGCGCCGGCCGACCAGCCGCGGCACCAGCCCGCGGCGAACGGTTTCGACCTCGGGAAGCTCAGGCATGTAGGGGTTGCCGCGCTCCAAAGAGTGCGCTGCCGACGCGCACGTGCGTCGCCCCGCAGCGCACGGCGGTCTCATAGTCTGCGCTCATGCCCATGCTGACCTTGGGCAAGCCGTGGCGCGCGGCCATCTTGGCGAGCAGCGCGAAGTGCAATGCCGGCTCCTCGTCGACCGGCGGGATGCACATCAGGCCGACGATCGGCAGCTTGTGCACGTCGCGGCAGGAGGCGACGAAGGCGTCCAGTTCGGCCGGCAGGATGCCCGCCTTCTGCGGCTCCTCGCCGGTATTGACCTGGATGAAGCAGTCGGGCCGGCGGCCCGCGCGCGCCATCTCCTTGGCGAGCGTCGCGGCCAGCCGCTCGCGGTCGACCGATTCGATCACGTCGAACAGCGCCACGGCCTCGCGCGCCTTGTTGGTCTGGAGCGGCCCGATCAGGTGAAGCTCGAGATCGGGGAACGCAGCCTTCAGCGCGGGGAACTTCTCCTCGGCCTCCTGCACGCGGTTCTCGCCGAACACGCGCTGGCCGACAGCCAGCAACTCGCGGACGCGATCCGCGCCATGGGTCTTGGAGACCGCGACCAGGGTGACGTCCTTTGCCGCGCGATGTGCGGCGGTCGCCGCCTCTGCGATGCGGCGCTGGACCTCGGCCAGATGATCGGCGGCCTCGCTCATTGCAGGTCCAAAGCGGCGCGGGCGGCCAGCGCTTCCTTGTGATCGGGATTGCCGGCGAGGGCGGTGTCGAGCGTCTCGCGCGCGCGGTCGCGTTCGCCCAGCGCCACCAGGCAGATGCCGTAGTTGGCGAGCAGCCTCGGGTCGCCCGGCAGGCTGCGCAGCGCATGCTCGTGCAGCGGCCGTGCCTCGGCCGCGCGGCCCATGTCGACCAGCACCGAACCGAGATTGGTCAGGATCAGCGGATCGTCGTCGGCCAGGCGCGAGGCGCGCTTCAGCGCCTTGCGCGCCTCGTCGAAGCGCTTGAGGCCGCGCAGCGCGAGCGCCTGGTTGTTGAGCGCGCGAACGTCGTTGGCGTGCGCCTTCACGAACGGTTCGAGGATTTCCAGCGCCGAGGCGAACTCGTCCCGCTCGATCTGCAGGAAGGAGAGCTGGAGGATGGCATCGCGATCGGCCGCATTGTGCTTGAGTGCGCGGCGCAGCACGTCGACGGCATCGTCGATCTGGCCCGCGGCGCTCTGGGCGAGCGCCAGGGTCTTGAGCGCCGGCGCGAAGGAGGGATCGAGCTCGAGCGCCTTCTGGATGGGCGGCACGGCGTCGGCTGCACGGCCGGCGAAATAAAGGACGAAGCCCAGCACGTGCTGCAGGCTGGCGCTGTGGGGCATCAGCGCCACGGCAGCCTCCGCCTCGGCGATCGCCTCGTCGTGGTGACCGAGCCCGCCCAGCGACAAGGCGCGGTCGCCCGTGATCTGCGCCCGGCGGGCGGCATCCTCGCCGGCATCGACCAGCGCCATGTCGAGCACCTGGAGCGACTGCGCGAAGGCGCCGAGACGATAGAGGGCGTGGCCCAGCATGTTGCGGGCGCGCGCCTGCAGGGGCTTCAGCCCTTCGTTGCCGGGCTGCTGGAGCGCCGGATCGATCTTCTCGATGAACTCGGCCAGCTCACGCTCGGCGGCGGTGAAGCGGCCGAGATCGATCTGCACGCCGGCCAGCGCCAGCCGCGCCTCGAGATGGTTGGGCGCGCGGCGGATCGTGTCGCGCAGATGCTTGGCCGCCTCGTCGAGCCGGCCCTGGCGGCGCGCCATCAGCGCGAGGTTGTAGGTGAGCAGCGGCTCGTTGGGATCCTTGGTCAGCGCCTTGCGCCACAGCGCCTCGGCCTCCGGATACGCCCCGCGCTGAGCCAGGCACACTGCGAGATAGTGCAGGATGTCGGGCCGATCGCCGTAACGGCCGTAGGCCGACCGGAACAGCGGCTCGGCGCGGTCGAACCAGCCGGCGTTCAGGAATTGCAGGCCGGTTTGGAGATCGGGATCGGGTTGGGGAAGGGGCGCAGTGGCCATGGTCGGGCTGTGTAGACCCCGCGCGGGGGCAAGGCTAGATGAAACACATGGCCCGGGACGTCGATCTGTTCAAGGCGGCGATGGCCGATGTGAAGCCATTGAAGGGGCGTCGTGCCGTGCGGCCTTCCCCCTCCCCGACCCTCCCCCGTAAGACGAGGGAGGGAGGGATTTCCTCTCCAGTCATACGGGAGAGGATAAAGGAGGGGGAAAGCAAACCAGCCGAACCTCTCGCCTTCGACCGCGACGTCGATCGTGCGCTCTCGCGTGGACGTCGCTCGCCGGAGGCGACGCTCGACCTCCATGGCATGACTCTCGCCGCCGCCGAGCGTGCGGTGCGTCGCTTCCTCGATGAGGCCGTCGCGCTCGACATGCGCCTGGTGCTGATCGTGACGGGCAAGGGATTGCGGCAGGAAAGCGGCCGCGTGGTCGAAGGCCGCATCCGCGCCGAGTTTCCCGGCTGGCTCACCCGTGCCGACAACCGCGCCAAGGTGCGCGGCGCGAAGCCGGCGCATCTGCGCCATGGCGGCAGCGGCGCTTTCTACGTGCTGTTGCGGCGACGCTGAATCAGCACGTGTCGTGCTGCACAACGAATGCTCGCACTTAGTTGAGAAGATCGCCGCACGGCACATCTTGCGCTGCAGCATGACGATCTTATCTCTCCGCCAGCGCGGAGGTGTCCCATGCGTAAATTGATCGTGCTCTCTTGGCTGGCGCTCGGCTCTCTGGTGGTGTGCGGCGGCGGATGGGCGATGTCGCGTCACGCCATGACGGCGGTCGGCGATACGGTGCAGGCCGATCTCGCCAACCTGCCGCCGACGGAGGAGTTGCCGTTGGCCAAGGGTCGCATCATCGCGGTCGACCAGAAAGCCGGCCGCGTCACGCTCGATCATGGGCCGGTCGTCCGGCTCGCGCTGCAGCCGGAGATCGATGTCTTCTATGTCGCCGATCCCGCCTCGCTCACCGGGCTATCGCCCGGCGACAAGATCCGCTTCGAAGCGCGTCGCACCACGCATCACTACGTGATCACGCGCCTCGAGAACGCGAATTAACTAAGCGACGCTGCGGTGGCGTTCGCCGGCGAGCAGCTTCTGCTTGCGCGCCACGCCCCAGCGATAGCCGGTGGGCGCGCCGCTCGCGCCCACCGCCCGGTGGCAGGGAATGACCACGGCCGCCTGGTTGGTGGCGCAGGCGCGACCGACGGCGCGCGCCGCCTTCGGCTCGCCGATACGCTTGGCGATCTCGCCATAGGTGCGGGTCTCACCCGGCGGGATCTCGGTCAATGCCTTCCAGACCTTCCATTGGAAGGCGGTGCCCACGATGTCGAGCGGCACGTCGGGCGCGTCGAGTGCGGAGGGCTTGCGGCCGTAGAGACGCGCCAGCACGCCCTTCACCCTGGGGGCGAGGCCGGCATCGTCGCGGCTGATGTCGGCCGCCGGGAAGTCGTGCTTCAGGTCGCGCTCCAGGGCGCGATCGCTGTCGCCCAGGAAGACGGCGGCGATGCCCTTCTGCGTCGCGGCCACCAGCACGCGGCCATAGTCGGAATCGACGGTGGTGAAGTCGATATGCGCGCCGGCGCCGCCCTTGGCGTAGGTGGCGGGGGTCATGCCGAGTGCCTTGTCGCTCGATTCATAGACACGGCTCGGCGAGCCGTAGCCCGCGCCATAGAGCGCCTCGCTCACCTTCTCGCCGTCGCGCAGGGCCTTGCGGAAGCGCTCGCGCTTCTTGGCCACCAGCCAGTCGCGCGGGCTGAGGCCCAGCTCGGCGTGGAAGCGCTTGCTCAGCGCATTCGCCGACAGGCCAACGGAGCGCGCGACCTCGCTCAGCGACGGCGGCGTGTCGCTCGCCTCCGAGTCGAACAGCGCGCAGGCGCGGGCAACCGGCTTGCTCAGACCGACATCGGCCTGCCAGTCGCGCGGCTTGCAGCGCTTGCAGGGACGAAAGCCCGCGGCTTCCGCCGCCTCCGGCGAGGCGTGGAAGCCGACGTTCTTGCGCAGCGGCGGACGGGCGGCGCAGGACGGCAGGCAATAGACGCCCGTCGTCCGGACCGAGAACCAGAAACGACCGTTGTGGCTGCGGTCGCGCCGTTGGACGGCGCTCCAGCAGGTATCCGGGTCAGGGAAGTGCCTGGTGTGGGAGAGGCTGGCGAGCGCCACTTGGGGGAGCGATAGGGAGTGTTGGGTCATGACCGCCATATAGGCGGCCAGGCCAACCTGCTCTATCCGGCGCCCGCCGGCAATTCCCCGACCCGGAAAGCCTTAGTTCCAGAAGCCCTTGTCGGCCTCGAACGCGGCCCGCGCCCGGTCGAGCCCGATGTCGCGCAGGAGGCGGTCATCGAGTTCGGCCAGTTGGCGTCGCGAACGGCTGAGCTCGAGGCGGGTCATGACGGTCTCGATGCCCACAACAAAAGTACCGGCCAGGAAGGCCACGGTGCGGCCGAAGGAGAAGGAAGGGGCATGCGCGCGGGACAGTTCCCGCACGGTGGACAGGGTCGACATGACTTAGCTCCGTTTGAGGCGTCAGGCCCGTAAAGGGACTGTTACACCTCGTTTCTGTGCTTATAATGCTGTAGGGTCGCTATATCCGCAAAGGATGAAAGCTGGGGGGAGACATAGAAAAACTATGAACGTGTGCCCTAAATGAGCCGCTCTCAACTGCCTTTGAACGCGCTCCGGGCCTTCGAGGCCGCCGCCCGCCACGCTAGTTTTACTCATGCCGCCGAGGAGCTGCACGTGACGCAGGCGGCGGTCAGCCACCAGGTGAAGGCGCTGGAGGAGCGCCTCGGCGTGCCGCTGTTCGTGCGCCGCCCGCGCGGGCTCGAGATCACGGGCGAGGGCCAGGCCCTGCTGCCCGACCTGCGCGACGCCTTCGACCGCATGACCAATGCGCTGGAGCGGGTCGGCCGCAAGGCCAATGCCGGCACGCTCAATGTCAGCCTGGTCACGACCTTCGCGCTGGGCTGGCTGGTGCCGCGGCTGCATCGCTTCCAGGCCAAGCATCCCGAGATCGAGGTGCGCATGACCACCTCCATGCGGCGCATCGATTTCGCGCGCGAGGATTTCGACTGCGCCATCCGCTTCGCCGTGCAGCCCGAGCCCGATCTCCACGCCACGCGGCTGTTCAACGACGTGCTGACGCCGCTTTGCGGCAAGCGCTACAAGGACAAGCTCAAGACGCTCGACGATCTGAAGCGCGTGCCCTTCATCGACATGACCTACGATCCCGAATGGGCGATCTGGCTGCGTGCCGTCGGCATGGGCGACTTCAAGCCCAAGCGGGTCCTCACCTTCGACTCGACCATGATCGCGGTGGAAGCCGCGATGGAAGGTGCGGGCGTGGCCGTCGGTCCGCCGCAGCTCTTCCGCGACGAGCTGGCCGAAGGCCGCCTGTTCCAGCCCTTCCCGCAGGTCGTCGATTCAGGAAAAGCCTGGTGGTTCGTCTGCCCACCAGCCTCGGCCGGCCGGCCCAAGACCAGGGCGTTCGAGGAGTGGCTGGTCGAGGAGCTTGGCACGCCGCAGGCGCGGCCGGGCCGTCCGCAGGTCGCCGTCGTTGCGCGACGCTGAGCGAAGGTCGGACTCATGAGCATCGAGATCGGTCGCCCCTGGGCGCGCCCCAACCCCGCCGCCGAGATTGCCGGCGGCTTCTGCACCTTCGTGAACAAGGGGCACGAGCCCGATCGTCTCGTGGCCGCCGCCAGCCCGCTTGCCACCTCGATCGAGATCCAGGGCATCAAGGTCGTGGGGGACGGTATTCGCATGCAGCCCATCGAAGGCGGATTGCGGCTGCCCGCCGACACCACGATCACCCTGAAGCCGCGCGGCTATCATCTCCTCCTTCGCGGCCTGAAAGCGCCGCTCGCGCAGGGCCAGCGCATGCCCGTGACGCTCACTTTCGAGAAGGCGGGCGAGCGTCGGATCGAGCTGGTGGTCGAGGCTGAAGGCATGGTCGGCGATGACGCGCTGATGGAAGGCTGATCTACGGCCTCTCGGGATAGCGATGGGTGCCGCCGAAGGCGTCCTCGATGGTGAGCGCGTCCGGATCGTCGGCGAGATAGTTGGGGCCGACCGGCACCTTGCCGTGTCCGCCGGGCACGTCGAGCACGTAGGTCGGCTGGGCGAGACCGGAAAGCCGTCCGCGCAGCTCTTTCATCAGCTCGCGTCCGCGCGCGATGGAGACCCGGAAGTGGCCGGTGCCGCGCACCAGGTCGGGATGGTGCAGGTAGTAGGGCTTCACCCGTGCCGTCACCAAGGCGCGCATCAAGTCGACGAGGGTATCGGCATCGTCGTTGATGCCGGCCAGCAGCACGGACTGGCCCATCAACGGGACACCGGCATCGGCGAAGCGCGCGAGAGCGGTGCGCGCCTGGGCCGTGAGCTCGCGGGCGTGATTGCAATGGATGCCGAGCCAGAGGCCCGCGCGCCGAGGCCTGAGGTCGGCGACCAGCTCGGCGGTGACGCGCCCGGGATCGACGATGGGCACGCGGCTGTGAATGCGGATCACCGCGACGTGCGGGATGGCGTCCAGCGCCGCGATCAGCTCGGCGAGCCGACGCGGCGCCAGCATCAACGGATCGCCGCCGGTCAGGATCACTTCCCAGATGCCTGAGCGCGAGCGGATATAGGCGAGCGCGGCGTCGAGCTCTGCGGCCGACAGCACCTCGCCGCCCGGGCCGACCTTCTCGCGGCGGAAGCAGAAGCGGCAATAGACCGGGCAGGCATGCAGCGGCTTCAAGAGCACGCGGTCGGGATAGCGGTGCACGATGCCCTTCACCGGCGAGCGCGCCTCGTCGCCGATCGGGTCGCCGAGCTCCTCGGGCGCGATCTCGGTCTCATGGATGCTGGGCACGAACTGCCGTGCAATGGGATCGGTCGCCAGGTGATCGCGATCGATCAGGCCGGCCATCTCGGGCGTGATCGCGATGGCCATGCTCTCGGCGGCCGCGGCGAGCCGCGGATCGGGCGTTACCAGCCCCTCGCGTTCGAGGGCCTCCAGGGTGCGGACGGTCGACATGACCGCCGTCACATAGGCCCCTTTTTTGCTCGTGGCGAGGGCAAGAGGTGCGAGCGCATGACCATCGATCTCGACGCCATCGCCCGCGAGCGGGGCATCAAATACTTCCTGATTTCCTTCACAGATCTCATGGGGGTGCAGCGGGCCAAGCTGGTGCCCGCCTCGGCGATCGGCGGCATGGCCACGGCGGGCGCGGCCTTCGCGGGCTTCGCGACCTGGCTCGACATGACGCCGGCCGATCCCGATCTGTTCGCCATTCCCGACCCGGCGAGCCTGATCCAGCTCCCCTGGAAACCGGAAGTGGGCTGGCTGGCCGCCGACCCGTGGATGGACGGCAAGCCCGTCGGCCACGCGCCGCGCAACGTATTGAAGCGGCTGATCGCGGCCGCCGCCGCCGGGCGCCAGCAGATGAAGACCGGCGTGGAGTGCGAGTTCTTCCTGGTCTCGGCCGATGCCTCGGAGATCGCCGATTCAGCCGACCGCCAGAGCAAGCCCTGCTACGACCAGGCGGCCTTGATGCGTCGCTACGACGTGATCGCCGAGATCTGCGATGCCATGCAGGCGCTGGGCTGGCGGCCCTATCAGAACGACCATGAGGACGCGAACGGCCAGTTCGAGATGAACTGGCAGTACGACAATGCGCTGGTCACCGCCGACCGGCATTCCTTCTTCAAGTACATGGTGCGCTCGATCGCCGAGCGGCACGGCCTGCGCGCGACCTTCATGCCCAAGCCGTTCCTCGATCTGACCGGCAACGGCTGCCACACGCACGTGTCGCTGTGGCAGGACGGGCGGAACCTGTTCGACGATCCGGCCGGGGCGCTCGGCGTCTCGGCGCTCGGCTATCACTTCCTGGCGGGCGTGCTGCATTCGGCGGATGCTTTGGCGGCGCTGCTCAATCCCACGGTGAATTCCTACAAGCGCATCAACGCGCCGCCCACGACGTCGGGCGCCAGCTGGTCGCCGAGCTCGATCACCTACGCCGGCAACAACCGGACGCACCTGATCCGCATTCCTGAGCCCGGCCGCTTCGAGCTGCGCCTGGCCGATGGTGCGGTCAATCCGTACCTGCTGCAGGCCGCCATCCTGGCGGCCGGGCTCGATGGCCTCACCAACAAGCGCGATCCCGGTCCGCGTCTCGATATCAACATGTACACGCACGGCCACACGGTCACGACGCACGCCAGGCTGCCGCTCAATCTGCTCGATGCGTTGCGCCTCCTCGAAGGCTCGAGCGTGCTCGCCGCGCCGCTGGGTGAGTTGATCCCGGCCTATCTCAAGCTGAAGCGTAACGAGTGGAACGACTACGCCCGCCACCTGTCGAGCTGGGAGCGCGAGAACACGCTCGACTGCTGACGCTCAGGTCCAGCGCGCGGTGTCGATCCGGTCGGCGGCGGTGAGAAGCGTCGAGGTCGAGACCACCGTCCAGTCGCAGAGATCGTAGCGGCGGCTGAGGCGCTCGCGCACCTTCGCCTCTTTCTCGCCTTCGGGCAGCTTGGAGCGCTCCCACATGGCGAGGTTGGGCCGCCGGGTTAGCAACAGGCTGCGAATTCCGCGGCGGCCGGCGCCCGTCGCTTCATCCGTGGTCGCGCCGGTTGCCTGCCAGAGGCCAATCACCTGGCTGTCGTAGGCCGCTTCGAAGTCGGGCCAGGCCGCGGCGCAGAGATCGAGGAACTCCGGCCAGTGCTGTTCCGGCGTGGCGAACCAGCGGAAGGCGTAGTTGCCCTGGCGCGTCGGCACGGCCGCATCCGTCGGTCGCAAGGTGGGCACGAGGGACTGGCTGCAGACGCGGTCGACATCCGACGCGCCGCCCAGCAGCGCGCGCTCGGCCAGCGTGGCGCCGGTCTCGCGCGGCCACAAGGTCATCGCCTGCAGCTCATCGCGCGGCCGGCCGATCTGGCTGCGCCACACGCCATAGAGCGCGCCGCCGCTCAGCTGGAGGCCGGCGAGATGCCGCGCGACATCGGGCCAGCGGCGCGGCGCGGCTTCGATACGGTGATGGACGAAATGCACTAAGTGGTGGCCGTTTCGTGCCGGCTCAAGGTGAAGCCTTCGTAGCCCTTGGCGGCGATGCCCTCGGAGTGCTTCTTGTAGCGGTCGAAGCCGCCGACATAAGGCATGAACACGCGCGGCTTGCCGGGGATGTTGGCGCCCACGTACCAGGAGTTCGCGAGTGGATAGAGCGTCGAGTCGGCGACCGCGTTGACGTGGCTTACCCACTCGCTCTCGGCCTTGGGCGTCGGCTCGATGCGGTCGAGCTGGTGCTTGCCGAGATGGTCGATGGCATCGGCGATCCAGTCGACGTGCTGTTCGATCGACGCGATCATCTGGGTCTTCACGCCCGGGCTGCCCGGGCCGGTGACGATGAACATGTTGGGAAAGCCCGCCACCATCAGGCCGAGATAGGTGAGCGGTCCGCCCTCCCAATGTTTGCGCAGCACCGCGCCTTCATCGGTGCGGATGTCGATCTCGTTCAGGGCACCGGTCATGGCGTCGAAGCCGGTGGCGAAGGCGATGGCATCGAACTCGTACTGCGCCCCCGACTCGAGACGCACGCCCTGGGGCGTCAGCTCCTTGATCGGATCGGAGCGTACGTCGACCAGCGTCACGTTCGGTCGATTGTACGTCTCGTAGTAGTTGGTATCGAGACAGAGGCGCTTGGTGCCGATCGGATGGTCCTTGGGCGCCAGCAGCTCGGCCGTGCGTTTATCCTGGACGATCGAACGGATCTTGTTGCGCGCGAACTCGGAGGCCGTGTCGTTGGCCTCCTTGTTCACCAGAAGATCGGTGTAGGAGTAGAGGTAGCTGATCGAGCCGCCCTGCTGCCACTTGGCCTCATAGATCTTGGCGCGCTCCTCGGGCGTCGCCTCCATGGTCTTCTGCGTCGGCTTCGGATAGCCGCCAATCGCGAAGGGCGTCTCCATCGCGGCGGCGCGACGTTTGGCATACTCAGCCTTGTGCGGGCCCTCGCGCTCGGCAGTCATCGGTTCGTTGCGCGCGGGCAGGCTGAAGTTGGCCGTGCGCTGGAACACCGTGAGCTGCCTGGCCTGCTGGGCGATGATCGGGATCATCTGCACGCCCGACGAGCCCGTGCCGATCACGCCGACGCGCTGGCCGCTGAAGTCGACGCCTTCATGCGGCCAGAGACCCGTGTGGTACCACTTGCCCTTGAAGTCGTGGATGCCCTTGAAGTTCGGCACCCGCGGCGTCGAGAGATTGCCCGCCGCCATCACGACATAGCGCGCGCGGATCTCCTCGCCCGCCTCCGTCTTGAGCGTCCACTCGTTGGTCTTGCCGTCGAAATGGGCGGTCTTGATGCGCGTGTCGAGCTGCACGTCGCGGCGCAGGTCGAAGCGGTCGGCGACATGGTTGATGTATTTCAGGATCTCGGGCTGCGTGCCGTAGCGCTCCGGCCACTTCCAATCCTGCTGCAGCTGCTCGTCGAAGCTGTAGGAATATTCGAGGCTCTCCACATCGCAGCGCGCGCCAGGATAGCGATTCCAGAACCAGGTGCCGCCGATGCCCGAGCCCGCCTCGTAGGCGCGGATCTTGAGGCCCAGTTTGCGCAGGCGATGGATGGCATAGAGGCCGGCGAGGCCGCCACCGACAATGGCAACGTCGAGCTGGCGCGGCGCGGAGCTGTGGGAGGCGTCGGGCATGGGCCAAGCGTCCACCCGGCCCGCGCTCTTGGCAAGATCGCGCGGCCGGACGGCGGAATTGCCGGCCTTGTTTCAGCTACCCGAAGGCGGAGCCTTGCCGCGCGAGAACCAGCCCTTGATGCGCCGATACATGAACGCGAACGGCACGAGGACGAGAACGAAGCCCTTCTTGAGGAAAGCGAGCGCGATCGCCAGGAAGCCGAGCTTGGCCGCGACCTTCACGCCCAGCACGGAGGCGACGAGGGTCGCGATTCCATATTCGGCGACCTTGTCGCTCGATTGGTGATCGACATAGCGGCCGCCGGCGACGAAATCGAAATTGGCCTGGGCCGCTCTCAGGAAGTCGTTGTTCATCGCGTACTGGCGATCGCCGACCCAGACGATCTTTTCGAACCCATCGCGCGCCAGGACGAGGGCAATGCTGTTGACGGCCGGCCGGCCGGATTCCGACGTCTCGAAGGACCAGCGGACCGTGCTGGCGGCGCGATCGAGTTGCGGCCGTTCAAGCCAGCCGACGACATGAACGGGAGGAATACCGGATCCCTGGCGCTTGGCATTGTCCGCTTCGGTATTGTCGGTCACACCCTTCAGCAGCGCATCGGCGTCGAGTTCGTCCCAGTCGTCGAGCTTGACGTACCCGTCACCCAGCTTCTGGAAGAAGATCACCGCGTGCGTGACGGGATCGTACAGCGCGGCCTCCGTGCCCATCGGCGCCGCGATGCCGTTCAGGACCTCCCACAAGGTCGCCGCATCGGGCCCCAGGAGCTGCTTGTACGCCGCGGGCGCCTGCAACCTGCCATGCGACACCGGAAGGCTGAGCTCCTGGCCGTCGCGCCATACGACGCCGCGCATGGCTTGCGCGCGCTCTTCCTCCGTCTGCGGCGGCTTGGCCGTAGCCGCACTGATGAAGGCGAGCGTCGCGAGCAGGGCCGCGATAGGAAGTTTCATACCGATCATTTTTGCAACTGGCGCGCGATTGGCAAGACCATTCCGGCGGCCGACCGTTTTGATGGTTCAGTGTGGTTGCGCCGCAGCCCGGTCATACGCGACACGGCGGAATTGCCGCGCTATTTCGCGGTGACGACCCTGGCGTCGGCAGGCGGCGGGCACCTGGTCTCGCCGGCCGTGGGTTGTTTCGCCGGCTCGAGGAAATCGCGCAGGCAGTCGCCGTAATAGTCCGAGAACTGCTTCAGGCGGACCGCGCTGTGGCCGTGGATCGGCGAGGTGTTGTCGAACAGCACGAAGGGCAGGCCGCTTCCCTGCAGCACCGTGCGGACCTTGGGCCCGATCGGATCGTTCCAGCGGTTGGGGTGGTATTCATCGTCGGCCGGGAAGGACATGACGATGCGGCCGCTCTTCTGGCGGGCGATGACGTCGAGGATCTGCTTGTCGAGATTGTAGTAGGAGCCGGTGCTGCTGCCGACGTCGCTGCCGTGGCCCGGCGAGAAGGCCATCATGGCGTAGAACAGGTCGGGTGCCGCGGCATTGGCCTCGACCGAGATGGCGCCGC
Source organism: Reyranella sp. (assembly GCA_035501235.1). GTDB lineage: Bacteria > Pseudomonadota > Alphaproteobacteria > Reyranellales > Reyranellaceae > Reyranella. The sequence goes on from DATJWN010000202.1 coordinate 16,235, forward strand.
CGAACGATTGGCCGGCCGCAACCACGCGCTGATAGCCCTGCGCTCGCGCCTGGCGGGAGCGTTCGATCAGATCCTTCATGTGCTTCACGCCGCCCGCATCCCAGCAGTTCGAGATGTTGCCGCCGCCGGTGCTGCAGCGTTCATAGAGGTTGTTGCGATTAATGCGGATGACGTCCCAGCCGGCCGCGACCATCTTCGGGAGAAAGGTCGCGATCGCGGCCTTGTAGGAGGGCTGATTGCCCGCCACGCCGTGACTCCAGAAGATCAACCCCTTGGCCTTGGCCGGACCGAGCACGGGCTTGTCGCAATAGGCATACTCGGTCCAGTAGGCGCGGCCGTCCGGCACCTGGCCGCAGGCGAGCGCGGGATCGCCGCCCGTTGGCACCGGCCGCTTGTCTTCCGCCCGGGCGGACCCGGCGGCGAGGACCACCAGCACGGCGGCAAGGGCGCTTTTTCGAATCATCGGCGGACTTCCCCGACAGCCTTCCACGCTAGGATGACAAGTACAAGAAACGAGGAGAAGAACATGGCATCCGAACGATCGAACACGACACGCCGGCGCGCCGTGCGGGCCGCTGCCGGAGTGACCGCGGTATCGGCGCCGGTCGAGACGGCGTCCGCGGCGCGCAACGTCGTCGGTGTGTGGCGTTTGGTCGGCGGCAGGATGACCGATCCCGCCGGCAAGTCGGTCGGCGTTCCCTACGGGCCGCGCGGCATGGGCATCGTATCGCTCACCTCGGACGGAAGGATGATGGCCGTGCTGGTCGATGGCAGGGCCAAGCTGGCCGATGGCGCGAAGCGGGAATATTCGTCCTATTGCGGCAACTACACGTTCGATGGCGGCACGCTCGTCACGACGGTCGACGCCGCCTCCGATCCGGGCCGCATGGGCAGCCAGCAAGTACGCAAGGTGCGCTTCGAGGGCGACAGGATGGTCCTGGTGCCGCCGGAGATCGAGATGAACGGCGCGAAGATCCATCGTGAGCTCACCTGGGAGAGGATGAGCCCGGTCTCGCTCTAGCTGTGGCGGCGGGCGGCCCGTTCCATTGATCGCAATGGCCTGTTCGGTGAAATGCCTCTAAAGTGGCCGGAGCGCTGGAGGCCTCGCCGCAATCGGCCGTTTTCAGCCGTTTATTTTTCGCAAGCCAACGCGAAAAATCCCCGCCAGATTGATCGCTCATCCACCCCGCCCGTTATTTTTCCGTTTGTTTAACGGGAAAGACGGCCCTGGGGGCCGGCGAAGAATTTTGTACGGAGTAAAAAAATGCTCGAGCCCGCGCTGAAGACCCAGATCATGACCGCCGTCGACAAGTCGTTCGACGAGCAGACCAAGGTGCTGGCCGATCTGGTGAAGATCCCGTCCACGCGGTTCCGCGAAGCGCCGGCGCAGGACATGATGGCGCGCCTCTTCAAGGAGGACGGGCTCGGCCTCGACCGCTGGCAGATCAAGATCGACGATCTCAAGCACCTGCCGGGCTACTCGCCACATTCGCTGGACTATGACGATGCGTGGAACGTGGTCGGCGCCTGGCGGCCGCAGAATCCGAAGGGCCGCTCGCTGATCCTGAACGGCCATATCGACGTCGTGCCCGAGGGCCCGCACGAGATGTGGGCGCGCAACCCCTTCGAGCCCGCGATCAAGGACGGCTGGATGTACGGCCGCGGCTCGGGCGACATGAAGGCGGGGTTGATCCTGAACGTCTTCGCGCTGCGTGCGCTCAAGGCGCTAGGCTACGTGCCGGCCGCGGACGTCTATCAGCAGTCGGTGGTCGAGGAGGAGTGCACGGGCAACGGAGCGCTCGCCTGCCTGCAGCGCGGCTATCGTGCCGATGCCGCCCTCATCCCCGAGCCGTCATCGGGCGTGCTCACCGTCGCGCAGGTCGGCGTGATGTGGTTCCAGGTCAAGGTCACCGGCCATCCCGTGCACGTTTACAAGGCCGATGCCGGATCGAACGCGATCGAATCGGCTTATCGCCTGATCCAGCAGCTGCGCGAGCTCGAGAAGAAGTGGAACGCCAAGAAGGCGCACGATCGTCACTTCCACGACCATCATCATCCGGTGAACTTCAACGTCGGCAAGATCGCCGGCGGCGACTGGGCGAGCTCAGTGCCGAGCTGGTGCACCTTCGACATGCGCGTGGGCGTGCTGCCTACCCAGACGTTGAAAGAGTGCCGGCAGGAGGTGGAGGACGTGATCCGCACCGCCGCGGCCAACGATCCCTTCCTCGGCAACAACCCGCCGACGGTGACGTGGGAAGGTTTCCAGGCCGAACCCTTCGTGCTCAAGAACCACGAGCAGGTGCGCGCCGTGCTGGCCGAAGCGCACAAGACGGTGTTCGGTGCCGAGCTTCTGGACAAGACCTCGACCGGCACGGCCGACAATCGTTTCTTCGGTCTCTATGCTGGTATTCCAGCTTTGGTCTACGGGCCGAAATCCGACGACATTCACGGCTTCGACGAGCGCGTGAATCTCGAATCAGTGCGACAAATCACCCAAGCGACCGCGCTCTTCATTGCCGAATGGTGCGGACTCTCAAAGGCTTAAAAGACTTTCTTCTGTGCTTCCGCAGTGAAGATGCGGATTGACCATCGGACAAGGCACGCGTACACTCCCTTCATCGAACTGCATTCCGTGTGCCGGCTCTGCCGCTACGGGGTGCCCATTGGGGAGCGGAAACGGGAGCGAAAGCTCCCGTTTCCCTTTTCTGGGCCTCAGCGTTTTCCGGTCGCGAACATGCCGAGCGCGACGCCGCCCAGGACAACGACCACGCCAATCAAGCGCAAGCCGCCGATCGCCTCGCCCGTGATCGCCGCGGAAAAGCCGAGCGCGCAGCACGGCACCAGCAGCGACACGGGCCCGGCCTTCGCGGCGGGATACGTGCGCAAGAGCGTTCCCCAGATCCAGTAGCCGAGCCACATCACCGGCACGACCGTGTAGAGCAGCACGAAGGTGCCCCACCAGGTCGGATGCAGGACCGGCGCGAAGGTTCGATCGACACCGTCGATCGCGAGGCCCGCGACCAGGAACGGTATCGGCGGCAGCAGGCAACCCCACGCCGTGACCGCGAGTACCGACGTGCCGCGGCCTTCGCGCAGGAAGAGATTGCCGACCGCCCAGCTCAGCGCCGACAGAAGCGCGATGCCGACGGCGAGCGGTCCGACGCTGCCTTCGACCGAGCGCGCGATCAGCAGCACGCCGATGAGGGCCACGGCGAGTCCTGCCCATTGTCCGCGACTCGCGCGCTCCCTGAGGAAGAGGGCCGCGAGCACGAGCGTCAGCGGCCCGTGGAGCTGCACCAGCACCGACGAGAGGCCGGGCGGCAGGCCCGCGACCATGGCGAAGAAGAGGAAGGCGAACTGTCCGCCGAACAGGAAGACGCCGATGCCCACCAGTACCTTCCACGACACGTTGGGCCGTGGCAGCACCAGCACCGGCAGCGCGCCCACCACGAAGCGCCACGCCGCGAAAGAGAGCGGCGTGAACTGATCCAGCCCGAAGCGGATCATGGTGAAGTTCAGCCCCCACACCGCGGCGATCACCGCCGCGAGCGCGAGGTGCTGCGGCTTCAAGGGGGGCTCACAGCCATACCCACGGCCGCGCCTGCTGGTCGGCCTTCTGCCACGCCTCGATCTCGGCCTGCGCCGCCTTGGTCTCGGCGATGTCGTCCAGCCCGTTCAGCAGCGCATGCTGGCGGCGCGCATCGACCTTGAAGGGAATGGTGCGGCCGGTCGGCGAGATCACCACGGAGTTCTCGAGATCGACCGTGACCCGCGCGTTGCCCGGCGAGGCACGCATCTCGTCGGCGAGCTGTTCGACATCCTCGATGGGCAGCGGCACCGGCAGGATGCCGTTCTGGAAGCAGTTGTTGTTGAAGATGTCGCCGAAGTAGGGCGCGATCACCGCCTTGATGCCCATGCCCTTCAGCGCCCACACCGCGCCCTCGCGGGACGAGCCGCAGCCGAAATTTTCCCTGGAGAGGATGATCGGCGAATTGCGATAGGGCTCCTGATTGAAGACGCAGTCGGGGTTCTCCGAACCGTCCGGCTTGAAGCGGATCTGCTCGAAACAGAAGGGGCCGAGCCCTTCGCGGCCGACATTGTCGACCAGCCGCTCGATGCGGATGATCAGATCGGTGTCGACGTTCTGGCGCATCAGCGGCGCGGCCACGCCCGTGACCTTGGTGAACTTGTCCATGATCAGATCTTCCTCACATCGGCAATCGCGCCCTTAATCGCCGCGGCCGCCGCCATGGCGGGGCTGGCGAGATGGGTGCGTGCACCGGGTCCCTGGCGGCCCACGAAGTTGCGGTTGGAGGTCGAGACGCTGCGCTGGCCGGGCGGCACGCGCTCCCCATTGGAAGCGATGCACATCGAGCAGCCGGGCTCGCGCCATTCGAAGCCGGCGTCGAGGAAGATGCGGTCCAGCCCCTCGGCCTCGGCCTGCTGCTTGATGCGCACCGAGCCCGGCACGACCCAGGCCGTGACGTTCGCGGCCTTGCGGCGGCCCTTGGCGATCTCGGCCGCGGCGCGCAGGTCGGAAATGCGGGAGTTGGTGCAGGAGCCGATGAACACCCAATCGACCGGCGTGCCTTCGATCGGCTTGCCGGGCTGCAGGCCCTGATACTGCAGCGCCGCCGCCCAGGCCGCGCGCTTCTCCTCGGGGCCGGTGTCGGGATCGGGGATCGGCCGGTCGACCGCGATCACATGTTCGGGGCTGGTGCCCCAGGTGATCTGCGGCGCCACGTTCCTCATGTCGATCGTATGCTCGCGCTCGAACTCGGCGTCGGGGTCGCTCGGCAAGGTGCGCCAGTGCGCGACGGCGCGGTCCCACATCGCGCCCTTGGGCGCATAGTCGCGGCCGTTGAGATACTCGTAGGTCGTCTCGTCGGGCGCCACCATGCCGGTGCGCGCGCCCATCTCGATGGTGAGGTTGCAGAGCGTGAGCCGCGCCTCCACGGGCAACGCGCGGACGCCTGAGCCCGCATACTCGACGGCGAAGCCCGTGCCGGCCGCGGTGCCGACTTCGCCGATCAGGTGCAGGATCATGTCCTTGGCCGTGACGCCCGGCATCAGCTTGCCCTCGAAGCTCGCGCGGAAGAGCTTGGGCTTGCGCTGGACCATCGTTTGCGTGGCAATGACATGCACCAGCTCCGAGGCGCCGATGCCATAGGCGAGCGCGCCCATGCCGCCATGCGTCGAGGTATGGCTGTCGCCGCAGACCAGGGTCGTGCCGGGCAAGGTCAGCCCCTGCTCGGGCCCCATGACATGGACGATGCCCTGTCCGTCCTGGCCCAAGTCGAACAGCTTGATGCCATAGGCCTGCGTGGTCTCGCGCATCGACAGGATCAGGGGCTCGCCCGGCGGGAAGGTCTTCTCGGTGCGGCCGGGCCTGCTCGACATGGTGTGATCGGGCGTGCCGTAGATCAGCCGCGGCTGCGACGGCGCGTGGCCCTTCTCGATCGCCTCCTTCAGCGCCTTGCCGCCCGACATGTCGTGCAGCAGCAGGCGGTCGATGTGCATCAGGATGAAGCCGTTGCCCAGCTCCTTGATGACGTGGGCGTCCCAGATCTTGTCGAACAGTGCCTTGCCCATGTTTCCTCCGTGTGAAGGCGATAACAGCACCCGCGCGCGACGGAAGGAAGGCGTTTTGCGCATGGCAAATGCCGCTATGATGCCTGTTGCCCAGAAGCGAGGACGTCATGCCGAACGGTCAAGTCGCAACGGCATCGAGGGGACGGCGCATTGCCGGCATCGCCGGCATCGCCATTGTGGTGCTGGCCGTAGCGGGGTGGTTCCTGCGCGGCAGCTTCGACAAGCCGGCACCTGCCACCGCCGCCGCGCCGCCGCCGGCCGTCGGCGTGCGGCTCGCGGCGACGAAAGGCGTCAGCTCGTCCTTCGAGTTCGTCGGCCGCATCAAGGCCGAGAACAAGGTCGAGGTGCGGGCCCGCATCGAGGGCTTCCTCGAGAAGGTGCTGTTCCGCGAAGGCCAGACGGTGAAGGCGGGCGACCTGCTCTACCAGATCGAGAAGGTGCAGTTCCAGGCGCTGGTCGACCAGGCCAAGGCGAACCTCGCGGTCACCGAGGCGAGCCTGATCGACGCGCGGCTCGAATACGACCGTCAGCTCGACCTCTCCAAGCGCCAGTACAGCCCGCAATCGACGGTCGACCGCAACAAGGCGGTGCTCGACACGGCCGACGCGCGCGTCCTGCAGGCCAAGGCCGCGCTGACCCAGGCCCAGGTCAATCTCGACTACACCGACATACGCTCGCCGATCGACGGCCGCATCGGCCGCACGACCTACACGATGGGCAACCTGGTCAACCCCGCGAGCGGCGTGCTCGCCACCATCGTCAGCCAGGATCCGATCTACGTGCTCTTTCCGGTGAGCGTGAAGGACCTCGAGACGATCCGCGAGTCGCGGCAGAAGGACGGCGGCCTGGCCAAGATCGAGATCCGCCTGCGGCTCTCCAACGGCCACGACTATCCGCTGGCCGGCGCCTGGAACCTCACCGATCCGCAGGTCGACCAGCAGACCGACAGCCTGATCATGCGCGCCGTCATCCCCAATCCGGACGGCATGCTGATCGACGGCCAGTTCGCCACCGCGGTGATCCGCGAGCGCAACGAGTCGCCGCAGCTCGTGATCCCGCAATCGGCGCTGCAGGTCGATCAGTCGGGCTACTACGCGCTGATCGTCGACGGCGAGCACAAGGTCCAGCAGCGGCGGCTCAAGACCGGCGCCAACATCGACACCGATATCGTCATCACGTCCGGCCTCGCGGTGGGCGACAAGGTGATCGTCGACGGCATCCAGAAGGTGCGGCCGGGGCAGGTCGTGCAGGACGCCGTGCTGCGATGATCTCGAGCATCTTCATCGACCGGCCGCGGCTGGCCTTCGTCATCTCGATCGTCATCACCCTGGCGGGCCTGCTGGCCATCGCCTCGATCCCGGTGGCGCAGTTCCCCGACATCGTGCCGCCGCAGGTCTCGCTCACCACGCTCTATCCCGGCGCCGACGCCGAGACGGTCGAGGCGACGGTCGCCCAGCCGATCGAGCAGCAGATCAACGGCGTGGACAATGCGATCTACTACCAGTCGGCCAGCGGCGCCGACGGCAGCTACACGCTCACCGTCACCTTCGCGCTCGGCACCGACCCCGACATCAACACCGTCAACGTGCAGAACCGCGCCCAGCTCGCGACGCCGCTCCTGCCGCAGGAGGTGCAGCGCCAGGGGCTGGTGATCCGCAAGAAGTCGGCGGCGCTGCTGCAGATCATCACGCTCTATTCGCCCAAGAACACGCACGACGCGCTCTATCTCAACAACTACGCGACCATCAACATCGTCGATCCGCTGGCCCGCATCCGGGGCGTCGGCCAGGCGACCCTGTTCGGGCCGCTCGACTATTCGCTGCGCCTGTGGCTCGACCCCGACAAGCTCACCAGCTTCAACCTCACGCCCGCCGATGTCGTGGCCGCCGTGCAGAGCCAGAACGTGCAGGCCGCGCTCGGCCGCATCGGCTCGGCGCCGACACCGCAGGGCCAGCAGCTCCAGCTCACCATCAAGACCAAGGGCCGCCTGACCACGCCCGAGGAGTTCCAGAACATCATCGTGCGCGCCAACCCCGACGGCTCGGTGGTGCGCGTGAAGGATGTCTCGCGGGCCGACGTGGGCGCCAAGACGCAGGAACGCTACAGCCGCTTCAACGGCGCCCCGACGGCGGCGATCGGCATCTACCAGTCGCCGGGCGCCAATGCCGTGGACGTGGCGCGCCAGGTGCGCGCCACCATGGAGGATCTGCGCCAGCGCTTCCCCGACGACGTCGCCTACAATCTCCTGTGGGACAACACGATCTTCGTCACCGCGACGGTCGAGGAGGTGGTCCGCACGCTCGCCATCGCCTTCGTCCTGGTGGCCATCGTCGTGTTCCTGTTCCTGGGGAAACTGCGCACCACGGTGATCCCGCTGGTCGCGGTGCCGGTGTCGATCGTCGGCGCCTTCGCCGTCATGCTGGCGCTGGGCTACACCGCCAATACCGTGTCGCTGCTCGCGCTGGTCATGGCGATCGGCATCGTGGTCGACGACGCGATCGTGGTGATCGAGAACGTCGAGCGCGTGATCGAGGAGGAGCCCGACCTCACCGTGCCCGAGGCCACCAAGAAGGCGATGGCCGAGATCACCGGCCCGATCATCGCCATCACGCTGGTGCTGCTGTCGGTGTTCGTGCCGGTCGCCTTCATCCCCGGCATCAGCGGCCTGCTCTTCCGCCAGTTCGCCGTCGCCGTCTCGACCTCGATGATCATCTCGGCGATCAATGCGCTGACGCTCAGCCCCGCCCTCTGCGCGGTGCTGCTGCGCCGCGGCCATATCAGTGCCGGGCCCATGCGCGTCGTCCTGAATGCGATCGACGGCGTGCGCGACGGCTACGTCTTCGTCGTGCGCCGCCTCGTGCGCTTCGCGATCTTCGGCCTCGTGGGTGTCATCGTCGTCGCCGCGGCCGCGGTCGGCGTGTTCCAGAAGACGCCGCAGGGCTTCCTGCCGTCGGAGGACCAGGGCGGCTTCTTCGCCGCCATGCGCCTGCCCGAGGGCGCCTCGCTCAACCGCACCGAGGCGCTGGTCGCCCAGGTCGAGAACGTCATCAAGCCGATCCCCGGCGTCGAGGGCGTGCTCTCGGTCGTGGGCCTGAACTTCATCGACTACGTGGCCTCGCCCAACCAGGCCTTCTTCGTCATCCGGCTGAAGCCCTACGACCAGCGCACCGACAAGTCGCAGAGCGTCGATGCCATCTTGGCCAAGCTCCGGCCGCAGCTCGCCTCGATCCAGGGCGCGATCGTCTTTCCCTTCAACCTGCCGCCGGTGCTGGGCCTCGGCAATACGGGCGGCTTCCAGTACGTGCTCGAAGGGCTGCAGGGCCAGCCGCCGACCGAGCTCGCCGCCGTCATGCGCGGTCTCCTGGTCGGCGCCAACCAGCAGCCCGAGCTTGCCGGCGTGTTCAGCACCTTCGCCGCCGAGACGCCGCAAGTGTATCTCGAGATCGACCGCGACAAGGCACAGGTGCTGGGCGTCAAGGTGAGCGACATCTTCAACGCCCTGCAGTCGACGCTCGGCGGCTACTACGTCAACGACTTCAACCTGTTCGGCCGCACCTGGCAGGTGAACGTGCAGGCGGATTCCCGTTTCCGCGACGCCATCGACGACATCTATCGCGTCTATGTGCGCAGCGCCGCGGGCGCCATGGTCCCGATTCGGGCGCTCGCCCAGGCGAAGCTGGTGCAGGGCCCGCAAGCCGTGATCCGCTACAACGGCTTCCGCGCCGCCGTGATCAACGGCGCCCCCAAGCCGGGCTACAGCTCGGGCCAGGCGCTGGCTGCGATGGAGCGGCTGTCGCATGCGACCTTGCCGACCGGCTACAGCTTCGAATGGACGGGGACGGCACTGCAGGAGAAGGCGGCGAGCGGCCAGACCGGCATCGTGCTCGGGCTCGCCGTGCTCTTCGCCTATCTCTTCCTGGTGGCGTTGTACGAGAGCTGGAACATCCCGCTCCCGGTACTGCTGTCGGTCAGTGTCGGCCTCCTGGGCGCGATCGTCTCGGTCGCGCTCGCGGGCCTCGCCTTCGACGTCTATGCCCAGATCGGCCTCGTCGTGCTGGTGGCTCTCGCCGCCAAGAACGGCATCCTGATCGTGGAGTTCGCCGTCCAGCAGAGGCGCGAGGGCAAGGACGTGCTCGATGCCGCGGTCGAGGCGGCGCGATTGCGCTTCCGGCCGGTGATGATGACCAGCTTCGCCTTCGTGCTCGGCCTGCTGCCGCTGGTGATCGCCGAGGGCGCGGGCGCGCTCAGCCGCCGCGCGGTCGGCACGCCGGTGTTCGGCGGCATGCTGGCGGCGGCCCTGGTCGGCGTCTTTGCGATCCCGCTGCTTTACGTGGTGTTCCAGCGCCTGCGCGAATGGACCGCGCGGCGGCGCTCTAGCGGATCTGCAGCGTTGGATACCAGCCGCTGAGGCCGTCGCCGGGACCATCCTTCGGGCCCCACAGCCAATCGCGCTTCTCGCCCAGCACCATCACTGCCGGCCGACCGAGGCGCGCCGCGAGATGGACCTGCCAGACATCGCCGCCGTCCGTGAGCGCCAGCTCGGCGAGAGCGGCGGACCCCTTCAGTGGACCGGCCGCGGGCAGCGAGGCCAGGTCCCAGTTCAGGAGATACGGCAGGCTGCGCAGCGGCGCGGCCGCGGCGAAGTCCCCGAGCGGGTCGCCGCGGCGGGCCGTCGGCAGGTCGAGAATATCGGCCAGCCGCTCCGCGCACTGCACTGTCGCGTCGACGCCGCGCGCCAGCATCAGCACGTCGCGCAGCGCCGTATCGCTCTCGATGTCGATCTGCTCGGGATAGATCAGCAGACGGCCGGCGAGCGGCTCGCCCTGCCAGAGCGGCAGGTCGGGCGTGTAGCGCTCGCCCGGCAGCGCGAGGCGCGCTTCATGGTCGGGCAGGCCGCGCAGCCAGTCGCCGCGCGCGAGCAGAAGCTCGCCCCTTCGCAGCCTGAGGCGCGCATCGTCGGGCCGCTCGGTCAGCGCCATGTCGAGGTCGGCGAGCGCCCCCATCCATTCGCCGCGCGCGGCGAGCAGGCCTGCGCGGGCGCTGAGCGAGGGCAGCAGGCGATGGTCGACGGCGAGCGCCTCGTCGTAGGCGCGCTCGGCTTCCTCGGGCCGGCCCAGCGCCTCGAGGGCGCGGCCGCGATTGTGGGCGATGCTGGGATCGCCGGGCTTCAGCTGGTTGGCGCGATCGAGAGCGACGAGGGCCGCGTCGTGCTCGCCCAGGATGGACAGGCAGCCCGCGAGATTGACCTGGGGACCGACATCGCGCGGCATGAACTTCGCGGCCCGTTCGAGCGGTTCGCGCGCCTCGGCGAAGCGGCCGAGCCGCAGCCGTGCCTGGCCGAGGAGATGCAGCGCCTGGCCGGAATTGGGCCGCGCCTCGACCAGCTGGGCGAACAGCGGTTCGGCGCCGGCGAGATCGCCCGACGAGGCGCGCTGCGCGGCGTCACGGGCGAGCGCCTGGACCTGTGAATCGGAAAGCGGCACGCGCGGCGTCTACCAAGACCATGCCGTCGCGGCAATGCGGGCCAAAAACCCGGGCAAGAAAAAGCCGGCGGTCGACAGGGAGGCTGTAGATCGACCGCCGGCCAGTGTCCGGAGATGGGGACGGGTCCCGGCAGGGTAAAAAGGGACCCGACGCTCCGGATTTCGGTGAGGAGCTAGCCGCGCCAGAAGGGCTTGCTGGCCTCGAACTCCACGGCGCTCGGCGTGATGCCGAGGTCGTGCAGGCTGCGGGCGTCGAGCTGGGCGAGCTCGTTGCGCTCGCGGGCGCGCCGGCGCCAGGTGCTGAAGATCTGCCCGAGAGCGGTGAAAGTACCGGCCAGCGGGGCATGGGAACTGTAGTGAAGCGAGATATCGGCCATGGGACCTACTCCCCTGAAAGAGAACTGCACTCTGATGGGTGAGCATTTGCGCCTCGGGGCCCCCCTTTACAAACGACCCTTCCTCCTGTTTTGATTAAATTAGCTCATGTGAATGTCACTGCTTTCAGAAGGGATTTGGCATGAAGCGAACCCTGCCGCCGCTCAATGGTTTGCGCGCTTTCGAAGCGGCCGCACGCCATATGAGCTTTACCGACGCCGCCGAGGAACTGTCCGTGACCCAGGCCGCCATCAGCCATCAGGTGCGCGGGCTGGAACAGCGGCTCGGATTAAAATTGTTCGTGCGGCGCAATCGCTCGCTGCTGCTCTCCGAGGCGGGGCAGGCCTATCTGCCCGCCGTGCGCGCGGCCTTCGATCAGCTGAACGAGGCGACGGAGAAGCTGCTGCAGAAGGATCGCGGCGGTCACCTCACGGTGACGACGACGGCCTCCTTCGCCACCAAGTGGCTGGTGCCGCGGCTGGGCGGCTTCCAGCGCGCCAATCCCGAGATCGACGTGCGGGTCAGCACCCATACCGGCCTGGTCGATTTCTCGCGCGAGGACGTCGATATCGGCATCCGCTACGGGCGCGGCCACTGGCCGGGGCTGACGGCCGAGCGGCTGGTCGGCGAGGATGTGATGCCGGTCTGCGCCCCGTCGCTGCTCAAGGGACCGAACGCGCTCAAGAAGCCGGCCGACCTCAAGCGCTTCACATTGCTGCACATCGGCACCTTCCCCGACGACTGGCAGGTCTGGCTGACGGCGGCCGGCGTGAAGGGCATCGATGTGACGCGCGGCGTCACCTTCGACTTCGCCATCGCGGCCTATCAGGCGGCGATGGACGGGCTGGGTGTGGCGCTCGGCCGCCATCCGCTGGTGGCGCCCGACCTCAAGGCCGGCCGGCTGGTCGTGCCCTTCGACTTCAAGATGTCGACGGACTTCGCCTACTACGCGGTCTATCCGCCCGAGGCGATCCGGCGGCGCAAGATCAAGGCCTTCCGTGACTGGCTGATGACTCTCGCCGAGGCGCCGGCCGCGAGCGGCGCGCCGAGCGCCAAGGCGGCGTAAGCCCGCCCGAATCTTGCGTTCCACGCGCGAGGCGGAAGGGCCGAGGCGCGCACGATGCCTGGTCTGTGCCAACATGGCAGCCGCTCGAGGGAGGAAACAAGAATGGCGGGACTGCTCCAGGGACACATCGCGGCCGTGACCGGCGGCGGCTCGGGCATCGGCCAGGGCATCTGCCAGGCCTTCGCGCGCGAAGGGGCGAGGGTCATCGTGCTCGACACCAGTCCCGAGGGAGCGAAGGAGACGGTCGATCTCGTCAAGGCCAAGGGCGGCGAGTGCTCGGCGGTGAAGCTGGATGTGACGGATCGTGCCGCCTGCAAGACCGTCGCGGCGGAGATCGCCAAGAGCGGCAACATCTCGATCCTGGTCAACAATGCCGGCATCAACCGCCGCAACCCGATCACCGGCGATCCTGCGGCCGTGGCCAAGGATTGGGACGACATCATGTCGATCAATCTCCACGGCATGTTCAACGTCACGCACGCTTTCCTCGAACAGCTGCGCGCCACCAAGGGCCGGGTGATCAACATCGGCTCGATCCAGTCCTTCGTGCATGTGAGCTGGCCCAACTCGGCCGCCTACACGACCTCCAAGCACGGCGTGCTGGGCTTCACGCGCTCGCTCGCGGCGGAGCTCGGCAAGGACGGCGTGCGGGTGAATGCGATCGGTCCCGGCATGATCGAGACCAGGATCAATGCCGAGGCCCGCGCCAAGAACCCGGACATGGTGGCCAAGGTGATGCAGCACACGCCGCTCGGCCGTCCCGGCAAGCCCGAGGACATCGCGGGCCCGGCCGTCTTCCTCGCCTCCGACCTCTCGGCTTACGTCACCGGCTCGATCATCATGGCCGATGGCGGCTTCCGCGCGATCTGATCTTTTCTCGAACTCTCGAGGCCCGACCATGCAAGACCGTTACCTGCGCACCGGCATCTTCCTGGCGCCCTTCCATGCGCTGAACGAGAACCCGACGCTCGCCATCGAGCGCGACATGGAGCTGATCGAGCATCTCGACCGGCTGAACTATCACGAGGCCTGGGTCGGCGAGCATCATTCGGGCGGCTTCGAGATCATCTCCTGCCCGGAGATGTTCCTCGCCGCAGCGGCCCAGCGCACGCGCAACATCCGCCTCGGCACCGGCGTCGTCTCGCTGCCCTACCATCATCCCTTCACGCTCGCCTCGCGCATGATGCAGCTCGACCACATGGCGCGCGGGCGGGCGATGTTCGGCGTCGGTCCGGGCGCGCTGATCTACGATGCCGACAAGATCGGGCTCAAGGCCGCCGACCAGCGCCGCCGCATGAACGAATCGCTCGACTGCATCATGGAGCTGATGCACGGCGGGACGGTCTCGCGCCAGACCGACTGGTTCAGCCTGACCGAGGCCAGGCTGCAGCTTCAGCCCTTCTCGCAGCCCGGCATGGAGATGGCCGTCGCCTGCTCGCGTTCGCCGGTCGGCGCGGTGGCGTCGGGCAAGCACGGCATCGGCATGCTGTCGATCGGCGGCACCTCCGACGAGGCGCTGGCGGGCCATGCCAAGAACTGGTCGATCCACG
>DATJWN010000203.1:0-20707 GCA_035501235.1 Reyranella sp.
CCGTGACGCCAAACTCGGCGCTGAGCTGGATCAGCAGCGGATCGATGATTCGCATATTGGCGGCGGCGGCGAAGGCCGCCACCGACAGGAGCGCCACGGCGAAGGCGGGCGCGCTCCTGGACGCTTCGGGACTCGACATCTGGCGCGGACTTAGCATCATCGCCTCGGCCATGCACGCGCTGCTCGAACTGCTCTCCGATCCCGCCGCCTGGGCGGCGCTCGCGACCCTGGTGGTCATGGAAGTCGTCCTCGGCGTCGACAACCTGATCTTCATCTCGATCCTGACCAACAAGCTGCCCGAGGCCCGCCGCGCCGCCGCCCGCCGGGCCGGGCTCGGCATGGCCGTGGTATTGAGGCTCATGCTTCTGGGCAGCGTGGCCCAGATCTTCGCGCTGACCGAGCCGGTGTTCAGCCTCGCCGGTCATCCCTTCTCGTGGCGCGACCTGATCCTGATCGCGGGCGGCCTGTTCCTGCTGTGGAAGGCGACGACGGAGATCCACGACCGGCTGGCCGGCGGCGAGGAGCGCACGCCCTCGGCCGCGGGCGTGGCAGGTGCCACCTTCGCCGGCACCGTGACGCAGATCCTGCTGCTCGACGTCGTGTTCTCGATCGACAGCATCATCACCGCCGTCGGCATGACCGACGACATCCCGATCATGGTCACGGCCGTGCTCATTTCGCTGGGCGCGATGCTGGCCGCGGCAGGACCGCTGACGCGGTTCGTTGCGCACAATCCGACCGTGCTGATGCTGGCGCTGGGCTTCCTCCTGCTGATCGGCACGGCGCTGATCGCCGACGGCATGGGCGTGCACCTGCCCAAGGGGTACATCTACGCCGCCATGGCGTTCTCGGCCTTCGTCGAGGCGTTGAACTTGCTGGCCCGCCGTCGCCGCCGTTAAGCTTCCCGCCATGAAGTTGAAGGACAAGGTCGCGATCGTGACCGGCGCCGGTTCCGGCATCGGCGCGGCCACCGCGCGCCTGTTCGCGGCCGAAGGTGCCCGAGTCGCACTGGTCGATCAGGACGCCGAGGGTCTTGCTACGACGGCGTCCGGGCTCGACGCCATCACCATCCCGGCCGACGTGAGCAGCAACGCGCAGGCCGAGGCCGGCGTGGCGCAAGTGATGGCCAAGTGGGGCCGCATCGACGTGCTGATGACGGCGGCCGGCATCTCCCTGGGCGGCACGGTCGACAAGATCGACGAAGCGGCCTGGGATCGCACCTATGCGGTGAACGTGAAGGGCACCTTCCTCTGGGTGCATCACGCGATCAAGCCGATGATCGCCGCGGGCTCCGGCGCCATCGTCACTATGGGCTCGCAGCTCGCCCAGTCGAGCCTCGGCACCAACGCGGCCTACATCTCGTCGAAAGGCGCGATCGCTTCCTTCACCAAGACCATCGCCGTCGACCACGCGCGCCAGGGCATCCGCGTCAATGCGCTGATGCCGGGCGTCATCGACACGCCCATGCCGGCGCGCTCGTTGAAGCGCCAGGCCGATCCGGAGGCCGCGCGCGCCTTCTGGAAGCAACGCCATCCGATGGGCCGCATCGGCCAGCCGGAAGAGGTCGCCAAGGCTGCCCTCTTTCTTGCGAGCGACGACTCGTCCTTCGTCACCGGTACGCTGCTGTTCGTCGACGGCGGCTGGACGGCGCACTGACATGACCAGGAAGCTTAGTCCCGACCAGATCGCCCAGTACGAGCGCGACGGCTACGTTTGCCCCGTCGACGCCTTCACGCCCGCGCAAGCCGCTTCCTGGCACGAGAAGCTGCAGGCCTTCGAGCGCTCGGAAGGCCAGAAGATGACCCGCGGCCACAATTTCAAGCCGCACCTTCTCTTCCCCTGGGTCGACGAGATCGTGCATGCGCCCCAGGTCCTCGATGCGGTCGAGGATCTGATCGGGCCCAACATCCGCCTGTTCCATCTCTCGGTGTGGCCCAAGGATGCCGGCACCGGCACCTATGTGAGCTGGCACCAGGACGCGACCTATTTCGCGCTCGATCCGATCTGCCACGTCACCGCCTGGGTGGCGCTGACCGATGCGCCGGTCGAGGCAGGCTGCATGGAGGTCGTGCCGGGCTCGCACAAGCTCGGCCAACTGCGCCACGCCGACATGCAGGACACCGACAATCTCCTCTCGCGCGGCCAGACCTTGAACGTCGACGTCGATCGCTCGCGCACCGAATTCATGGCGGTGAAGGCGGGACAGTTCTCGCTGCATCATACGCATCTCGTCCACAATTCGCGGCCCAACCGCTCGGCCCATCGCCGGGTCGGGCTCGGCATCAGCTACATCCCGACCCATGCGCGCTGCACGATGAAGACCCGCGTGTCGGCCATGCTGGTGCGCGGCCAGGACAGCTACCGTCACTTCGACGACGAGCGCCGTCCGGTGACGGAAGCGGGCCCCGAGGAGCGCGCCTTCCACGCCGACGCCGTCGCCACTTTCCGCCGCATGAATGCCGAGGTTGCCGGAGCTCCGAGATGACGCACACGATCCGCCTGCCGTATCACGACCGCTATCCCTATTCGCCGATCACCGAGCGCAAGAACTACTCCTGGCCGGGCGGCAAGCGGCTCGCCGTCTATCTCGGCCTCAATATCGAGCATTTCGCCTTCGGCGCGGGCGAGGGGCATCTCCTCACCGTCGCCAACCCGCCGCCCGATCCGCGCACCTTCGCCTGGCGCGACTACGGCAACCGCGTCGGCGTGTGGCGCTGCCTCGAATTGTTCGACGAGCTCAACCTGCCGGCCGCGCACCTGATCAACACCACGGTGTTCGACTACGCGCCGCAGATCGTCGATGCGCTGAAGGCGCGCGGCGATGAGTTCATCGGCCACGGGCGGACCAATGCCGAGCGGCACGGCGGCATGTGGGAGGCCGACGAGAAGCGCTTCCTCGAGGAGGTGCGCGATGCGATCGAGAAGGCTTCGGGCAAGCGGCCGCGCGGCTGGATGGCGCCCTGGATGGCCTCGACGCGCTGGTCGGTCGATCTCCTGAAGGAGACCGGCTACGACTTCCTGATGGACTGGCCCAACGACGATCAGCCGATCTGGATGAAGACGCGCTCGGGCCCGTTGATGAGCGTGCCCTATCCGATCGAGGTCAACGACAGTCCGCAGATCCTGGTGCGCCACCATAGCGGCGACGATTTCCGCGACATGATCATCAAGCAGTTCGAGGAGCTGCTGCACCAGTCGGCCAAGCAGCCGCTGGTTTGCGGCATCGCGCTGCACACGATGATCGTGGGCCAGCCCTATCGCCTGCGCGCGCTGCGCGAGGCGCTGCAGCACATCGTGAACCATCCCGAGCGCAACAAGGTCTGGTTCACGCGGCCCTCCGACATCTACGACCACTGCGCTTCGCTGCCCAAGGGCACGATGGTGATGCCGTAGGGGCTGTAGCCCATCCTTCGAGACGCAGCCCTGCGGGCTGCTCCTCGGGATGAGGTCCGGCGTCAAAGCAAAGCCCTCATCCTGAGGAGACCGCGAAGCGGCCGTCTCGAAGGATGGGCAAGCGCACAGGGCCTATTTCTTTTCCCGCGCCCGGTGCGTCGCTTCCTTGTGGCCGGCCTTCACGGTCGGCAGCTCCTTGTCGCCTTCCTTGACCGGAGCGGGCTGCAGGAACGAGACGGGGTCGCTGCCGGCGGTCGAATCCTCGAGCGCCTTGTCCAGCGCGCGATCGGCCTTTTCCTTCGCGACCTTGTCCTCGGGCTTGGTCGAATCGATGGGCATCGGTTGCTCCGTTGCTTGTCCCAACAGAAACAACCTCGCCGCCCGCAAGTTGCGGGCGGGAGCGACTAAATCGGCGGAACCTTCGGCTAGGCCGCGGCCTTCTTGCGATTGGCCTCGAGGCGGGAATCGACCAGCGCCACGCCGGCATCGATCACCGGATGGTTGAGACCCTTCTGCTTGGCGATGAGTTGGACCAGCTTGTCGGCCCGCTCGATGTACGGCATGCCGTTGTTCAGCGCGCGCGCGGCCGACGCCGGCCGCACCAGGCTCTGCGCCGCCGCGGCATACTTCTCGAACGGCACCAGGTCGGCCGGGTTGGCGCCCAGCTTCACGCAGAGATCGTTCACGAAGTTGTAGACCGAGCGCGAGGTCTCGATGTCGGAATGCACGGCCTCCTGCGCGGTGCGCATGCCGTCCTTGGTGACGCAGCGATAGTTGCCGGCGAGCAGCATCGCCCACTTGGCGAGCGGCACGAAGATCGAATCATAGACCTTCAGCTTCACCGGCAGCTCGATCTTTTCGCCGCCGACGTCGAAACGCGCGCCGTCGACATCCTTCTCGAGCTGCTTCAGGATCGCCGTCGCCGCGTCGTCCTTGAACTTCGCGACCTTGAAGTTGGTGGGCAGGGTCACCTGCAGGAAGTTGACCTTCTCCTCCGGCGGACGGATCGCCTGCGGGTCGGGGCTGTTCAAGGTCATGCGCTCGGGATCGAAATTGTCCCACACGCTGGCGTCGGTGTAGGCGGGCTTCAGCGAATCGCCGTTCAGGCCCGGGATGCGGCGCATGTAGGGCAGCGGCGGCATGTTCATGATGGACATGCAGGGCTTGCCCGACTTCGCGACCTTGTCGAGCAGCTCCTTCACGCCGGCCGTGCGGTACTGCGGCTCCTGCATGGCCAGACCGATCAGGTCGTAGTCGGCGGGGTTGGCGCTGTCGACGCCGCCCGCCGTCACCTTGCCCGGCAACTTGCGCGATTCGAGCAGCACCGGATCCTTGCGGCCGCGCACCGGCAGGCGGACCTTGAAGCCCTCGGAATTGATCAGGTCGGCCTCGGCGGGCAGGCAGATCAGGTGCACCGAATGGCCGCCGAACAGGATCTTGGAGGCGAGCAGCGATCCGTACGACGCGCCCATGATCATGATCTTGTAGGTCATTGCTCCCGGCCTCCCACACTGCTGTCTTTGTGCCTGAGGTTCGATGATAGCAGGATCGCCGCGATGACCCCAAATGCCATTGCCGTGTGGCTGGCCGAACCTCAGGCCAATCCCACCGACCACAGCGCAAAAACATAGGCGATCGCGACCTCTTCCAGGCGCGTAAAGCGGCCCGACGAGCCGCCATGGCCCGCGCCCATGTTGGTGCGCAGCAGCACCGGCCCGCCGCCGGTCATGGTGGCGCGCAGCCGAGCGATCCATTTGGCGGGTTCCCAATACGTCACCCTGGGATCGGCGAGGCCACCCATCGCGAGGATGCGCGGATAGTCCTTCGCCGCGACATTGTCGTAGGGCGAGTAGGAGAGGATGTACCTGAACGCCGCGACGTCCGTGATCGGGTTGCCCCATTCGGGCCATTCGGGCGGCGTGAGGGGCAGGGTGTCGTCGAGCATGGTGTTCAGCACGTCGACGAAGGGCACCTCGGCCACGATGCCCGCGAACAGCTCGCCCGCGCGGTTGGCGACGGCGCCCATCAGCATGCCGCCCGCGCTGCCGCCATGGGCGACGATGCGCTTGGCCGAGGTGTAGTTGGCCGCGATCAGCGCGCGGCCGGCGGCGGCGAAATCGTCGAAGGTGTTGGTCTTCTTGCTCGTCTTGCCGTCGAGATACCACTGCCAGCCCTTGTCCGAGCCGCCTCTTATATGGGCGATGGCATAGACGAAGCCGCGATCCACGAGCGACAGGCGGTTGGCCGCGAAGGCGGCGGGCATCGACATGCCGTAGGAGCCGTAGCCGTAGAGCAGCAGCGGCGCCGTGCCGTCGGGCGTGAAGTCGCGGCGATGCAGGATCGACACTGGCACCTCGACGCCATCGGCGGTCTTTGCCTGGATACGTGTGGTGACGTAGTTGGCCGGATCGTGGCCCGACGGGATCTCCTGCCGCTTGCGCAGCGTCCGTGTCCGCTGCGCCATGTCATAGTCGTAGACTTCCGTCGGCGTGGTCATCGACGAATAGGCGAAGCGCACGGTCGTGGTGTCGAATTCGTAGCCACTGACGACATCGAGCGAATAGGCCGGCTCGTCGAAAGCGATCGTGTGCTCCTGCGACGTGGTGAGGTCGCGGATGACAATGGCCGCCAGCGCGTTGGCGCGCTCGAGACGAACCAGATGGTTGGCGTAGACCTCGATGCTCAGCACATAGACGCCCGGCCGATGCGGGATCAGTTCGCGCCAATGCACGCGCTCGGGCGTGGCGAGGGGCGCGGTCATGATCCGGAAGTCGATGGCGCCGCCGAGGTTGGTCAGGATGAAGAGCTCATCGCCGCGATCGGCCACGCTGTAGCGCACGCCCACCTCGCGCGCCGCAATCAGGCGCGGCCTGGCGTTCGGATCGGCGAGATCGACCAGCCACTCCTCGGTCGTGTCGTGGTCGCCGCCGTTGATGATGCCGAAGCGGCCGCTGGCACTTCTGGAGATCGAGGTGAACCAGCCGCTGTCCTTCTCCTCGTAGACCAGCACGTCGTCGGTCTGCTGTGTGCCCAGCCGATGACGATAGACCTTCAGCGGCCGGTGATTGTCGTCGCGCTCGACGTAGTAGAAGAACGACGAGTCAGTGCCCCAGACGACAATGCCGCTCGCGCGCGCGATCTCGTCTGGCAGGTCATTGCCCGTTTCCCAATCGCGCACCCTGATGCTGAAATACTCCGAGCCGCGCAGATCGGCGCTCCACGCTTCGAGCCTGTGGTTGGGCGAATGCCGTGTGCGGCCGAACTTGAAGTACTCGGAGGTCTTGGCCAGCGTATCGCCGTCGAGGAGGGTCTGGAATGCGCCACCCTCGCGCGGCAGGCGGCCGATCTGCTCGTGCTGCCCGCCCTCGCGGTATTTCCAGGTATAGGCGTAAGGCCCGTCGGGCATGGGCACGCCCGAATCGTCCTCCTTGATGCGCCCGCGCATCTCGGCGACCAGCGTCTTCTGCAACGCATCCGTCGGCCCGAGCAGCGATTGTGTGTAGACATTCTCCGCCTCGAGATAGGCGCGGATGTCGGGCGCGAGCTTGCCCGGCTCGCGCAGCACTTCCTGCCAGCGCAAATCCTTCAGCCAGGCATAGTCGTCGGCGACGGTGATGCCGTGGCGGGTGAAGGGAGCGGGACGCTTGTCGGCGGTGGGCGGCTTGACGGGTGGCTTCATGCCGGCCCGCTCAGTAATTGCCCGACCTCGCGGCGAGCTTCACCGGTGCCGCACCCTTGCCCTCGACCATGCCGCGCATCTCCGCACCCTTGGTGTCCCACCAGTCGGCGAGGATGCGCACGTCCCAGCCGATGCAGAAATGCTGCACGCCCATGTCGAGGTACTTCTTGGCCTGGCTGGGATCGCGCAACTCGAGTCTCGGGTTCTTGCCCATCTTCAGCGCCATCTCGATGGTCTTCTTCTCGGCCGCAACAACCTCGGGGTCGTTGTGCTGGGCGGGCTTGCCGATGCTCATCGAATAGTCCGAGCCGCCGAACTGCACCATGTCGATGCCCGGCACCGAGAGGATGTTCTCGAGATCGTCCACGCAGGACTTCTTCTCGACCATGATGGCGATCACGATGTCGTTCAGCGCGTCGACATAGGCCGGCTGCCCGCCCTGGCGCACGACGCCGACATCGCGGCGCATGCCGACGCCCAGCCGCCCGCGGCCGCGCGCGCCCGGCGCCATCGTGGTCTCCGCGCGCACTGCGTCGACGGCGAGCTTTGCATCCTCGACCGAGCGGATGTCGGCGAACAGCACGCTCTGGAAGCCCGCGCCGATCGCACGCATGGCCTGATGCGTGTACTGCGTCTGCTCGATCTTGATCATGCCGCCCAGGTTCGCGACCTCGAAGGCGCGGCCGAGATTGTCGAGATCGTGCATGTCGAAAGGCGCGTATTCGGCGGTGAACTCGACATAGTCGTACTGGCCCGAATGGCCGATCAACTCGACCAGGGTCGGCCAGCAGGAAAGGATGTGCGTTCCGACCGTCGGCTTCCCTTCGTTCAGGCGTTCGCGGAGCAGGTTGCGGCGGATGTTCATGATGTTTCCCTCGGGCGCGTGGTCCGGGCTAGTCTCGCATCTTGCGCCAAGGGAGTCCCATGTTTCCGTCGAAAGAAAATCTCACCATCTGTTTCGCCCACGCCGCCTACCAGATGCAGGCCCGCTTCGAGGCCCGCAAGACGGGCATCAAGAGCTTCCAGGTCTGGAACTACGACGATTTCCAGAAGCGCGTCGGCGAGGCGGATGTCGTGGTGGTCTCGGGCATGTGGAAGAACGACCTGATCGGGCACGCCGGAAAGCTGAAGTTCATCCAATCGATCAGCTCGGGCATGGACCAGTATTCCAGGGAGCAGCTCGGCGCCAAGAACGTGCGGCTCTGCAGCGCCGCCGGCGTCAATGCGCGCGCCGTGGCCGAGCATGCCATCGCGCTCATCCTCGCGGTGGCGCGGCGTCTCCCCGAGGCGCGCGACAACCAGCACGCCAAGATGTGGCGCGGCATGATCGGCGATCTCACGCAGCGCGAGGATGAACTCGGCGGCAAGACGCTGCTGATCGTCGGCATGGGCCGCATCGGCGCCCATCTCGCCAAGCTCGCCAAGGCCTTCGACATGAAGGTGATCGGCATCCGACAAGATCCTTCCAAGGGCACCAACGGCGCCGACGCGATCCACGCGATGGGCGATCTGGTGAAGCTGGTGCCGCAGGCCGACATCGTGGCGCTCGCCTGCGCGCTCACGCCCGAGACGACGGGCCTGATGAGCAAGGCCGCGTTCGCGGCGATGAAGCCATCCTCGATGTTCGTGAACGTGGCGCGCGGCAAGGTGGCCGACGAAGCAGCCCTGATCGACACGATGAAGAACGGGAAGATCTGGGCGGCGGCGATCGATGTTACCGCCGAGGAGCCGCTGCCGGCATCGTCACCGCTCTGGACGATGCCCAATGTCTTCGTCACGCCGCACACGGCGGGCGAGACGCGCGCCTACGAAGACAATGTGATCGATATCCTGGTCGAGAATCTCGAGCACCTGGCGCGCGGCGACAAGACGCTGCGCAACCAGGTGCTCTGACTTCGGGCTAGGGCTTCTTCTCTTCCTGCTTCTGCGGCGCGGGCGCGGGAGCCGGGTGCGGCGCAGCCTGGGGTGCCGGCGCCGGCGCGGGATGAGGCGCCTGAGCCTGCTGCGGAGCCGGATGCGGCGCCGGCGGAGGCGGGGCGGCCGCGGGATGCGGCGCGGCCTGCGGCGGAGGTGCGGCCGGATGCGGCGGCGGGGCCGGCGCATGGGCTTGCTGCGGCGGAGCCGCCTGAGGCATCGGATGCGGCGCCTCGGCCGGATGGGCCTGCGGCGCGGGCGCGGCCGGATGCTTCGGCTCTATCGGATGCTGGGCCTGCTGCGGCACCGCGGCCGGGTGCTGCGGCTCGGGATGTTGAGCTTGCTGGGCAGCAGGCGCTGGAGCATGCGGCGGCTCGGCCTGGTGCTGCGGCTCCGGATGCTGGGCCTGCTGCGCGGCCGGCGGCGCTGGCGCGCGAGGCGGCTCGCCCGGGTGCTGGACCTCGGGGTGCTGGGCCTGTTGGGCGGCAGGTGCCGGCGCGTGCGGCGGCTCGCCGGGGCGCTGAGCCTCGGGATGCTGGGGTTCGGCGTGTTGCGCCTGAGGCTGAGCGCCGGGCTGCACGTTCGCACGCGGCTCGCCGGGGCGCGGTTCGCCGGGACGGGCTGGCTCACCCGGACGCTGCTCGGCGTGGTTGGCCTGCGGCAGCGGCGGCATGCCCGGATGCTGCGCGTGGCCGGGCTCGCCCGGCGTGTGTGCGGCGATGTTCGGGCCAGGCGCGGGGGTGTGCTGTGGCTGCGGGCGAGCGATTTCCTGCATGTTGCCGAAGCGCGTCTCGTGGCCGGCGGGCTCGTTCGCCCGGTTCGCCTGCTGGCCCTGCGCCGGGGCCTGCTGGGCGAGCGAGTGGGTGGGCGAGGGCGGCGCCGACACGGCGGCGACGGGCGCCGAGGCGATCTTGTCTTCCGCGACGTGCAGGCGGACCTGCTGGACCGGCCGCGAATGGGCGAAGTCCTCGGCCGACACCACGGTCGCGAACCGGCGGTTCATCATCGGCTCGTTCTGCGCATTCGCCCGCAGCGCCTCGTGGCGCTCGGCATGCTGCCAGCGATCGTTCATCGCCGCGGCCGGCACATGGTCGGCGCGGTTCATGCGCTCATAGTAGGCGCGGTCGCGCGCATAGGGCGGTACATAGGCTTCGTGCGGGCCGAGCGGGAACCAGCCCACAGGCGCGCGGTTCTGGGCGCCCAGGGCGACTCCGAGTTCGGTGCCGCCCACGAAGGCGACCAGCGCCGGCGCATAGACGGCATGCTCATGCCGGTCGGGCGGGACCCAGAACCAGTGATGGTCGCGTTGCGCCCACCGGCCATAGTGGTAGGGCGCGAAGCCCCACGGCTCGGCGCCGACCCAGTTCCAGCCATAGGGATCCGAATAGGCCCAGTAGCCGTCGGTGTAGGGCTGCCAGTCGGCGGCGAGGCCGTTGGGCGTCCACACCTCGCCGTATTCCGGATCCTGCGCCCAGGTGCCGTAGGCCGCCAAATCGGCGTAGCCGGTCATGTCGTCGGAGAGATATTGCGAGTCGTCGTAGTGGATCAGCTGGTCGCGTTGCGCCCAGTAGGCCGGCATGGCGGGTGGCGCGCTCTGGATCGCCTGGACCTGGAACGACGAGCCGTCGCCCCTGATCTGCGCTTCCTGCCCCGCGTTCACCGTCAGGCTCTCGCCGCCCGGCGTCTGGACCTCGACCGAACCCGCGCGCACGCCGATCAGGGTCGGGTCGTCGCTGGTGCCGGCATGGATGTAGTAGTCGCCCTGCTGCTGCAGCGTGACCGTGCCGCGCGGCGTCACGACCGTATAGGGCTGGTTGTTGTCGAGCTGGAAGGCCCGGATGTCGAGCCGGCCCTGGTCGAGCTGGAGCTTGGTCTGGCTGTCGTCGACCGCCAGCAGGTCGAGCTGGGTGTCGCCGTCCATGCGCACCCGCGTGCCGCCGATCTGGACCTCGTCATGGCCGCTGGGCTCGGTCCACAGCGCGTCGCCCGTCGAGAGCGGCGTGTTCAGCGCCGCCTGGGACCAGCTGTCGGCCTGGGCATCGTGGTAGGAAACGGCGCCCTGAAGATAGGCGAGGCGCCCGACGCGACCCGGGGGATCGGACTGCGCCGCCGCGGTGCCGGCGATCGCCATCAAAGCAACGCTGGAAAGCAGGGCGGCTCGGAATGAACGGCGCATGTTGTTTTGCTCCTCGCTGCGATATACGTGTGCGAATGAGGCAACGCCGCCATCATTGGCGAGTTCCGGGGGAGGAATGAAATGAGCGTAGCCGACGCCAATCGCACGATCCTGACTGGCGAGAATCCTTTCATCCGGCTGTCGCCCAGGGACGGCGATCCCAACACGACCGACGCCAGTTACTGGCGGATCATTTTGAGCCCGGCCGGCCCCGGGCATGTCCTTTATATGAAGAGCGAGCTGACCGAGGGCCGCTGGCGCATCTATTCCGACAACATCGCCATGGCCCGCTGGCTGCAGAAGACCGTGCAGGGCATGCTCAATCCCGAGCTCAAGGACCTCACGATCCCCGTCACCGATGCCGCCTTCGACAAGTCGGGCGACTGCCGCGATTACTGGACCGAACATGTTTCGGCCACGGATGCCGAGATCGCGCTCACCTGGTTCGACATCGGCGAGCCGCTCTTGATCCACACCCAGCCCAACCAGCCGCCGAACCCCAGGCCCTACGGCGTCTGCACCTTGCTCATTCCCGCGCTGGGCGCCCGGCTGACCCTGAACGGCGAGCAGGCCAAGGGCTCGCCCTGGAAGCGCGAACGCGAAGGCCGCCCCTTCTCGACCTGCGCGCTGGCTTTCTCCGAGAGCTGGACGGAGCCGCGCTGATCTTCAGCTTCGGCGGACCGCGGCGCTCCAGCGCCGCTCATTGCGGCGCATTCACATGCGCCTCTAGCGGGCCTGGAGGCCCGCGGTCCGGCTAAAACGCCTTCGCCAATTCCGTATAGCTCCGGCGGCGCGCCTCTTCGTCGTAGGTCCAGGTGACGACGGCCATTTCGTCGACGCCGACCTTGTCCTTCAGTTCGACGATGCGGGCCATGACCTCGGGGCCGGTGCCGGCGAAGGCGTCCTGGCGCAGCTTCTCGATGCGGGCCGGGTCGTACTGCTTGAGCGCCTTGGCGGCGTCCTCGACCGATTGCAGGGGGCCGAGCAGGCCGCGATCGCGGTTGAGGCGGTTGAGGATGCGCGGGGTGAGATGATGCTGCGCCTCCTCCATGGTCGGCGCGGCGAGGGCCGAGACGCAGAGCGCGCTGTGAGGCTTGGGATGGCGTTCGCTCGGCCGATAGGTGCGCTTGTAGAGATCGATGGCGCGCTCGCCACCCGCGCCATCGCTGAAGAACCAGGCGTAGCAATAGGGCAGGCCGAACAGGGCCGCGACCTGCGCGCCGTAGTCGGAGCTGCCGAGGATCCAGATCTCCGGCGCCGTCGATCCGGTTGGATAGGCCTTCACCGCGGCGAAGGGGTGACCGTTCACCAGCGGCTCGTTGTGCACCCAGGCCATCAGGTCGCGGATGTCCGACGGGAAATGCTCGGGCCGCTCGTTGGCCGCGGGGTTGAGCGCGTAGGCCGTGCGGCCGTCGGAGCCGGGCGCGCGACCGAGGCCCATGTCGATGCGGCCGGGGGCGAGCGCGTCGAGAACACGGAAGACCTCGGCCACCTTGAAGGGCGAATAGTGCGGCAGCATGATGCCGGCGCTGCCGATGCGGATGCGCTCGGTGGTGGCGGCGATCGCGGCCATCACGATCTCGGGCGCGGTGCCGACGATGGTCGGGTGGTTGTGATGCTCCGAAACCCAGAAGCGCTCGTAGCCCAGGGTCTCGCAGTGCTTGGCGAGCGCCACGGTGTTGCGGATCGATTGCTCGTGCGGGCGGCCGGCGATGGCGACGGATTGATCGAGAACGGAAAGACGCATTGCGGCGTTGACCTTAAGATCAGCGGACGGAGGACGCCATGCCCACTTCCAGGGTCGTCGGAATTGACCACATCTCCATCAGGGTCAGCGACTACGCCAGGTCACGGGCCTTCTATTCGAAGCTCTTCACCTTCCTGGGCTTCGAGATCTCGGAGGACTACGGCAGCACCATCGGCTGGACCAACGGCAAGACCCGCTACTGGATCGCCGAGGCCGAGGGCCGCAAGAGCCACAAGATCGGCGACGTCGGCCTGCATCACTATGCGTTCGAGCTGCGCAATCGGAAGGACGTCGACGCCCTGCAGGCCTTCCTCGAAAAGGAGAAGGTCACCATCGTCGATCCTGCCGACGAATATTACGAGGACTACTATGCCGTCTTCTTCCTCGATCCCGACGGGTTGAAGCTCGAAGGCATGAAGTACGGCGAGCTGACCGCCAAGCGGAAGAAGAAAAAGCGCGGCTAGTAGTTGGGCGGGCTCGGAGCCAAACTCCGCGCCTCGTTCCATTCCAGGAGGCCCGCATGACCGCTGTTGCTCATTCCGTCAGTCCCAAGGGCATGCTGATCGGCGGTCACTGGGTCGATGCCAAGGCGGGCGGCCGCATCGCCGTCGAGAATCCCGCCAAGCGCAAGCCGATCGCCGAGGTGCCGCGCGCCACCGCGGCCGATGTCGACGCCGCGGTCGAGGCGGCGTCGAGAGCCTATCCGGCCTGGGCGAAGATGCCGCCGCGCGATCGCGGCCGGCTGCTGCTCAAGATCGCCGAGAAGCTCGAGGAGTGCGCCGAGGAGATGGCGCGCACGATCGCGCTCGAGACCGGCAATGCTCTGCGGACGCAGGCCCGCGGCGAGGCCAGGATGACGGCCGACATCTTCCGCTACTTCGGCGGCCTAGGCTCCGAGCTCAAGGGCGAGACGATCCCGCTCGGCGAGCATGTGCTGTCCTACACGCGCCGCGAGCCGCTCGGCGTCGTGGGCGCCATCATCCCGTGGAACGCGCCGGTCATGCTGGGCGCGCTCAAGATCGCGCCCGCGCTCTGCGCCGGCAACTGCATGGTGATGAAGGCGGCCGAGGACGCGCCAGTCGGCGTGCTGCTGATGGCCGAGATCTGCCAGGAATTCCTGCCGCCGGGCGTGCTGACCGGCTTCGGCGAGGAGGCGGGCGGCGCGCTCGCCAATCACCCGAAGATCCGCAAGCTTTCGTTCACCGGCTCGACGGAGGTCGGCAAGATCGTGATGCGTGCCGCGGCCGAGCGCATCGTGCCGGTGTCGCTGGAGCTCGGCGGCAAGAGCCCGTCGATCGTCTATCCCGACGCCAACGAGGACTGGGCCGTCGATGGCATCATCGCCGCCATGCGCTTCACGCGGCAGAGCCAGAGCTGCACGGCGGGCTCGCGCCTGTTCCTGCATGAGGACATCTTCGACAGCTTCCTCGGCAAGCTCGAGAAGAAGACGACGGCGCTGAAGATCGGCGATCCGCTCGACGAGGCGAGCGACATCGGCACGATCATCAACAACAAGCAGTTCTCCAAGGTCTGCAAGTATGTCGACGAGGGGTTGAAGCGCTCCGACGCCAAGCTGGTGTTCGGCGGCCTGCCGCCCAAGGACGGCCCGCTGTCGGAAGGTTACTACGCCATCCCGACGGTCTTTGCCGACCGTTCCAACGATTGGCGCCTCGCTCGTGAGGAGATCTTCGGGCCGGTTCTGGTGGCGATCCGCTGGAGCGACGAGGGCGAGGCGATCCGCATGGCCAACGACAGTCACTACGGCCTCGCCGCCTATGTCTGGACGCACGAGATCGGCCGCGGCCTGCGCGCCGCGCATGCCATCGAATCCGGATGGGTGCAGGTCAACCAGGGCCTGGGCCAGGTGCCCGGCATGTCCTATGGCGGCTACAAGCAGAGCGGCATCGGCCGCGAGTTTTCGCTCGAGGGGATGCTCGACAGCTTCACGCAGAGGAAGAACGTCACGGTGAACCTGGCGATCTGAGGAGAATGATCCGATGAAATTCGGCGTCACCGTCGTTCCGCGCATCAGCGACTGGAAGCTCTTCGTCGACCTGGAGACGATGGGCTACGACTGCGCCTGGGCGGCAGATTCCCAGATGCTCTATTCGGACGCCTACGCCACGCTGGCGTTGGCGGCGGCCAACACCTCGCGCATCCGCCTCGGCACCGGCGTGTCGGTGGCGGGCGTGCGGCTCGCTCCAGTGACGGCGCATTCCATCGCCTCGATCAACCAGCTCGCACCGGGCCGCGTGTTCATCGGCATCGGCACGGGCCATACGGCGATGCGTGTGATGGGCAAGGATCCGGTGAAGGCGAAGGCCTTCCGTGAGTATCTGCGCGTGTTGCGAGCGCTGCTGCACGGCGAGGAGGTCGACTACGCGTTGGCCGACGGCGAGGAGAAGACCGACATCCGCTTCCTGCATGCGGACATGGGCTTCATCGACGTCGCCCGTCCGGTGCCGATCTATGTCGCGGCCGACGGCCCGCTCGCGCTCAAGGCCGCCGGCGCCTATGGCGATGGACGCGTCTGCTCGCACAACCAGACGCGTGCCCGCCTGCAGAAGAGCCTGGAGACCATGCAGCAGGGCGCGTCGGCGGTCGGCCGCACCTTGCCGGAAGATTTCCATACGGCGGCGCTGTCCTATGCCTGCGTGCTGCGACCCGGCGAGAAGATGACGTCGGACCGCGTGATCGACGAGATCGGCCCGATGGCCGCCGCGACCTTGCACTACTGGTGGGAGCTCTATCAGAAGGACGGCGACACCAGCACGGTCTCGCAGCGCTGCCTCAACCTGTGGGACGAGTATCTCGCCTTCACCGAGAAGATGGAGCTGCCGCTGGAGCGCCGCTACCAGCAGGTCCATTTCGGCCATTGCGCCTTCCTGCCGCCGGAAGAGCGCCGTTTCATCACCGAGGACCTGATCCGCGCGACCGGCGGGCTGGTCGGCACGCCGGATGAGATCGTCGCCGGCTTGCGCGAGCGCGAGGCGATGGGCCTCGACGAGATCACGCTGTTGCCCGCGATGGATGCGGCGCGACGCAACCTCAAGGATTTCGCCGACCAGGTGATCGCGCGCTACTGAGGCACTTTCGTGTGGAACTCGGTCGCGCCCTGATAGGCGTGGCCGATCCGGTAGAGCATCGCCTCGTCGAACGGCCGGCCGACCAGCTGCATCCCGATGGGCGCGCCGTTCCTGTCGAAACCGCAGGGCACGGAGAGCGCGGGCACGCCCAGCGTGTTGAAGGGCCGCGTGAGGCCCGTGAAGCTCGCCACCATCTTCAGCACCGCGGGCCCGCCCTTGGTCTCGGTGTCGGTCTCCTCGATGGTCGGGATGGGGAAGGGGATCGAGGGCAGCAGCACGGCGTCGACGCCGTCCATCGCCGTCGACAGGAACTCCTTCACGAAGCTGGCCCGCAGCCGCAGTGCGTCGATGTACTGGGTCGCGGGAATGAAGAAGCCCGCCTCCATGCGCGTGCGCACCTGGTTGGCATAGAGCTCGGGCGTCTTCTCCATCCACGGCCGGTGCATGGCGGCCGCCTCGCACTTCACCATGACCTCGGCGGCACGATAGAGCGCGGTGAAATCGGGCAAGGTCACAGCCGAGATCTTCACGCCCAGCCTTCCCAGCGTGTCGGCCGCGGCTTGCACCGCTGCGCCGACGCTCGCCTCGAGCGGCGCGGGTCCGTCGTTCGGCAAGGCAAGGCCGATCTTGAGTCCCGACACGCCGCCCTTGAGCGCCGCCTCATAGTCCGGCACGGGCCGTTCGCTGGTGGTCGAGTCATCCGGGTCGTGGCCCGCGATCACCGACAGCATGCGTGCATTGTCGCGCACGGTGCGGGTGAGCGGACCGACATGGTCGAGGCTCCACGAGCGTGCGACGGCGCCGGCGCGGCTGACGCGTCCGTAGGTCGCCTTCATGCCGACCACGCCGCAGGCCGACGCGGGCAGGCGGATCGAGCCGCCGGTGTCCGATCCCAGCGCGCCATAGACCATGCGTGCGGCCACCGAGGCGCCCGAGCCGCTGGAGCTGCCGCCGGTCACGCGCGTGCCGTCCCAGGGATTGCGGCAATGGCCGTGATGGACGTTGTGGCCCGTCGGGCCCGCCGCGAACTCCGCCATGTTGAGGAAGCCCAGTTCGACCACGCCCGCCGCGTCGAGCTTCTGCAGCGCCGTCGCCGTCACGGGCGCGATCCAGTCCTTGCGGATGGCGCTGCCGCCCGTCGAGATCTCGCCCTTGCGGTAGTACATGTCCTTGTGCGCCATCGGCACGCCATGCAGCGGTCCACGCCGCTTGCCGGCCGCCAGCTCGGCATCCATGGCGCGCGCCTGGGCCAGCGCCTTGTCCTTGTAGATGCGCAGGAAAGCATTGGTGCGTGGCTGCCAGGCCTCGATGCGGGCCAAACAGGCTTCGGTCGCCTCGACAGAGGTGATCCGCCGCTCGGCGATCGCCTCGGCGATGGCGCTCAGATCCTCGAGCGCGAGATCCTCATTTCTCATTTTTGCCCTCGCGTTCCATGACGCTTGCGAAGGCGGCGGGCTCGTCGTCGAAGGTGAGCCGCTCGGCGGCGGCCTTGCGCACCGCCTCGTTCAGGACCTCGACTTCCGCCTTGAGTTCGGCCAGCCGCTTGGCGTCGTACGCCAGCCCTTGCAGTCTCATGATCTCATCCATGTCGCTCACTCCTCAGAAGCGCAGCTTGAGCGCGGCCAGCCGCGCCTTGTCCTCGGGCGAGAAGGTCATGATCTTGCGGATCTTCTGGTCGAACTTCATGCCGATCCCCTCGCTGCATGCAGCGAGCGTGCCGGTTTCCGCCGCGTAGGCGTAGTGCACCAGCCGCAGGATCTTGTCGCCGAAATCCGCGAGCCCGCTCATGATCGTCAGCGGATCGCCGGCACGGAGCGGTTGACGATAGTGATGCAGCGTCTCGACGACGACGGTGCCCTCCTGCCGCTCCTGCATGGCGGCGCGGTCGAAGCCGAAATGGTTCCACAGCATGGGCGCCGCATCCGAATAGCGGCCGAACTGGCAGCGCGGCAGGAAGATGCCGCGCTCGTCGCATTCGGCGGGCTTGATCACCGTGCGGCCGGTGACGATGAGGCCGACCTTCGCGGCATCGCTGAAGGCGACGTCGGGCAACGGCGGCGTGCCGACGGAGCGTGGCCGCGAAGTGGACGGCATCTCGACCATCGCCGCCTGGGCGCGTCGAGCGAAGTCTGCAGGCCAAGGCCTGTCGCTTTCGAGCTTGCAGCGAATCGTCGACGCAAGCGCGCCGTCGCCGCGATTCAGCACCTCGTGATAGATCGCGATGTGCCTGTCACCGATCTCGATCGGCGCCGAGCGCACCTCGATCGACTCGACGACGCGGAACTCGCGCAGGTAGCGGATGTGATCTTCGGTCGGCCGCACCGCGAGTTCGAGCTTCGCACGCGCACGCGGTCCGAGGCCCATGGCAGCGAGCAGATGGGCCGACGCTTCCTGCCCGAATTCGGTGTAGTACTGCACGTTCAGGTGGTCGTTCTCGTCGCACTGCCAGGTGTTCACGGCGGTGGCGAAAGTCGGCATCAGGTCGGACGTCGGCACGCGAACTCTCTCTCAAGACTGTGGATGGCCGCTTCAAATGGCCGAAAAAGCCCCAGAAATCGACATTTTTCGCATTTTCGCCTCTTGCGGGAGCGCGATTCGTGGATAACCTTGCGGCAGTCAGCGCTGTTCTGGGGCGTCAGGACGCAGCTGATGAAACGAAAAATGCAAGGGACCCCTCACTATGGCTACTCCTCCAGCACCTGCGAAAACGACCGCTCCGACCATTCCGCTGTCCAAGGTGGCGGCTGAACTGGCCGAGAAGACCGGCCTGACCAAGAAGGACGCGACCAGCCACCTCGACGATTTCGTCGGCTTGGTCGTCAAGCATCTCAAGAAGGGCAACAAGGTCCGCATCACCGGCCTCGGCATCCTTCAGGTGCGCAACCGTCCGGCGCGCATGGGCCGCAATCCCGCGACCGGCGAGGCGATCAAGATCAAGGCGTCCAAGAAGGTCGCCTTCCGCGTCGCCAAGGATCTCAAGGAATCGATCTGATCCGTCGCTGACGCAGCAAGAAAACGGGCGGGCGCCGCGAAACGGGCCCGCCTTTTCTTTTGCCGTCCTCCCGAACGTGCCGCCGATGAGCCTCTTCGTCTTCCTGAAATTCGTCGAGCAGCTCGTGACGCCGCCGGGCTCGATGGGGCTTGCTCTCGTGATCGCCCTCGTGCTCGCGCCGTTCGGCCTGAGGCGGCTGGCGCGCCTGGCGCTCGGGCTGGCCTTCGCCGAGACGCTCGTTCTGTCCTTTCCGCCCGTCGGCGACGCGCTCGTGATGCATCTCGAGGATCAGGCGACCGCCGCGGCGCAGGCGGCGCCGAAATGCTGCTACGATGCGATCGTCGTGCTGGGCGGCGGCATCGCCCCCGCCATGCCGCCGCTGCGCGATTTCCCCGATCTCTCCGACGCGTCCGATCGCGTGTGGCACGCCGCGCGCCTCTATCACCGGCATGTCGCGCCGCGTATCATCGCGAGCGGCGGCGGCTACATGGCCAAGCCCGGCGACCCGTCGACCACCGAAGCCGAGGCGATGCGCACCTTCCTGATCGATCTCGGCGTGCCGTCGGAGGCGATCGTTGCCGAGGGCACGTCGCTCAACACCCTGGAGAACCTTCAGCATGTCCGTGCCCTGGTCGGCGACAAGAAGGTGGCGCTGGTGACGTCGGCGATGCACATGCCGCGCGCGCTGCAGATCGCGGCGCGCGCCCGGCTCGATGTCGGGGCGTTCCCCACCGACTACCGGGCGCTGCCGGGTCCGAAGGCGCCGTGGGATGACTGGATCCCTTCGCAGGAGGCGCTCGGCATGTCCTGCGCGGCGTTGCATGAGCTCGCGGGCCTGTGGCTCGATTTTCGCCGCGGGCGGACTCCATGACCGCCTGGCGCCTCAACCGCCGCGCCGCGCTCGGCCTGCTCGGCGCAGGCCCGCTGCTCGTGGCCCTCGCGCGCCGGCCGCGCGCGCAGACCCTCGACAAGCTCTCCTTCCAGACCGACTGGCGCGCCGAGGCAGAGCATGGCGGCTTCTACCAGGCCCTCGCCGCCGGCCTCTATCGGAAGGCGGGCATCGATTGCGATCTGCGCCAGGGCGGTCCGAGCCTCAACATCAACCAGCTCCTGCTCGCCGGCCGCATCGACATGTGCGTGTCCAACAGCTTCCAGGCCTTCACCTTCCTGCGCGAGGAGGCGCCGTTCGTCACGATCGCGGCGATCTTCCAGAAGGATCCGCAGGTGCTGATCGCCCATCCCGGCTCGGGCGTCACCGGCCTCGACAAGCTCAAGGGCCACACGCTGCTGATCGCGAGCGGCGGACGTGTGACCTACTGGCCCTATCTCAGGAAGAAGTACGGCCTCTCCGACGACCAGCTGCGGCCTTACAACTTCAACATGGCGCCCTTCCTCGCCGACAAGAACGCGGTGCAGCAGGGCTTCCTCTCGTCCGAGCCCTATTCGATCCAGCAGGCGCTCGGCCAGCCGCCGGAGGTCCTGCTGATCGCCGATGCGGGCTTCAGCGCCTACCAGACGACGATCGCGATCTCGCGCAAGCTCGCGACGGAGAAGAAGGAGCTGATCGGCCGCTTCGTCGACGCCACGCTCGAAGGCTGGGCGCAATACCTCAAGGGCGGGCCCGCGATCGAGGCGGCCAACGCGCTCATCAAGAAGGACAATCCAGAGCAGACCGACGACCGCATCGCCTATGCCATCAAGGTGCTGAACGAGCGCGGCA
>DATJWN010000204.1:0-5177 GCA_035501235.1 Reyranella sp.
GGACGATGGAGAGCCGGTACGAGTAGATCGGCCGGTTCGCCGCCTTCGGGATGAAGTAGTACATCATGCCGAGGAAGGCCGCGGTCAGGAAGAAGCCGACCGCGTTGTGGCCGTACCACCACTGGATCATCGCGTCCTGCACGCCCGCCCAGGCGCCGTAGCTCTTGGTGCCGGCGAAGGAGACGGGCACGGCGAGGTTGTTCACGATGTGCAGCATCGCGATGGTCACGATGAAGGCGAGGTAGAACCAGTTGGCGACGTAGATGTGCGGTTCCTCGCGCTTCAGCACGGTGCCGAGATAGGCGATCAGGAACGCCACCCAAACGACCGTGAGCCAGGCGTCGGCGTACCATTCGGGCTCGGCATATTCCTTGCCCTGCGTGACGCCGGTCAGGTAGCCGGTCGCGGCGGTGAGGATGAAGAACTGGTAGCCCAGCAGCACGAACCAGCCGAGCGGCGCGCCGCCGAACAGCCGCGCGCGGCAGGTGCGCTGCACGATGTGGAAGGCGGTGCCGATCAGCGCCGTGCCGCCGAAGGCGAAGATCGCCGCGGAAGTGTGCAGCGGACGCAGGCGGCCGAAGGTCAGATGCTCGTTGTCGAAGCTGAGCTGCGGCCAGACGAGCTGGGCTGCAATCACCACGCCCACCAGGAAGGCCACGATGCCCCAGAACATGGTGAGCACCATCGCCGTGCGCACGACGTCTTCGACGTATCGGCTCGTCGGCCGGTGACCGGTCGATTGGACGGCGGAGGTGGACATGCGATCTCCCACGAAACTCGGTGGCGGCAACCTAGGGAGACGGGCGCCGCTCGTATTTGACGTGGATCAACGCCCGCCGAGCCGGATGGCGTCAGCCTGTGCAGAATCCGGGAGAGAGCGCATGCAGGACATCGTCGACGTCTTCCAATCGCCCCAGCCGCGCGTGCGACGCGTTCCCGTGGACCGCGCCTGGCGCTGGCTCGGCCTCGGCTGGCGCGACTTCCGGGTGGCGCCGCGGCAGAGCTTCGCCTGGGGCATGGTGCCCGTCGTGGCGGGATGGCTGGCGGCCGCCCTGCTCGCCTGGTTCGACCTGCCCTATCTGCTGCTGCCGCTCGGCGCCGGATTCTTCTTCCTCGGCCCCTTCCTCGCCGGCTGCTTCTACGAGATCAGCCGCCGGCACGAGCAACGACTTCACATCGACGTCGAATCGGTCGCCTTCGCCTGGAAGCGCAATGCCGAGCAGATCGCCTTGATGGGCGTGCTGCTTCTCGTCTTCCACCTCGTCTGGATGCGGCTGGCGCAGCTCCTGTTCGCGATCTTCGCCTGGCGTTCGATCCCGTCCTGGGACCGGTTCGCCGATCTCCTGTGGTACTCCTCGCACAGCCTGCCGTTCCTGGCGCTCGGCACGTTGCTCGGCGCGGCGCTCGCTGCCATCGCGTTCACGGTCGCGGCCTTCGCGCTGCCGTACCTGCTCGACCGGCGCAACGCCAACCTGTTCGAGGCCATCGCGACGTCGGTCGCCGCGGTCCGGCTCAACGTGCGGCCGATGCTGCTGTGGGCGGTGCTGATCGTGTTCCTGACCGGCCTCGGCATGGTCCCGGGCCTGCTCGGGCTCGCGATCGCCCTGCCGGTGATCGGGCACGCGACGTGGCATGCCTATCGCGACATCGTCGTCTTCGTGGACGAATGATCAGAGGCGCTGGCTGGCGAGCACCGTGACGAGCGCGAGGTTGACGATCAGCAAGGGAATGGCGGCATAGCGCATCGCGCCTTGGAAGCGGCGGTGCAGCAGCATGCCGCCCCAGCCCACGGCGACCAGCACCGGCACCGTTCCGGCGGCGAAGGCCGCCATCGCGGCCGCGCCCTGCACCGGCGATCCGCTGCCGGCCGCCATGCCGAGCGCTCCATAGATCATGCCGCAGGGCAGGAAGCCCAGCGCGACGCCCAGCGCATAGCGCCCGCCCCAATGGCGCGATGCCGAGAAGCGCCTCGAAACACCCGAGAGCCACCCGCTCCAGGGCGCGGAGAAGTGCAACGTCAGCCCGAGGAGCTGGAACGCCACAACACCCGCGCCGAGGATGAGCAGGCCGGCCGACAGCCAGCGGAACGCAGGCGTCGCGGCGAACACCGCGGTCGCCCCGCCCGCCACCGCCCCCAGCAGGGAATAGGTCGTGGCTCGGCCCAGGTGATAGGGCACGAGCGTCGCGCCCGCGAGCCGCCGCCATTCACCGTAGCGGACGAGGTTCGAGGAATCGGCCACGACCTGGCCCAGCACGAAGGGGCCGCACATGCCCGCGCAATGCACCAGGCTGCCGGCGAGCCCGGCCACGAACAGCGACAAAGCGAGGCCGCCCGGCCAACCGCCCAGACGGCCCATCTCCTGCCCGCAGGCCGCGATCATCGAGAAGATGCCGTCCATGTCACGATCCTAGCGCGGCCCCCGGGCACGCTGTTGACCTGCATCAAACCGCTCCGGCGCCGATGCTGCCACGATGGCGTCCTCAGTTCCACGGAGGTCCCATGAGCTACAAGACCATCGTCGTTCATTGCGATGCCAACGAAAAGGTGGGCGCCCGCCTCGCCGTCGCGACGGAGCTCGCCGAGCGGTTCCACTCCACCCTCGTCGCGGTGCACGCGCGGCCGCCTCTCGAGCTCCCCTCCTTCGACGTCACCATCGCGAGCCAGCCGCTCTACGATGCCTATGAAAGGCAGGCCGACGCCGACCAGAAGAACGCGCGCGAAGCCTTCGAGGATGCGACGAAGGGCAAGCACGTTTCCACCGAGTGGCGCGTGGTCGACGGCTTCACCGACGAGGTGATGGCGACCAACGCCCGCTACGCCGACCTGGTCGTGGTCGGGCAGGCCTATGCCGAGGAGTTCGGCCCGGCGCCCGACGACCTGCCGGAATCGATCGCCCTTTCGAGCGGCCGGCCGGTGCTGGTCGTGCCCTATACCGGTGCGCCGACCAGGCCCGGCAAGACCGTCATGCTGTGCTGGAACGCCAGCCGCGAAAGCGCGCTCGCCGCGACCGAGGCCCTGCCCTTCCTGAAGGCGGCCGATCGCGTGATCGTGCTGATCGTCGATCCGCACAAGTCGCCCAACGGGCACGGGCCCGAGCCGGGCGCCGACGTCGCGACCTGGCTCGCCCGTCACGGCATCAAGGCCACCGTGCATCGCGAGGTCGCCATGGACACCGCGGTCGGCGAGGTGATCCTGTCGCGCGCCGCCGACCTCGGCGTCGATCTGATCGTGATGGGCGTCTACGGCCATTCGCGCATGCGCGAGTTCGTGCTGGGCGGTGCCAGTCGCACGCTGCTCAACAGCATGACCGTGCCCGTGCTCATGGTGCACTGACCATGGATCCGGACATACTCGCGGCCTACGACCGGCCCGTCCCGCGCTACACCAGCTATCCGACCGCCGCCCAGTTCGACAAGGCGGTCGGGCCGGCCCAGCACGCCGACTGGCTGCGGGACCTGAACGGCCAGGCGGCCTGCCTCTACGTCCACGTGCCGTTCTGCCGCGAGCTCTGCTGGTACTGCGCCTGCAACACGATGGCGATGAACCGGCCGGGCACGCTCGACTCCTATGCCGATGCGCTCGATGCCGAATTGCTGCGCGTGGCCCGGATCGCGCCCGGCATGATCCTGGACGGCATCCAGTGGGGCGGTGGCACGCCGAGCCAGCTGGGGCCCGTGCGACTTCGTCGCGTCGGGCGGCGCATCGCCGCCCTCTTCGATCAGCGCGCCGATGCGGAGAATTCGCTCGAGATCGACCCCCGCCAATGCAACGGCCCGCTGGCCGAGGCGATCGCCGAGATCGGCGTGACCCGCGTCAGCCTCGGCGTGCAGGACTTCGATCCCGCCGTGCAGAAGGCGATCAATCGCCGGCAATCGTTCGAGACGACGGCGCGCGCCATCGGCCTGCTGCGCGGCGAGGGCATCCGGCGCTTCAATCTCGATCTCGTCTACGGGCTGCCGCACCAGACGATGGCGAGCCTCGAGCGGACGCTCGATCTCGCCCTCGAGCTCGCGCCCAGCCGCTTCGCCGTCTTCGGCTACGCCCATGTTCCCTGGATGAAGCCGCATCAGAAGCTGATCGATGCCGCGGCACTTCCCGACGCCTCCCTGCGGGCCGAGATGGCCGAGCGAGTCGCCGGACGCCTGGTCGCTGCGGGCTATATGCGGGTCGGCCTCGATCATTTCGCGCGCCCCGACGATGCGCTCGCCCTCGCCGCCCGAAGCGGCGGCCTGAAGCGGAATTTCCAGGGCTATGTCGCCGACGACTCGCCCTGGCTGGTCGGCATCGGCGCCTCGGCGATCTCGAGCCTGCCGCGCGGCTTCACGCAGAACACGGCCGATCCCGGCTGGTACATCGCCGCCGTCGCCAACGGCCCCTTCGCGACGGCGCGCGGCGTGGCCCTCACCGACGACGATCGCCTGCGCGCCTCGATCATCGAGCATCTCATGTGCGAGGGCGGTGTCGACCTGCGGGAGCAATGCCGACGCTTCAAGGTGGACACCGAAGCCTTCGTCACCACCGTCGATGCGCTGCCGTCGCTGGCGCGGGACGGCCTGGTCGCCCTCGAGGACGGCATGGTGCGCATCACCGAGGAGGGACGGCCGCTGGTGCGTTTCGTCTGCGCCGCCTTCGACCGCCACTACACCGGCCAGCCGGGCCGGCATTCACAGGGGATATGAGACCGCCATGAGCACTCACGCCCTCGTTGCCAGGCATGTGCAGGCCGCCCTCGACGAAGCCGCTGGGAAATCGATCGGGAGCGACGTCGTCGCCCGCTGCCTGCTCTCCGAAGCGATCCGCCTGTGGCGCCAGGAGCGCACGCAGGACGACATAGCGGGCGAGCTCGCGGCCGCCATCAACAATCTCGACGAAGACGAGCCGCTCGCCTTCATTCGTCCGTAGTTTTCCTGGAGCGGCTTCCGGTCAGCTGATTCCAGCCGAACGGAATATGCTCTACGTACAATTCCGGAGGGACCCGAACCGGAATCGTCGCGGGCCTGTCACGTGCGGGAAATAGCCTCCGACCATCGGCGCGCAGTGCGCCGGCAATCCGAGGAGAGACAGATGCGTGCCATCGACGTCATGGTCAAGGATGTGGTCACCGTTCATCCCGATACGAGCGTCGCCGACGCCGTCAAGCTGCTCGCCCAGCACGATGTCAGTGCCCTGCCCGTCG
>DATJWN010000205.1:0-3980 GCA_035501235.1 Reyranella sp.
CCTCGCGACGCCCTCGGAGGCGGCCGGCGTCGGCGTGCTGGGCGCGCTGGTCGTGGCCGGCCTGCAGGGCGAGCTCAAGGGGCCGGCGCTCAAGGCGATCGGCATCGGCGCGGTGCAGACCTGCGCCATGATCGCGCTGATCGTGCTCGGCGCCTCGATCCTGGGCAGCGCCGCGGCGTTCCTCGGCATTCCGGCGGCGGTGGCGGAGTTCGTCACCAGCCTCCGGCTGTCGCCGCTGATGCTGATCGTGGCGTTGATCGTGTTCTACCTGATCCTGGGCTGCTTCCTCGACGGCTTCAGCATGATCGTCATGACCTTGCCGGTCGTGATGCCGATCGTGAAGGCGGCCGGCTTCGACGTGATCTGGTTCGGGATCTTCCTCGTGCTGGTCGTCGAGATGGCCCAGATCACGCCGCCTGTCGGCTTCAACCTGTTCGTGATCCAGGGACTGACCGACGACGGGCTGGGCTACATCGCCCGGGTCACGCTGCCGTATCTGCTGATCATGATCGGCTTCACCATCGTCATAACGCTGGTGCCCGACATCGCCCTCTGGCTGCCGAGATTCCTGGCGAGCTAGAACGGTTCCATCTCACCGGAAACGCGTTGATTGCGGCGCCTCGATCGTCGGCATATTCCGTTCGGCTGATTCCAGCCGATCGGAATATGCTCAGCCTTCGGCCTCAGAATTCGCCGCTGCGATAGGCCTCGTCCAGCCGCCTGGCGTCCTCTTCCGAAAGCTCCGGCCAGGCCTCGCCGCGCCGGCGCAATTTGCCGTCGAAGTTCGGCTTGCGCTTGG
This sequence comes from Reyranella sp., assembly GCA_035501235.1. Classification (GTDB taxonomy): domain Bacteria; phylum Pseudomonadota; class Alphaproteobacteria; order Reyranellales; family Reyranellaceae; genus Reyranella. Next base: position 800 of record DATJWN010000205.1, read on the forward strand.
CGTTGAAGGCCGCCCGGCCTTCCTCGCCGTCGGTCGTGGTCTGGATGAGGAGCGAGTTGATCAGATTCTGCACATGCCAGGCCTGGTCGGTCGGCAGGTCGCCGAAGCGCACCACGAACTCCTTCATCATGCGCACCGCGACGGGCGGCAGGGCGCAGATCTGGCGGGCGATCTTCTCCGCCCGCTCGAGCAGCTGGGCATGTGGGACGACCTCGTTGATCAGGCCGATGCGCAGCGCCTCCCGGGCATCGAACGGCTCGTCCGTCAGCAGGATCTTCATGGCATCGATGTAGCGCAGTTGCTTCGCAAGCAAGCTGGCGCCCGGGCCGTGGCCCAGCCAGCCCTGGCTCAGCAGGGCGAACTTGAAGCGGGCATGCTCGGCGCTGGCGAGCCGGATGTCCGTCGAGGAAAGCAGGATGTAGAGGCCTGCGCCGGCGGCCCAGCCGTTCACGGCGGCGATCACCGGCTTCCAGACGCGCGGATAGTGATCGCCCATGCGTCCGTCGACGCCGGTCTTCTGGCCGTGCACGCTTCCCGCCAGCGGCCAGAAGATCCGCTGCGTCCTGAGATACTCGCGCTCCTCCTCGGTGATGTTCTCGCGCGGCGCGAGATTGTGGCCGCCGCAGAAATGCGTGTCGCCCTTGCCAGTCAGGATGGCGCAGCGGATCGAGCGATCTTCCCAGAGATCGATCCAGGCCTCGGAGATCGCATCGGATGTCGGCTTGTCGAGAAGGTTCGCCTTGGCCGGGTTGTTGAGCGTTATGTAGGCGACGCCGTCGCGCTTTTCGTAGTCGATGGGCAAGGGGTTCCTCCTGAATGCGTTGGCGCAGTCTAGCCGGGCTCGCGGAGCGGCTCGATGGGCCGGACGAATTTGCAGGTCCGCGCCCCCTGTGGCACGGTCCGACCGCATGCAACAAAGACCTCGAAACCCTTATTCCAGCGCGGAAATCGACCGCTCCAGCCACGAACGCGAGAATGAAGAACGGATGATCGAGCTCGCCTCGTCGGGGGCGGCGCGGTTCGTGCCGATCGATTCGGAGCGCAACCTCGTGAAGGCGGGCGGCAATCCGGAGGCGGTGTTCCTGCAGGGCATGATGGCCCGTGCGGTCGCGGCGGCCGCCGACCATCACATCTTCCTGGGCTATGTCGAGGGCACGCCGTACTTCGCCATTGATGTCACGGGCAAGGAAACGCCGCTCGCCGAAATGGGCGAGTTCGTCGATCTCCGCCAGGTCGGCGCGCTGCTGTTCGCGCGCGAAGGATCGGTCCTCGCCTATGCGCGCGCCATGACCTACTGGCACCGCCGGCACAAGTTCTGCGGCGTGTGCGGCACGCTCACCAAGGTGACGCGTGGCGGCCATGTCCGCGTCTGCACCAACGAGAAGTGCAAGACGGAGCATTTCCCGCGCACCGATCCCGCCGTCATCATGCTGGTGCATCACGGCGACAAATGCCTGCTGGGGCGGGGCAAGCAGTTTCCCAAGGGCATGCATTCCACGCTCGCGGGCTTCGTCGAGCCGGGCGAGAGTTTCGAGGATGCCGTCGCGCGCGAGGTCTACGAAGAGGTGAGGGTGAAGGTGAAGAACGTCACCTACCGCTCCTCACAGCCCTGGCCGTTCCCCGCGTCGGTGATGATCGGCTTCCATGCCGAGGCCGAGTCGATGGACTTCGAGGTGAACGAGGACGAGCTCGCCTCCGCGCTGTGGCTGAGCCGCGAGGAACTGCGGCCCGAGAACCTGCCGAAGGACGGCTCCTTCTTCATGCCGCGCCGCGATTCGATCGCGCGGCGTCTCATCGAGGAATGGCTCGGCCACGAAGCTGGGCCATCGATCTCAGGATAGCCGATCTCCGGATAGAGGACTTCATGACCGCCAAGCTTTTCACTCCCGTCGAGATGGGGGGCGTCACGCTGCCCAACCGCGTTGTCGTCTCGCCGATGTGCCAGTACGCCGCCGTCGATGGCAGCGCCCAGCCCTGGCATCAGGTCCATTACGGCATGATGGCGATGTCGGGCGCGGGCCTGCTCTGCCTCGAGGCCACGCATGTCGAGCGCGAGGGCCGCATCACGCAGGGCTGCCTCGGCCTCTACAGCGACGAGAACGAGGCGGCGCTGAAGCCGGTCGTCGATTGGGTGCGCGCCTGGATGCCGAACGTGAAGCTCGGCGTGCAGCTCGCTCACGCCGGACGCAAGGCTTCGGCACAACGTCCCTGGAAGGGCGGCGGGCCGCTGACGCAGGCCGATGCGCCCGACCTGCCATGGACGACGGTGTCCGCTTCCGCGCTGCCCTACGATCCCGCCGCCAAGTGGCACACGCCGGTCGCGCTCGACACCGTCGGCCTGAAGCGCGTGAAGCAGGCCTTCGTCGATGCCACCTTGCGCAGCCTGCGGCTCGGTTTCGATCTCGTGGAGCTGCACGGCGCGCACGGCTATCTGCTCTGCCAGTTCCTGTCGCCGCTCAGCAACAAGCGCGCGGACGAATACGGCGGCACGGCCGAGAAGCGCCGGCGCTTCCCGCTCGAGGTCTTCGAGGCCTGCCGGTCGGTGTGGCCGCGCGACAAGGCGCTGGGCATCCGCCTCTCCGCCGTCGAATGGGTCGAGGGCGGCATCACCATCGAGGAGACGATCGAGACCGCGCGCCAGCTCAAGGCGCTGGGCTGCGACTTCGTCGATGTGAGCTCGGGCGGCAACTCGCCCTTGCAGAAGATCCAGGTCGTGCCGGGCTACCACGTCGGCTTCTCCGCCCGCATCCGCAAGGAAGCCGGCATCAAGACCTGGGCGGTGGGCGTGATCACGGAGCCCGAGCAGGCCGAGCGCATCATCGAGGCGGGCGAGGCCGACTGCACCGCGCATGCGCGGCCCTTCCTGCTCGATCCGCGCTGGGGATGGAACGCCGCGCGGGCGCTCGGCGTGGAAACCCCGCCCTTGCCTCTGCCCGCCGTCCGGGCGACAACTATCCTGCCGTTCAAGCCTCAGCCCGCGTTGGCAAGGGCGGCAGAATAGCGGCGGCCGCCCCCTTATTTTCAATGGGGAAGCGGCCGAAAAGGGAGCCGCATGTCGAGCGTCTTGGTGGCTGAGGACGAGTTTCTGATCCGTGCCGTGCTGACCGACGCCCTGGGGGCGATCGGACTCTCGTGCATCGAGGCGCCGACGGGACAGGCGGCGCTCGACGTCGTGGCGAGC
>DATJWN010000206.1:0-5150 GCA_035501235.1 Reyranella sp.
GCTCGGCTGACGAGGAGAACATGCTCGATCACCCCCCTGCGCTCATCGATATCCGCGGTGTCTGCCGGTCCTTTCCGAAGGGCAGCGGCGAACAGTTGCTGGTGCTGGAGAAGGTCGATCTCACCATCCGTTCGGGCGAGATCGTCGGTCTCCTCGGCCGTTCCGGCTCGGGCAAGTCGACGCTGTTACGCATCATCGCCGGCCTGATCGCGCCCTCCTCGGGCAACGCCACCTGCCGGGGTGAGGCCATCCAGGGCCCGCCGAATGGGGTGGCCATGGTGTTCCAGTCGTTCGCGCTGTTTCCCTGGCTGACCGTGCTGCAGAACGTGGAGCTTGGCCTCGAGGCGCTCGGCATCGATGCCGCCGAGCGGCGCAAGCGCGCGATTGCGGCCATCGACCTGATCGGTCTCGACGGCTTCGAATCGGCCTACCCCAAGGAGTTGTCGGGCGGCATGCGCCAGCGCGTCGGCTTCGCCCGCGCGCTGGTGGTGCATCCGGATCTGCTCTTGATGGACGAGCCGTTCTCGGCGCTCGACGTGCTCACCGCCGAGACGCTGCGCACCGACCTCGTCGATCTCTGGACCGACGGCAGGCTGCCGATCAAGTCGGTGCTGATGGTCACGCACAACATCGAGGAAGCCGTCTTGATGTGCGACCGCATCCTGGTTTTCTCGTCCAATCCGGGCCGCGTCGCCGCCGAATACAAGGTCGACCTGCCGCATCCGCGCAACCGGCTCGATCCGACCTTCCGCCAGCTGGTCGACACGCTCTATGAGCGCATGACCCAGCGCCCGATCAAGGCGCCGAGCATGGAGAACATCCAGGCCAATGCCGGCGTCGGCATGGTGCTCGACCATGTCTCCTCCAACGTGCTGTCCGGCCTGATCGAGACGCTGGCCAACGAGCCCTATAACGGTCATGCCGACCTGCCTGTGCTCGCCGGGCAGTTGCAGCTCGAGGCCGACGAGATCCTGCATCTCGGCGAATCGCTGCAGCTTCTGCATTTCGCCCAGTTCAAGGACGGCGACCTCGTGCTGACCGACGCCGGCAAGCGCTTCGCGAACCTGGAAACGGACGCGCGCAAAAAACTGTTCGCGGAGCATCTCGTCAGCTACGTGCCGGTGATGGGCCTGATCAAGCGCGTGCTCGACGAGCGCCCCTCCCACACCGCGCCCGCCGCCCGCTTCCGCAACGAGCTGGAAGACTACATGTCGGAGGAATATGCCGACGAGACGCTGAAAACCATCGTCTCCTGGGGCCGCTATGCCGAGCTGTTCGCCTATGACGAGCAGTCGGAGACGTTCAGTCTGGAGAACCCGGGCGTGGATGAAGGACAGGGGTAAGGCTGCATCCGTCGTCCCGGCGAAGGCCGGGACCCATAACCACAGGATTGCGTTTGGCGAAGAACGGCGTCGACCACCGAGTGCCGCAGATCGATTCCGCGGTATGGGTCCCGGCCTTCGCCGGGACGACCAGAGAATGCGTACCTTGGCCGGATGGTACCCATGCCGTGCGCCCTGGTCGTACGAGCTCGAGGCGGATCGGCGGAATGTTGAGTCTTACTACTCGTGTCCCTCATCCACGCCCGGGTTCTCCAGGCTGAAGGTCTCCGACTGCTCGTCATAGGCGAACAGCTCGGCGTAGCGGCCCCAGGAGACGATGGTCTTCAGGGTCTCGTCGGCATATTCCTCCGACATGTAGTCTTCCAGCTCGTTGCGGAAGCGGGCGGCGGGGGCGGTGTGGGACGGGCGCTCGTCGAGCACGCGCTTGATCAGGCCCATCACCGGCACGTAGGTGACGAGATGCTCGGCGAACAGCTTCTTGCGCGCGTCGGTCTCGAGATGGGCGAAGCGCTTGCCCGCCTCGGTGAGCACGAGGTCGCCGTCCTTGAATTGCGCGAAATGCAACAGCTGCAGCGATTCGCCGAGATGCAGGATCTCGTCGGCCTCGAGCTGCAGTTGACCGGCGAGCACCGGCAGGTCGGCACGGCCGTTATAGGGTTCATTGGCCAGCGTCTCGATCAAGCCGGACAGCACGTTGGAGGAGACATGGTCGAGCACCATGCCGACGCCGGCATTGGCCTGGATATTCTCCATGGTCGGCGGCTTGATCGGGCGCTGGGTCATCCGCTCATAGAGCGTGTCGACCAGCTGGCGGAAGGTCGGATCGAGCCGGTTGCGCGGATGCGGCAGGTCGACCTTGTATTCGGCGGCGACGCGGCCCGGGTTGGACGAGAACACCAGGATGCGGTCGCACATCAGCACGGCCTCCTCGATGTTGTGGGTGACCATCAGGATCGACTTGATCGGCAGCCGTCCGTCGGTCCAGAGGTCGACCAGGTCGGTGCGCAGCGTCTCGGCCGTGAGCACGTCGAGCGCCGAGAACGGCTCGTCCATCAACAGCAGGTCCGGATGCACGACCAGCGCGCGGGCAAAGCCGACGCGCTGGCGCATGCCACCGGACAATTCCTTGGGATAGGCGGATTCGAAGCCGTCGAGGCCGATCAGGTCGATGGCCGCGATCGCACGCTTGCGCCGCTCGCCGGCGTCGATGCCGAGCGCCTCGAGCCCGAGCTCCACGTTCTGCAGCACCGTCAGCCAGGGAAACAGCGCGAAGGACTGGAACACCATGGCAACGCCATTCGGCGGCCCCTGGATGGCTTCGCCACGGCAGGTCGCAGCTCCCGAGGACGGCGCGATCAGGCCAGCAATGATGCGCAGCAAGGTCGACTTGCCCGAGCCGGAGCGGCCGAGCAGGCCCACGATCTCGCCGGAATGGATGGTGAGATCGACCTTGTCCAGCACCAGCAGATCCTCGCCCGAGCCTTTCGGAAAAGAGCGGCTGACGCTGCGGATATCGATCAGGGTGGAGAGCGGCTTGGTTGGATCGAGCATGGGCTTCTCTTCTGTCAGCTCGTTGAATCATCAGCCGAGGCGGAGCCGGCGCTCGCCGAAGGCATAGAGCGGGCGCCAGAACAGCCGGTTGAACAGGGTCACCATCACGCACATCACGGCAATGCCGAGCACGACGCGCGGAAAATCGCCGTCTTCTGTTGCCTTGGCGATATAGGCGCCAAGGCCTGTCGCCGACAGGTGGGTGTCGCCCCAGCTCGCGACTTCCGCGACGATCGAGGCATTCCAGGAGCCGCCGGAGGCGGTGATGGCGCCGGTCACGTAATAGGGGAAGATGCCGGGCAGGATCACCTTGGCCCACCAGCGCCAGCCCGTGATGTGAAGGTTTGCGGCGGCTTCGCGCAGATCGCTCGGGAAGGCGCTGGCGCCGGCGATCACATTGAACAGGATGTACCATTGGGTGCCGAGGATCATCAGCGGGCTCAGCCAGACATTGGCGCTGAGGTGGTGGCGCACGATCAACAGGACAAAGACCGGGAAGGCGAGGTTGGCGGGAAAGGCCGCGAGGAATTGCGCCAGCGGCTGTACCCGCTCGGCGAGCTTGGGGCGAAGCCCGATCCAGACCCCGATCGGCACCCAGATCAGCGTGGCCAGCGAAATCAGCACGACCACGCGGAGCAGGGTGGCAAGGCCGCCCAGCAGCGCGTCGGAGAAATCCGACGGCTGCAGGCTGGACGACAGATAGACATAGGCCTTGTAGCCAGCATAGCCCGTGCTGAGGCCGATGATCAGAAACCACAGCGCATCGATGATGCGCGATGGCGCGGCGCCCGGCTTGGTCGATGGACGCAGCGCGCTCGGCCATTCGATGTTCAGGTTGGAGAAGGCGCGGTTGACCGCAGCAAAGGGTAGGGTCAGGGCCCGCAAGGCGCGGGTGCGGCGGAACAGGTCGAGCATCCAGGAGGTCGGCGCGTCGCCCGAGGCGGTCTGCTCGAAGCGGAATTTGTCGGCCCAGGCGACGATCGGTCGAAACAGCAGCTGGTCATAGGCGATGATGACGAGCAGCATGGTGAGCAAGGCGTAGCCGATCGCGCCAAGGTCGCGCTTCTCGATCGCCAGCGCAACATAGGAGCCGACGCCGGGCAGCGTCACGGTGGTGTTGCCGACCGTGATCGCTTCCGAGGCGACGACGAAGAACCAGCCGCCCGACATCGACATCATGGCATTCCAGATCAGGCCCGGCATGGCGAACGGCACGTCAAGCCGCCAGAACCGTTGCCAGCCGCTCAGATGGAAGCTCCTGGAAGCCTCCTCGAGATCCTTCGGCACGTTGCGGATCGACTGGTACATGCTGAAGGTCATGTTCCAGGCCTGGCTGGTGAAGATCGCGAACACGCAGGCGAGCTCGGCCCCCAGCACCTTGCCCGGAAACAGGTTGAGAAAGAACACCACCGTAAAGGTGAGGAAGCCAAGGATCGGCACCGACTGCAGGATGTCGAGCAGCGGGATCAGGACCATCTCGGCGCGCCGGCTCTTGGCCGCGACCGCCGAATAGATGAAGGTGAAGACGGTCGAGCAGACGATGGCGAGCAGCATCCGCAGCGTGGTGCGCAGCGCATAGAGCGGCAGATTGGCCGGATCGAGCGAGACCGGGGTGACTTCGAGCGCCGACAGCGGCAGCGTGGTCTGCTCGCCGCCATAGACGATCAGCACCATGGCGCCGACCACCAGGATCAGGGCGACCAGGTCCCAGACATTGGGCCGCGGCGCGCGTGCCAGCACGGCCATGCGAAGATCCTGTAGCGTCATCAAGCGGGCTCCGTGTCGGCAAAGCCTAGTATTGCGTGTGCAGGCGAACGCCAAACACCGAAACCGGGCCGCGGTCGCGGTTATAGGCGGGATTGACGATCAGCTGATAGTCGAGCGTGACGCGCGAGGCAAACCACGGAAAGCTGTAATAGGTCTCGAAGATGCCCTCGTCGCCCGGATGCGGCAGCTGGCCGTCGCCGACCAGGATTCCGAGGCCGCCGGCATTGAGATATGCCTGGTGCACGCCTGTGATGCCGTTGTCGACGCCGGCAATAGCCCAGATATCGTCGTTGCGCCCCCACAGCTTGCCGGAGACCGAAAATCCCGCCGCCACCGTGCGATCGATGTCGGTGAACTCGTACGGCTCCTTGTGGCCGTCGGCCCAGCCGGCGCGGGCGAAGAAGCCGACATTCTCGTTGATCTGCTGCTCGAGATTCATGCTGATGCCGCCACGGCTCTGATAGGTGCGCACGTTGGCGGTGCTGGCGG
>DATJWN010000207.1:0-7709 GCA_035501235.1 Reyranella sp.
CCTGTCAGCCGCGCCCATCCCGGGGCGGCAACATCAGACATCGCTCACAGGAGGATGATCAAATGCGTGCTTTCGACTATTCGCCGTTCTATCGCGCCAGCGTCGGCTTCGACCGCGTGTTCGACCTGCTCGACAACGTCGCCGGCCAATCGGCCAACGGCTATCCCCCGTACAACATCGAGAAGTCGGGCGACAACGCCTACAAGATCGTCATGGCGGTTGCGGGCTTCTCCGATGCCGAGCTGAACGTGACCCAGAAGGAGAACGAGCTCCTGGTCACCGGCCAGTCTGCAGCTAACGGCGAGGGCGACAAACAGTACCTCTATCGCGGCATCGCCGGCCGTAACTTCGAGCGCCGCTTCCAGCTCGCCGACCATGTGAAGGTCGTGGGTGCCAAGCTCGCCAACGGCCTGCTCACCATCGAGCTGCAGCGCGAGATCCCGGAAGAGAAAAAGCCCCGTGCCATCGCCATCGAGGGCGCGGGTGCCAAGCCGGTGCTGACCCACTAACCAACCAGACTGTCTCCACAGTCGACGGGCGCTGCGACAGACCGCAGCGCCCGTTTCTTTTGCGCCTATTTGGCCGCGTACTTGCCGGTGAGCTGCGGCGTGTGCGGGCCTTCCTTGCCGGCATCCTTGTGCTGCGAGCGCGTGGTGCGCGCCCAGGTGCGCTTCAGATCGTCCTTCACGTCGAACTTGAGCGTGCCGACCTTCTCGATCGTGAGCTCGATCTTGTCGCCGTCCATGAACGAGTTGAGGCCGCGATGGTTGGTCCCGGTGGCGACGACGTCGCCGGGCTCCAGCGTGTGGATCGAGCTCAGCCACTCGATGCAGCGCGGGATCTGGTGGGCCATGTCGTCGGTGTTGAACTTCTGCATCACCACGCCGTTGTTCTTGAGCTCGATGTTGAGCTTCTGCGGATCGGGGATCTCGTCGGCGGTGACGAGCCACGGTCCCATCGGCGCGAAAGTCGTGCGCGACTTCATCTGGAAGAAGACGTTGCCCGGCGGCGGCAGGCCGCGCGCCGAACCATCGATGAAGCACATGTAGCCGAAGATGTACTGCTTGTAGTCCGCGGCCTTCACATTGTTGGCGCGCTTCGCAATCACCAGCGCGAGTTCGGCCTCGCCCTCGAAGATGGTGGCCGGCACGTCGGGCAGCACCATCGTGTCGCCGTTGCCGATCACCGCCGTCGCCGCCTTGTGGAAGCAGTTGATGGCGGGCTTCTCCTTGAGCGTGCCGTCCTCCATGTAGTTGACGGCCATGCAATCGATGTTGCCCGGCCGCGGCACGGGCGAGCGCAGGCGCACGCTAGAGAGGGCGACGCCCTTCCCTGAATTGGCGGCGGCCTCGATCCTGGGCTTGTACTTGTCCCAATGCTCGATCACGCCCGCGATCAGGTCGCGCGTATCACGGTGGGGCAGGTCCTTCGCCGCGTCCGTGACGTCGACGACCTGGTCGCCCTTCACGACGCCCAGGCGAAAATCGTTGAAATAGCAGAGCTTCACTTTTGTCCTCCCTCGAACACCTTCTTGGCGACATTGGCCGCTGACATCGACACAGGCCAGCCGCCGTAGAAGGCCAGATGCGTGATCATCTCCAGAATCTCGTCCTTGGTCACGCCGTTGTTGAGCGCGCGCTGGAAATGGCCGACCTGCTGCTCGGTGCGATTGAGCGCGATCAGGGCGGCGCAGGTGATCATGCTGCGGTCGCGCTTGGAGAGGCCCGGCCTTTCCCAGACGTCGCCGAACAGCACATTGTCGGTGAGCTCGACGAATTTCGGGGCGAAGGCTCGCAGCGCATCGCGGGCGGCCGACGAGGAGACCGGTGGCTTGGACATTGTTTCCCTCCCTTTGGAGCGTTAGCGTGGCGGCCGGAGTTTCGGAGGAAAGCATGCCCGCGATCAAGGTTGCCGATTTTGCGTACCCGCGCATGGAAGCGCCAGACCTCGACCAGATGGAGGAATTCCTCACCCATTTCGGCCTGATCCGCGCCGAGCGCACACCCGATGCGCTCTACATGCGGGGCGCCGACAGCCACCATCACCTGCATGTCACACACAAGGGCGGCACGAAGTTCATCGGCTTCGCCTACCATGCGAGCGACGAGGATCTCGAGCGGGCCGCCAAACTGCCCGGCGCCTCGCCCATCGAAACCCTGAATGAGCCCGGCGGCGGCCGGCGGGTGCGGCTCACCGAGCCGAACGGTTACCAGATCGAAATCGTCGCCGGCCTCGAGCGCGTGGCGCCGATCAAGACCGTCCGCGACGACCACAACACCGGCAGCGAGCCGCACCGCCGCGTTGGCCGCGTGATGCGCCTCACCAAGTCGCCGACCACCATCCAGCGCATCGGCCACGGCGTGCTGGCGACTCCCAAGGTCAAGGAGACCGTGACCTGGTTCCGCAACACGCTGGGCATGATCCGCTCCGACGACGTCTACGCGGGCGAGAAGGAGAACATCATCGGCGCCTTCAGCCGCCTCGACCGCGGCGAGGACTATGTCGATCACCACGTGTTGTTCTGCGTGCACAACCAGAAGACCGGCCTCAACCACGTCTCCTACGAGGCGCACGACGTCGACGCGATCTTCCAGGACCACGAGCACATCAAGAAGGTCGGCAAGTACGAGCATATGTGGGGCATCGGCCGCCACTTGCTCGGCAGCCAGGTCTACGATTACTGGTCCGACCCCTGGGGCCGCGTGCACGAGCGCTGGGCTGACACCGATCGCCTGAACGCGGCGAACGGCGGCAACCTGATCAGCGCCGAAGAAGGACTCGCTTCACAGTGGGGTGATCGGCCGCCGGAGCGGTTTGTCGGTCACGCCAGCCCTTAGCGCTCGATCCTTCTCTTCCTCCTCTCCCCCTTGGGGGAGAGGAACATGACTATCGCTGCTTTGCTTTCTCGATCGCCTGCCAGACGTTCTGAGCCGTGGCAGGCATTAGGACGTCGGTCACGCCGAGCGGAGCTACAGCATCCATGACCGCGTTCATCACGGCCGGCATCGCTCCAACCGTGCCCGCCTCGCCCGCGCCCTTGGCGCCGAGCGGATTGAACTTGGTAGGCACGGGGTTCGACTTGATCTCCATGTTGGGGACCATGTCGGCGCGCGGCATGGTGTAGTCGAGGAAACTCGCGGTCAGGAGCTGGCCGCTTTCGCGGTCCCACACGACCTGCTCGCCCAGGATCTGGCCGATGCCCTGCGCCACGCCGCCATGGATCTGGCCTTTCAGCCCGATCGGATTCATCACCGTGCCGACATCGTCGACCACGGCGTAGCGGTCGAGGTTGACCTCGCCCGTCTCGGGATCGATCTCGACCTCGCAGATGTGGCAACCGTTGGGATAGGTGTCGCGCTCGCCTTTGAAGGTCGCGTTCTCGTACAGCCCACCCTCGAACTTGCCCTTCGGCCACTTGGCCGGGTTGAATGCAGCCTTCGCGACTTCCTTGAGCGGAATGGTCTTGTCGGTGCCCTTCACCCGGAAATTGCCGTCGGCGAACTCGATGTCCTGCTCGCCCGCCTCCAGCAGGTGGCCCGCGAGGAGCTTGCCCTTCTCGATCACCTTGCCCGCGGCCATGTAGAGCGCCGAGCCGCCCAGCACCGTCGAGCGCGAGCCGTTGGTGCCCATGCCGAAGGCGACGCGGTCGGTGTCGCCGTCGATGTACTGCACCTCGTTGGGATCGATGCCGAGACGCTCGTGCAGGATCTGCTTGAACATCGTCTCGTGGCCCTGCCCCTGGGCCTTGGTGCCCATCAGCAGCGCCGCCGTGCCGCCGGGATTGAAGCGGATCTCGGCGTACTCGGGCTGTGCCGGTCCCGCCGCCTGCTCGATGGCGTTGACGATGCCGAGCCCGCGCAGCAGGCCGCGCTTCTGAGAGTCGGCCTTGCGCGCCTCGAAGCCGTCGACATCGGCGAGCTTCAGCGCCATGTCGAGGTTCTTCTCGAACTGGCCGCAGTCGTAGTACGGACCGACTGGGCTCTGATAGGGCAGCGCCGATTCGGGGATCATGTTCTTGCGGCGGAGCTCGATGCGATCCACGCCGAGCTCCCGCGCGCCATCGTCGATCAGCCGCTCGATGAGATAGATCGCCTCCGGCCGACCGGCGCCGCGATAAGGCGCCGTCGGGTTGGTGTTCGAGAGCACGCCGATCACATTGAGATAGGCCGTCGGGATCTTGTAGACCCCCAGCACTGTGCCGATCATGCCGAAGGGCGACAGCAGGTTGCGGTCGGAGCCGACATAGGCGCCGATGTTGGCCAGCATGTTGAGGCGCAGCGCCAGGAACTTGTTGTCCTTGTCGAGGGCGAGCTCGATCTCGCCGACATTGTCGCGGCCATGCTCGTCGGCCATCACCGCCTCGGAGCGTTCGCAGGTCCACTTCACGGGCCGCAGCAGCTTGCGCGCGGCCCAGAGCGTCAGGCGATGCTCGATATACTGCCAGCCCTTGGTGCCAAAGCCGCCACCGACATCCTGGGCGATCACGCGCATCTTGCTCTCGGGCACCTTGAATACGCTGTTGGCCAGCATGCTGCGCACGCGATGGGGGTACTGCACGTCGGCGTAGAGCGTCAGCCGGTCTTCGCCTTCGTCGTAAACGCCCAATGTGCCGCGCGGCTCCATGAACTGCGCGTGTACACGTGTGATCACGTAGCGGCGCTTGATGACCTTGGCCGCCGACTTGAAGGCCTCCTCGGTGGCCGCCTTGTTGCCGCGCTCGACATGGTTGGAGATGTTGTCAGGGCAATCGTCCCATACGGCAGGCGCGCCAGGCTTCACCGTATCCTCGGTGAGCGTGACGGACGGGATCGCCTCGTATTCGATGTCCACCAGCTCGGCCGCGTCCTTGGCTTCGGCCAGCGTGTCGGCGATCACCATGACCACCGGATCGCCGACATAGCGCACGCGGTCCGTGATCAGCGGCGGGCGCTGCGGGGCGTACATCGGCTTGCCATCGGGGCGCTTGCGCGGCATGGCGGCCTTGGGCATGCCGAGCTTGTCGGCGACGACGTCATGGCCGGTGAACACGGCGACCACACCCGGCGCCTTCTGTGCCGCCTCTATGTCGATCTTCCGGATCAGCGCATGGGCATGCGGCGAGCGCACGAAGACGGCGTGCGCCTGGCCATGCATGTTCACGTCGTTGACGTACTTGCCCTTGCCGCGCAGCAGCCGCGGATCCTCGAACCGCAGGACCGGCTGGCCAATTCCATACTTACTGCTCATCACGCTCTCCCTGACGCCCCGACATGTTACCTCAAATTCCGAGATAGGCTTCCCGTATGTGCGGCTGCTTGATCAGCTCGCCCGGCAGCCCCTGTGCAACGATGCGGCCCTGTTCCAGCACATAGGCCCGGTCGGCGACATCCAACGCTTTCAGCACGTTCTGCTCGACCAGCAAAACGGCGGCGCCTTCGGCCCGGACGCGGGCAATGATCTCGAACATGTCGTCGACGATGGTCGGCGCCAGGCCGAGCGACGGCTCGTCGAACAGCACGATGCGCGGCCGCGCCATCAGGGCCCGCCCGATCGCCACCATCTGCTGCTGGCCCCCCGAGAGCTCGCCCGCCGGCTGGTACCGCTTGTCGCGCAGGATCGGAAACAGGCCGTAGACCCGCTCCAGCGACTGCGTGCGCGCCGACCGCGCCGCGGCGAGATAGCAGCCGAGTTCCAGGTTCTCCTCGACCGACATCTTCACGAACAGGCGCCGGCCTTCCGGCACGAGGGCGATGCCGTGACCGCAATAGTCGTGCGGCTTCACGCGGGCCATATCTCGCCCGTCGAAGCGCAGTTCGCCCTGCCGGCAGCGCAGCAGGCCCGCGATGGCATTGATCAACGTGGTCTTGCCGGCGCCGTTGGGCCCGATCACCGACACGATCTCGCCTGCGTCGACGTCGAACGAGACGTTCCACACGGCGGTCGCATCGCCGTAGCCGACATGCAGGTGGCGCGCCTCAAGCAGCATAGGCCTTGCCCAGGTAGATGCTGACCACCCGCGGATCGCGCATCACCTCGCGTGGCGCACCCAAAGCGAACAGGCGGCCCTCGTTCAGGACGGCGACCCTGTCGGAAAGCTCGACCACCGCGCGCATCAGATGCTCGACGAAGACGATGGTGGCGCCTTGGGCGCGAATGGCGCGCACCAGGCGAATGGCGTTGTCGACCTCGGCCGGGTTGAGGCCCGACAGCACCTCGTCGAGCAACAGCAGCTTGGGCCGGGCGGCGAGTGCGCGGGCCAGCTCGAGGAACTTGCGCTCATGCAGGTTCAGCCCGGCCGGCAGCACGTCCTCCTTGCCGGCGAGACCGGTGAAGCCGACCCAGTGCAACGCCTCGTCGCGGATCTCGGCTGCCGGCCGCGGCGGGCCGCCGAAGGTCGCGGCAAGCGCCACGTTCTCCAGCACCGTCATGTTCACGAAGGGCCGCGGGATCTGATAGGTGCGCGCGACGCCGCGCCGCGCGATCTCGTGCGCCGCCATGCGGCCGATCTCGGCACAATCGACTGCAATGCTGCCGCCGCTCAGCGGATAGAAGCCGGAGATCACGTTGATCAGGGTCGTCTTGCCCGACCCGTTTGGCCCAACCAGCCCCAAAATCTCGCCCTCGTGGACGTCGAGATCGACTCCCGCCAGCGCCTGCAGGCCGCCGAAGCGCTTGGTCGCGCCACGCACCCGAAGCAGCACGCGATCCCTCGCCGGCCGGGTCAACGGAACGACAGGTGGTGCTTCGACGACCGACGGCGGCGCGGCGGTGACATGGCGCTTCGCCCACCACTTCCGCACGGCCGGCACGACGCCGTCCGGCAGCCACAGGATGGAGACGATCAGGATGGCGCCCACGATGGCGCGGCCAACCATCGCCTCGCCGCCGCTGATGAAGGCGTAGAGAAGCGTCGTGATGAAGGCTGCGCCGATGGCCGGCCCGAACCAGCTGCGGGAGCCGCCGATCACGCTCATCAGCACGACATAGAGCGGCACGGTGAGCTCGAAGGTCCCGGCGACGGTGAGGAAGCCTACGTACATCGCATGCACGCCGCCCACGACGCCGGCGATACCCGCCGACAGCGTGAAGGCCGCGAGCTTGTAGCGGAAAGTCGGCACACCCTTGGCCTCGGCCACGTCTTCATCGTCGTGGATGGCGAACAGGCCGAGGCCGAGCCGCGAATGCACGACCTTCCAGGCAATCGCGAGTGTTGCCACGCAGAGCACGAAGCCCAGGGCGTAGATCGAGCCGGTCGGCGTCGGCATGATCGCCGGCAGCGGCACCGCGCTCATGAAGATGCCGCCGCCGCCGTCGATCGGCGTGTTGAGGACGATGGTGGCGACCACGAAGGTGACCGACAGCGTCAGCAGCGCGAACAGCTCGCCACGCAGGCGACGCAGGCGAAAGACGATGGCGCCGATGATGGCAGCCAGCAGTGCAGGGATCACGGCGGCGACGGGCAGCGTCACCAGGAACGGCACGCCGAACTTCGTGGTCATCACCGCCGTGGTGTACATGCCGATGCCGAAGAAGGCAGCGTGCCCCAGGCTGAAATAGCCCGCGAAGCCACTCAGCAATGCCCAGCTCGTCGACAGCGAGATCCAGAAGAAGACGAGATAGAGGAAGGAATCGTAGAAGGCCGGCAGCTTCGCCATCGGCAGGAAGGCAAAGACGCCGACGCCGAGCACGGCAGCGAGCCTCGGCAGATCGCGGGCGGCGTTCATAGCCAT
>DATJWN010000208.1:0-22783 GCA_035501235.1 Reyranella sp.
TCGATATCTGTTACGGCCCGGTGAACACGCTGCCCGAGGCGATCGAGGACGCGAACCTGCTGAAGCGCGGCGCCATCGTCGTCGCCGAGGACGGCCGCAAGCATTTCGCACCGGTGGTGCGCTTCAAGGACGAGCCCTCGAAGCCGCTTTATCGCGAGCCGCTCTTGGGCGAGCATACGGACGGCATCCTTCGCAAAGGACATTGAAATGACGGAGCAGATCCTCCCGGGCGACGAACTGTCGGGCTACCGCGTCAAGGCTGGCCAGCCCCTCGTGACCGGAGCGACGACGCGCGACCGCGGTGTCGGGCCGTTCAAGCGGCTGGTGCTGCGCGGCGCCACGGTGATCGACGGCACGGGCGCGCCGCCGATCGGGCCGACCGACATCGTGATCGAGAACAACCGCATCACCCTGATGAAGAAGGCGGTCGGCAATCTCTCGACGTCGGCCAATCGCGTGGCGCCGGGCGATCACGAGATCGACTGCAAGGGCAAGTGGGTGACGCCGGGCTTCATCGACTGCCATGCCCATGCGGGCGTCGCCTACCACTCGGCCAACGGCTGGGTGCCGCCGGTCGATTACGTCTACAAGCTCTGGCTGGCGCACGGCGTGACCACGGTGCGCGAGATGGGCTCGATGAACGGCCTCAGCTGGATGCTCGACCAGAAGAAGCGCTCGGCCGAGAACACCATCGCCGCTCCGCGTCTCCTGGCCTACGCCTACTTCCCGGCCGTCAACGACATGCTGAAGACGATCCACTCGCCGGATGAAGGCCGCGCCTGGCTGCGCCGGCTGAAGGAGCGCGGCGCCGACGGCGTGAAGTTCTTCGGCGCGCCGCCCGCGATCATGGAAGCAGCGCTCGACGAGTGCGTGCGGCTCGGCCTGCGCTCGGGCTGCCATCACGCGCAAATGGCCGTGACGCGCATGAACGCGCTCACGACGGCGAAGTGGGGTCTCTCCAGCGCCGAGCATTATTACGGCCTGCCCGAGGCGCTGTTCGAGGATCGCGTCGTCCAGCACTTCCCGCTCGACTACGACTATAACGACGAATATTTCCGCTTCTCCGTCTCCGGCCAGATGTTCAAGCAGGGCGCCGAGCCCGGCTCGGCCAAGTGGAACGAGGTGATGGAGAAGTTCCTCGAGATCGGCTTCACCTTCGTGCCGACCTTCACGATCTACGACGCCAACCGCGACCTGATGCGCGCCCGCCAGGCCGACTGGCACAAGGACTACACCTGGAAGTCGATGTGGAACTACTTCACGCCGCAGCGCGGCGGCCACGGCTCCTACTGGTACCGCTGGTCGACCACCAACGAGGTCGAGTGGAAGGAGAACTACCGGCTCTGGATGGCCTTCATCAACGAGTACAAGAATCGCGGCGGCCGCGTCTGCACCGGCAGCGACTCGGGCTTCATCTACTCGATCTTCGGCTTCGGCTATGTGCGCGAGCTCGAGCTGATGCAGGAGGCGGGCTTCCATCCGCTGGAGGTCCTCCGCTCGGCCACGTCACAAGGTGCCGCGCTCTGCGGCATCGAGGGCGAGGTCGGCACGCTCGAGGTCGGCAAGCTCGCCGACGTGCTGGTGCACGACCACAATCCGCTGACCGACTTCAAGCTGCTCTACGGCACCGGCGCCATGCGCTTCAACGATGCGACCAACAAGGTCGAATGGCATCGGGGCTTGAAGTACACGATCAAGGACGGCGTGATCTACGACACGGCCGAGCTCCTGGCCGACGTGCGCGAGCTCACCAAGGCGAGCTGGGAAGAGGATGTGCCCGCCAAGTTCGCCGCCCCGCAGCAGAAGGCGGCGGAGTGACCGTTGCCCCGGATTTTGTCGTCCTGACGGGCTTCCTGGGCTCGGGCAAGACGACGCTCCTGCGCGATTACCTCATGGGACCCGAGGCCGCCGACACGGCGGTCATCGTGAACGAGGCGGGCGAGATCGGCCTCGACGGCGTCATCCTGCGCGAAGAGGGCGGCGATTCGCAGATCGCCATGCTGTCCAACGGCTGCATCTGCTGCACGGCGGGCAGCGACCTCGCCTTCACGATCGACCGTTTGCTCGCCGCAAAGCCTTTGAAGCGGATCGTGCTCGAGACCAGCGGACTCTCGAAGCCCGGTCCGGTGCTGCGCCAGCTCGCGAGCCTCGCGGAGCACCGCCTGCGCGTCTCGGTGCTTGCCACCTTCGATGCCACGCGCGGCACGGAGATCGCCGCCTTCGAGGAAGCGACCGCGCAATGGGCCGCCGCGCATCGCATCGTCGTCACCAAGGCCGATGTCGTATCGCCCGACGCGCTGGCGTGCGCGCGCGAAGAGATCGCCGTGCTCAATCCCTTGTCGGAGATCGTGGCGCTGGCCGAACGCAGTCGGGTCGTCGCTGCCGCCTTTGCGCCGCTGGGCAATGTCGCTCCCATGCCCACCTTGCCCGAGACGGCCGCCGCGACGCTCCATCCGCGCATCGCCGTTCGTCTTGCTCGGCCCACCGGCGTTCTCGCCTACGACGACCTCGCTTTCTGGCTCGACAATCTCGCGGGGGCGCTGGGCGAGCGGTTGCTGCGCCTGAAAGGCTTGGTGCGCGTGACGGAAAGCGAGCGGCCGGTGCTGGTGCAGAGCGTCGGCACGCTCTTCTCCGCACCGAGGCCGTTCGGCGAGCCGCAGGCCACACCGCCGCTGTTCCTCGTGATCATCGCGCGGGATCTTCAGGCCGGCGAGCTGGAAGCCGTGTCGCCACCCGGCCTGTTCGCCGTCTCCTCCTGGGCGGGACCGTCGGCTCTCCCCAGGACCTTGGCGCCAGTCTCAGCGGCCCGGATCTAGAGTCTCACCGGGCCTGAGACCCATCCGATGACGATGGCATAAGGGTTTTGGCCCCTTAGTCTCAGAGTCTCACCCACCCCCTGATATCATTGATATCAATGATATCACCGGCGCCTCGGCCCGGGCCCTAGAGCCCGATCCGATTGCGGAAAGCCTCGTCCCTCATCGAGGCTTCCTGCCCGATCAGATCGTCAGCCGCCGAGCCGCAGAGATAAAGGACGCCCTGCACGGCATGCGACACGGGAGAAAGATTGGCGCGCGGGATCTGGCTCACGGCGTTGATGCCCGAGGCGCGGATCGTGACCTGCATGTCGGTGTCGATCGTGCCCGGCGAGAAGCCGAAGACGCGCACCTTGTCGCCGCTCTCGAGCGCGATCGACCGCGTCAGCATGGCGAGGCCCGCCTTGCCGGCGCAGTAGGCGCTCCAGCCTTCGAGCGGCCGGTGCGCCGCACCCGAGGAGACGTTGACGATCGTTCCCCGGTTCTGCTGCAGGCCGCCCAGCACCGCGCGCACCACATTGTAGGCGCCGATCAGGTTGATCTGGATGTTGCGTGCCCACGCTGCGGGATCGGAGGTGGCGACATCGGCGATCGGCTCGATGACGCCGGCATTGTTCACCAGGATGTCGAGCCCGCCCAGCCGCTCGCGCGTGTCGGCCACGGCACGCTCGACGGTCGGATAGTCCGACACGTCGCAGGCCAGCGCCTGGGCGCTGCCGCCGATCTCGCGCGCGACCTTCTGCGCGAGATCGCCGTCGCGCGCCAGCAACATGACCTTGGCGCCTTCTTCCGCCAGCGCCCGCGCCACGCCTTCGCCCAACCCGCGGCTCGCGCCGGTCACCAATGCGATTTTTCCCTGCAAGCTCATCGGTCTTCCTCCGCTACAGTCGCACCATAACGCAAGGGAGGAAGAAATGGCCGGCAAGGTCGGATTCATCGGCTTGGGCGCCATGGGCGGGCCGATGGCGCGCAACCTGATCGGCGCGGGCACGCCGCTGGTCGTGCACGACATCGATGCCTCGAAGGTGGCGGGGCTGAACGCCGAGGTGGCTCACTCCGCGAAAGAGGTCGCCGCCAAGGTCGAGCGCACCATCCTGATCGTCGAGACGACGGACCAGGCGCAGTCGGTGATCGCGGGCGCCGAGGGCATCATCCAGAGCGCCAAGCCCGGCCACATCGTGATCTGCATGGCGACCATCGATCCCTTCGCGGCGCGCGCGCTCGCCGAGCAGCTCGCGGCCAAGGGCATCGCCATGATCGACGCGCCGGTGAGCGGCGGCACGGGCCGCGCCCAGTCGGGCGATCTCTCGGTGATCGTGGGCGGTGATGCGGCGGTCGTCGACAAATGCCGTGACCTGTTCGACGTCATGGGCAGCCAGACCTTCCATGTCGGCCCGCTCGGCCATGGGCTGGCGATGAAGCTCGTGAACAACATGCTGGTGCAGGTGAACACCGTGGCCGTCGCCGAGGCGATGGTGCTGGGCGTCAAGGCCGGGCTCGACCCGAAGATGGTCTATGACGTGGTGCGCGTGTCGACCGGCGCCAGTGCGGCCTGGGAGCTGCGCGTGCCGCGGATCCTCGCCGGCGACTACGTGCCCGGCGGCACGATCGACATCTCCTACAAGGACCAGGAGCTCGAGACCGCCTTCGCCAAGAAGCTCGGCGTGCCGCTCCTGCTCGCGAACGTCACGCAGCAGGTCTACCAGATGGCGCGCGCCCAGGGGCTCAACAAGGAAGACGGATCGGCGATCGTGAAGATCTTCGAGAAGATGGCCGGCGTCACGGTGAGGGGGAAATAATAATGACCACGTTCGTTCTGCTGCACGGCGCCTATCAAGGCGGCTGGATCTTCAACCCTGTTGTCGAACGGCTGCGGGCGACGGGCCATGTCGTGCTGGCGCCGACGCTCGACGGCTGTGCCGAGCGCTTCTCCCAGATTCGCGCCGGGATCACGACCGAGAGCCATGCCGACGAGGTCGCGGGACTCTTGTTCTACAACGACCTGCGGGATGTCGTGCTGGTCGGCACCAGTACCGGCGGCATGGTGATGGCGCGCGCGGCGGAGCTGGCACGCGAGCGGGTGGCGCGGGTGGTGTTCGCCGATGCGCTGGCGCTGTTCAACGGCGAGAAGGTGCCCGATTTCGTGAAGCGCCCGACGGCGGTCAACACCGAGCTGACCACCGGTCCCTCGCAGCAGGATTTCGAGACGCGCCTGTTCGCCGACCTCGAGCCCGCCACGCGCAAATGGGCGATGGAGCGCTGCAAGCCGCATCCGATCGCGCCGCTCACCGCGCCGGTGGAGCTCGACCGCTTCTGGAGCCAGTCGTGGAACGCGTCGGTCATCTGGTGCCGCAAGAGCTCCAACCCGCCCGTCGCCCACCAGCGCCGTGCCTGCGAGACCTTGAAAGGTCGCTGGCACGAGCTCGACACCGGCCACTATCCGATGCTGAGCGAGCCCGACGCGCTGGCGAAGCTGATCGTCGAAGGGTGATTCATTCGGACCGCGGGCCTCCAGGCCCGCGGTCCGCAAGACTACGAAAGCAGCGCCGTCGCCTTCGCGAGCGGCACCGGTGCGTCCTGCAGGAGGAGGTCCATCGCTTCCTGCTCCCAAGACGACTCGTTGAGCGACAGCGGGTCCTGGGGCGCGAGGCGATGCTCGATCACCAGGCGCGACAGCAGGAGACGCCGCGCATCGCCGCCTCGGGCACCGAGCGTGGCACCTTCCCAGGCCATGAGCGCCGCACTCGCGGCGTGATAGAGCGCGCCGGCGGCGAGGCGGGCGCGCTTTTCGTGCTTGGCGTTCGAGGCGACGGCTTCGGCGAAGCGCTCCACCCGATCGAGCGTGGCGCCCAGCAGGCCCTTGTACTGGCCGGGCAGGCTGCCGCTCGGCTCGTACTTGGCCTTGAGCGCGGCGGCGAGCGTCTTGTGGCCGCCGGCCTTGCCCACGGCGCGCTGCACGACGTCGAGGGCGTTGATGTTGGAGGTGCCTTCCCACAGGGTGCCGATCTGCGCGTCGCGCACCAGGCGGGCCGTGACCCACTCTTCGATGTAGCCGATGCCGCCCCGCACCTCGAGCGCCTGGCTGG
This sequence comes from Reyranella sp., assembly GCA_035501235.1. Classification (GTDB taxonomy): domain Bacteria; phylum Pseudomonadota; class Alphaproteobacteria; order Reyranellales; family Reyranellaceae; genus Reyranella. The sequence continues at coordinate 5,903 of DATJWN010000208.1, forward strand.
CGACCGGGATGTTGTCGCGACAGGCGCGGAACTTGTAGACGGGCGTCAGGATGCGCAGCAGGTTGGCCGCGTCCTTGTCTCCCTTGTCGGCCTTGCCCATCGCATCGGCCGAGAAGGCGAACATCGACAGCGCCTGCTCGGTCGGTAGCATGATCTTCATGAGCTGGCGGCGCAGCAGCGGATATTCCGCGATCGCCTTGCCGAAGGCCTTGCGGCCGCGCGCGGCGGCGAGCGCTTCGTTCAGGCAGCGGCGCATCATCGATGCGGCCCGCACGCCGTGGCTCAAGCGCGACAGGTTCACCTGCTCCATCATCTGCTTGAAGCCGCGATCGACGTCGCCCACGAGATAGGCCGTGGCGCCGTCGAGGACGATCTCACCCGAGGCCATCGACTTGGTGCCCAATTTGTCCTTCAGCCGAACGATCCGGTAAGCGTTGCGCGTGCCGTCCTCCAGCCGCCGTGGCAGGGCGAACATGCCGAGCCCCGCCGTGCCCGGCGCCGCGCCGCGCGGCCGCGCCAGCATCACCGCGACATCGGCATCGGCATGGCTGCAGAACCATTTCTGGCCGTAAAGCTTCCAGCGCTCGACGCCGTCGGCACCCACGCCGATGCGCTCGGCCTCGGTCTCGATGGCGCCGACATCCGAGCCGCCGGCCTTCTCGGTCATGAACTGCGTGCCCTTCAGCATCGTCGCCGGGTCCTGGCTGAGCAGCCGGTCGAGCAGCAGCTTCTTCAGCGCGGGCGAGCCGAAGCGCTTGATGATGAAGTTCGACGTGTCCGACACCGAGACCGGGCACATCAGGCCGAACTCGGCCTGCACGAAGAGATAGGTGATGCCGTACTTCACCAGCGGATGCGCGGGCTCGCTCATGCCCAGCACGCCCGGCCGGTGGCTCATGGCGTGCATGCCGAATTCCTCGAAGGCGATCTTCTCCATCTCTCGGTAGGACGGGTGATAGTCGATCCAGTCCTCGTCGCGGCCGAAGCGGTCGCGCGGCTGCAGGATCGGCGGATGCTTGTCGGCGATCTGCGCCAGCTCGTCGAGCCGGTTGCCGGCGAGGGCGCCGAGACGTTCGAAGTGCGGCGTCATCGTGGCGCGCAGGCCGGGCTCCATGTAGAGCGACAGCAGGTCCTGGAACTGCCGGTCCATCGCATAGAAATTCTGGCCATGGATGTCGGGCGCGATGTAATGCGCACCGTGGGCCTGTTTGGCCACTGCTGGGCTCATGTCGGGCATGCTTCCTCCGTGGCGCTATTTTAGCGCCGTGCTAGGGTGGCGGGCCATGACCATCGGCGTCCTCTTCGTCTGCACCGGCAATATCTGCCGCTCCCCCATGGCCGAAGGCGCCTTCCGCGCCATGGCTGAGCGGGCGGGACTGGGCAACGCCTTCACGATCGACTCGGCCGGCACCTTCGATGGCCATCTTGGCCAGCCGCCGTCGTTCCTGGCGGTCGAGGCGGCGCGGCTGCGGGGCTACGAGATCGCGAGCCATCGCTCGCGGCTGCTCACCAACGAAGACCTCGAGCGCTTCGACTATGCGCTGGCGATGGACCGCAGCCATCTCGCCGCCATGCGCTGGATGGCGCCGCGCGCCTTCTCCGAGCGGCCGCAGATGCTGATGAAATACGCGCCCAACCTCGGCGTCACGGAGGTGTCCGATCCGTTCGGCGGACCGGCCAAGGGCTACCAGGAGGCGCTCGACCTCATCGAGGCGGGCTGCCTCGGCCTCTTGCAGCACCTCGTGACGGAGGTCAGAGCGGCCACTTGAGGCCGAGCTCGCCGAAGCGGTTCAGCACGTTGAAGGTGAGGCGCGACACGTCGTTGTCGAAATTGTCGACCGGCAGGCTGCCGCAATAGGTGATCGAGCCCACCGAGAAGATCGCGCCGCCCTTGGGCTTGTCGATATAGACCATGTCGGCGTGGATGAGCTGCTCGAGCGTCTGGCCCGGAATCGTGGTCGTGAAAGCGAGCCGCTCCTCGTGCACGACGACGAAGTTCTTGCGGTCGTGGCCTTCCGAGGAGGCGAGCACGACGGCGTTGAGCGGGCTGCCCAGGCGATGGTCGAGCCGGTCGAGTTCGAAGCCCGCGGCACCGCCGCCCGAGAAGCCCCGGCCGCCGAACAGGCCATCAGCTTTCACGCCCTCGAAGATCCAGGCATGGTGATTGTCGCGCGAGGCGGCCGCGCGGCGATAGGAATCGCCCACGAAGGTGCCCTGGCTCGAGAAGCCGATGCCGCAGAGAAGCTGCGGCGGCCGGTCGTTGCGCCGCCACAGGCCGCCATATTCGCCGTCGAAGGCATGATAGTACTCGCCGGGCTCGGCCGCCCAGGTGCGGATGCCGCCTTCGGTGCGGCGCACTTCGATGGCGCCCGGCACCTTGTCGGTGAGAGCGACCCGCCAATAGAAGCCGTTGCCGCCGAGATACATGAACCGCCCGCCGGTCTCGGTGTAGGTCTGCAGCGCGTCGAGCGTGTTGGCGGTGTGGTACTCCGGATGCGTGCCGGTGACGACGACCTTGTAGGGCGCGAGCAGGGCCGCGCCCTCGCGATGCAGGTCATGATCGGTGATCACGTCGAAGGTCACGCCCATGCGGTCGAACCAGCCGGTGAGATGCGTGTCGGCGGGCAGATGACGCAGGCCCGAGCCGAAGGGATCGTTGAAGGAGAGATAGTTCGGCCGCCAGGAGAGGAGCGGACGCAGGCGCGAGGAATAGGCCACGCCCGAGCCGTCGCGATGATGATTGTAGGTCGCGAGCCCGTAATCGCGATGCTCGTCGGGATAGAGGGCCGAGGACTTCCAGTCGGCGACACGCTTCTTGAAGGCGTCGTCGAACTGGGCGCGCACGAAGTTGCCGTAGACCTGGTAGGTGAAGGTCGAGGCGATGTAGCAGACCTTGGCCGTCGGCTTGCCGAGCGCCGGCCGCACGAAGAACGGAATGATGTCGCGGTGCGCGCCGCAGGTGAGGCGCATGCCGTAGACGCCGCTCTTCATCTCCTTCGGCACGGTGAACTTGAAATCGTCGGCCCAGCCGCAATCGTGCAGGTCGTCGTCGTGGAAATGGATCGCCGCGTAATGATGCGGCGCCTTGGTCCAGTCGCGCTCGCTGCCGTTCCAGGCCGAGCTCTTCATGGCCGGCGTCGGCAGGTTGATCAGCTTGCCGTGCAGGGCGTTGGCGCCGGTATCCTCGATCTCCATCGAGCCGATGCGGCGGCCGAAGTCCCAGGCCGCGAAGCCCGCGATGGCGGGCGCCTCGATCTTGCCGTTGAAGCAGCGCCGGGCCGGGCGGTCGCTCGCCTGCTCGGCGCCGATCAGGACCGGGCGCGCGGCCTCGATCTTGACGGGTGCGCTCGCGACCAGCCGCGCCTCGCCTTCGTCCTCGATCGCATGCGCGCGCTTCAGCGGCTGCTGGCCGACGCGCAGCACGCCGCTCACCGGATCGACGCTCGCCCAGACGCGATACCAGGTGTGGGCACGCAGCGGCTTGCCGGTCGAGACCTGCGCGCCGCCCACTTCCAGCATCATGCCGTCGGCCGTCATCACCAGCGCGAAGCCCGCGCCCGATGCAGGATCGCGACGCGACAGCACGGTCTGCGGTGCATCGGCGGGCAGGGTCGGCCAGATCAGCGCCTCGACCGAGAGCGTGGCGGGCAGTGTGAGGTCCTTGGCGCCGTCGGCAATGCCGTAGGAGCCCGGCCAGGCGCGCTGCTCGCGCGAGGGGAAGCGGCCATCGAACAGCTCGGACAGGTCTTCGAGCTTGGCGGGCGGGCCCTCGGGATTGGGATCGCCGCGCACGATGCGGATGAGGGTGGCGTTGAAGGGGCCGGGACCGGTGCTCGTCACCTTGAAGGCGATGGTCTCGCCGACCTGAACGGAAACGCGGTCGGCATAGCCGGTAAGCGCAGCGGTCACTTTCGTCTCCCCCTCATGTACCAAGCATACGTGAGCCGACTATAGTCGCCAAAGGATGACCACACGCCAAGACCTCGCCGGCAAGATTCAGACCGTGCTCGGCACGATCGAGCCCGAAACGCTCGGCCGCACGCTGATGCACGAGCACGTGCTCTGCGATATTCGCCCGCCCGGCACGCGGGCCGACAACGATCTCGGGCCCGAGATCACCTTGGAAAATGTCTGGCAGCTCAACTACGGCCGTGGCCTGAAGCGCGCCGGCCGCAAGTACATGCTCGATCTGGAGGACATCGCCACGCGCGAGGTCCGCATGATGAAGCATGACGGCGGCGACGCCATCGTCGAGCTGACCTGCGGCGGCCTCTCGCCCGATCCCAATGGGCTGCGCCGCATCGCCCAGGGCACGGGCGCGCACGTGATCATGGGCTGCGGCCACTATGTGAACGACTACCAGGACCCGAAGAACCACGACCGTGCCATCGATGATTTCGCCCAGGAGATGATCGGCCAGATCCTGCACGGCGCCTGGGGCACCGACGTGCGCGCCGGCATGATCGGCGAGATCGGCTGCAGCGCGCCGTGGACGGCGACGGAGAAGAAGGTGATGCAGGCGGCCCTGATCGCCGCCAAGGAGACGGGCGCCGCGATCAACGTCCATCCCGGCCGCGATCCCGACCAGCCGCAGGAAGTCGCCGACTTCATCAAGGCGGCCGGCTACCCGACCGATCGCGTGGTGATCAGCCACATCGACCGCACGATCTTCGACGAGCCGCGCTTGCTCAAGCTCGCGGACTCAGGTGTTACGGTCGAGTTCGACCTGTTCGGTCAGGAGTCGAGCTATTACGGCCTCTCCGACATCGACATGCCGAACGACGCGACACGCCTCAGGCTGATCCGTGCGCTGATCTCGGGCGGCCATCTCGATCGCGTCGTGATCAGCCACGACATCTGCTACCGCACGCGCCTCGCGAGCTTCGGCGGCCATGGCTACGGCCACATCTTCCGCAACGTCGTGCCCATGATGAACAAGCGCGGCTACAGCGAGGACGAGATCGACGCGATCCTCGTGCGCAATCCGCGGCGATTGCTGACGTTCAGAAGCTGAGATCGTACGCCGCTTCCTCGGTGTAGATGCGTCCGCCGCCGCTCTGGCGGCTGGAGAAGAGGGCGAAGTGATCGGCGAGCCAGGGGCCGGCCTTGAAGGTCGAATGGCTCGCCATGAACTGCGCGATGTGATGGCCGGTCTCGGCGCCCGACGGAAAGCGTGCCAAGGTCACGTGCGGGCGGAACTTGCGGCGCTCGACCTCGATGCCGCAGTTGCGCGTGACGGTCGAGACCTTCTGCGCCAGCCAGTCGAGCCGGTCGCTCTTCTCGACCAGCGCGACCAGCGCGCGCGGCTGCTTGCCGCTCGAGAAGTGCTCGACGCCCGCGATGGCCACGGGAAAGCGCGGGCCCGCGATGTCGCCCAGCTCCTCCTCGAGGTCGCGCAGGGCCGAACCGTGCACTTCGCCCGCGAAGCAGAGGGTCACGTGGAAATTCTCCGCCGGTATCCAGCGCGCATCGGGCACGCCCGACTGCAGCGGGATGAGCTCGTCGGCGATCTCGTCAGGGACGGGGAGGGCGATGAACAGACGCGGCATAGTCGTCGAGGTTCTTGTTCACGAAGGGCAGCAGGCGTTGGGCCACGATCGCCGCGCCCTTCACGTTGGGATGGATCCCGTCCGCCTGGTTGAGCGCGGCATCCTGGGCCACGCCGTCCAGGAGGAACGGATAGAGCGGCACCTTGTACTTGTCCGCGAGCCGCTTGTAGAGCCCGTCGAAGGCCTCGACATATTGCGGCCCGAGATTGCGCGGCGCCATCATGCCGGCAAGCCACACGGTGACATGCGCCGCCTGCAGCTTCTCGATGATCTCGGCGATGGTGCGTTCGGTGACGGCGGGATCGGTGCCGCGCAGGGCGTCGTTGGCGCCCAGTTCGATCATCACGATGTCGGGCTTGTCGCCCAGCATCCAGTCGACCCGGTCGAGGCCGCCGGCGCTGGTGTCGCCGGAGACCCCCTGGTTCAGGATCGTGACGTCCCGTCCTTCGGCCTTGAGCGCGGCCTGCAACTTGGCCGGATAGGCTTCCTCGGGATGCAGGCCGTAACCGGCCGTCAGGCTGTCGCCCAGGATGGCGAGCTTTATGGGTGCCGTTTGGGCATGTGCTGCTGAAATGAACAGCAAAAGAACCGCCGCCAGCGAATTGATCGCCGCCGCAAAACGACCATATCCCGTGCTAACACTCATCGTCCGACACCCGGAGCCTTAGTGACCGCGTCGCCCATCGTCCGTTTCACCGACGTCCATCTCGACATGGCAAGCGATGCCGGCACGGTCAATATCCTGCGCGGCGTGACGCTCGATATCGCAGCCGGTGAGATCACTGCCGTCGTCGGTCCCTCGGGCGCGGGCAAGTCGAGCCTGATGATGGTGGCGGGCGGGCTGGAGCGCGCGACCTCGGGCGGGGTCGAGGTGGTGGGCCACGATCTTTCCTCCTTCGACGACGATGCCCGCGCGCGGCTTCGGCGCGACCATATCGGCATCGTCTTCCAGGGCTTCCATCTCATCCCGACCATGACGGCGCTGGAGAATGTCGCCCTGCCGCTGGAATTTGCCGGCCGCCGCGATGCCTTCGAGGCTGCGCAAGCGGCGTTGGAGCGTGTCGGCTTGGCCCCGCGCCTCAGCCACTATCCCGCGCAGCTCTCGGGCGGCGAGCAGCAAAGAGTCGCCGTCGCCCGTGCGTTCGTGACGCGCCCGCGCTTGCTTTTGGCCGACGAACCGACCGGCAATCTCGATGGCGCCACGGGCAAGCAGGTGATGGACCTCTTGTTCGATCTCGCACGGGCCGACGGCGCCACCTTGATCCTGATCACGCACGACATGGCGCTGGCCGCGCGCTGCGACCGCATCCTGCGCATCGCCGACGGCCGCGTGGTGGGCGACGAGCGCACCCAGGTCGCCCTAGCCGCGCAATGAGGGCCGTATAATGAGCTTGGCCTTTCGCCTCGCGCGCCGCGAGATGCGGAGCGGCCTTGGCGGCTTCCGCCTGTTCCTCGCTTGCCTGGCGCTGGGCGTTGGCGCCATTGCCGCCATCCTCTCGTTCAGCCGCGCCATCGAGGAAGGCCTGCGCAGCGACGCGCGCGAGATCCTGGGCGGCGACGTCGCGGTGTCGCTGCTCTATCGCGAGGCCTCGCCCGAGCAGATCGAGTTCCTGCGCCAGCAGGGCGAGCTGGTGCGCTGGATCGACAGCCGCGCCATGGCGCATCCGGTGAAGCCCGACGGCCGCGCGACTCTCATCCAGCTCAAGGCGGTCGAGCCTGCCTATCCGTTGTATGGCGCGGTCGAGCTGCAGGGCGGCGGGTCGCTCGCCGAGGCGCTCGCCAAGCGCAACGGCGTCTACGGCGCGGCGGTCGAGGAGGCGGCGCTCCGGCGCATGAACATCGCGCTGGGCGACGAAGTGAAGGTGGGCGAGGCGACCGTGCAGGTCCGCGCCATCATCGCGCGCGAGCCCGATCGCGGCCTCAACGCCTTCGCAAGCCTCGGCCCGCGGCTGATGATGCCGTGGGCGGCGCTTGCCGAGTCGGGGCTGGTGCAGCCGGGCAGCCTGCTCACCTACGAATATCGTCTCAGGCTTCCGCCAAGCGTCTCGGACAAGACCGTCATCGACCGCATCAACGAGCGCTTTCCCACGGCGGGCTGGCGGGTCCAGGGGCTGGCCGAGGCCGGCGGCGGCATCCGCTTCTGGCTCAATCGCCTCACCGAATTCATCAGCCTGGTCGGCCTGTCCGCTCTGCTCGTGGGCGGCGTCGGCGTGGGCAATGCCGTGTCGAGCTTCCTCGGCGGGCGGCTGCGCACCATCGCCACCTTCAAGTGCCTGGGCGCGCCCGAGCGGCTGATCTTCGCCACCTATTTCCTGCAGCTCGGCGCGCTCGCGCTGCTGGGTGTCGTGGTCGGCGTCGCCTTCGGCGCGGCCCTGCCGTTCATCGCCCAGCCGCTGATCGTCGATCTCCTGCCGGTCAAGGCGCGCATCGCGCTCTATGCCCAGCCGCTTGCCATCGCCGCCACCTTCGGCCTGCTGGTGTCGCTGCTCTTCACCCTTCTGCCGCTGATCCGCGCGCGCGGCGTGTCGGCGGCGACCCTGATGCGCGGCGTGGTCGTGCAGCGCCTGCGCCTGCGGTTGGCCGATCTTGCCCTGCTGGGCGCCACGGCCTTCGTGCTGGCGGGCTTCACCGTCTTCACCGCCGACGCCCGTCGCATCGCGGGCTACTTCGTGCTGGGCGCCATCGGCGCCTTCATCGCCTTTCCGCTCCTGGCGCGGGGCCTGATGTTCGTTGCCGCGCGCATGGGCAAGCCGCGCTTCGCCGCCGTGCGGCTGGCCTTGGCCAATCTTCACCGTCCCGGCTCGTCGACACCCATCGTGATGCTGTCGCTGGGGCTCGGCCTCACGGTGCTGGTGGCGACCTCGCTGATCGAGGGGAACCTGCGCGAGCAGATCACGCAGCGCATCCCCAAGGACGCGCCGGCCTTCTTCTTCGTCGACATCCAGTCCTCGCAGATCCAGGACTTCGAGGCGGCGCTGGCCGCGATCCCGGGCGCCGGCACGCTCGACAAGGTGCCGTCGCTGCGCGGGCGCATCTCCAGGATCGGCGGCAAGCCGGTCGCCGAGGTCAAGGTGCCGCCCGATGCGCGCTGGGCGGTCGACAGCGATCGCGGCGTCACTTATTCGGCGACGCAGCCGGAGGGCGCGCACGTCGTGGCGGGGCAGTGGTGGGCCGCGGACTATCGCGGGCCGCAGCTCGTCTCCTTCGATGCCGCGCTCGCGCGTTCCTTCGGGCTCGGCGTCGGCAACACGATCACGGTGAACGTGCTGGGACGCGACATCGAGGCGCGCATCGCCTCGCTGCGCCAGATCGAATGGCAGACGCTCGCCATCAACTTCGTCTTCGTCTTCTCGCCCGGCCTGCTCGACAAGGCGCCGCACACCTATCTCGCGACCATCAAGGCGACGCCTGCCGCCGAGGACCAGATCTTCAAGGTCGTGACCGACCGCTTCCCCAACGTCACCGTGATCCGCATCCGCGATGCCATCGAAACCGCCTCGGACATCCTGGGCAACATAGGTCTCGCGGTCCGGCTGATCGGCCTGCTCAGCATCCTGGCCGGCATCCTGGTGCTGGCCGGCGCCATGATGGCGACCCAGCGGCGGCGCGTGCACGAGGCGGTGGTGATGAAAGTCCTGGGCGCGACGCGCGCACGCATCGCCGGCACCTTCGCCTGGGAGTTCGCGGCGCTGGGTCTTGCCACGGCGCTGGCGGCGCTGGGGACGGGCACGGCCGCAGCCTATTTCGTCGTCCGCTATCTGATGAGCCTGCAATGGACGTTCCTGCCGGGCATCGCCGTGCCGGTCGCGGTCGGCGCCATGGCGCTGACCCTGGCGTTCGGATTGGCCGGAACGCTTGCGGCCTTGCGCCAGCGGCCGCTTGCCTTGCTGCGCAACGAATGAGGGTAATTTTACGGATTTTGCGCTATTATACAGGGCGTTATCGCTATTGATTCGCCCGCGCCGCCCCCCCACATTGAGGGGCGGAAAGGGCGCGTAAAGAGGCCCTTCGGAGGCAGGAACTATATGTCAAACCAGGACTTCAACACTTTCGGCCGCGGCGGCGTGATCGCCGACCAGGCGACGTTCGACGCCGGTCTGCGCGCGCACATGATCCGCGTGTACAACTACATGGCGTCGGGCCTCGCCCTCTCGGGCATCGTGGCCTTCGCGCTGTTCAGCTCGAGCGATCTGGCGGGCATCTTCTTCCAGGTCGCGCCCGGCAACCGCGTCGTCGGCCTGAACATCCTGGGCTGGATCGCGATCCTCGCGCCGCTCGGCCTTCTGCTGCTGATGGGCTTCCGCGTCGCAACCATGAGCGTCGGCGCCGTCCAGGCGATCTACTGGGGCGTCACGGCACTGATGGGCGTCAGCCTGTCGCTGCTTCTGTTCCGCTACACCGGCGCCTCGGTCGCGCGCACCTTCTTCGTGACCGCGGCCTCGTTCGGCGCGCTCAGCCTCTACGGCTACACGACCAAGCGCGACCTGACGGCGATGGGCAAGTTCCTGTTCATGGGCCTGATCGGCCTGATCCTGGCCAGCCTGGTGAACATGTTCTTCCCGTCCGGCCCGATGAGCTTCATCATCTCGGCCGCGGGCGTGCTGATCTTCTCGGGCCTGATCGCCTACGATACCCAGAAGATCAAGGAACAGTATGCCGACGCCGGGGGCACCGCGACGGCCGAGAAGGTCGCCATCCTGGGCGCGCTCAGCCTCTACCTGGACTTCGTCAACCTGTTCCAGTTCCTCATGAGCTTCATGGGACAGAGCCGCGACTGAGCCAGGCTCGGTCGACAGGAATAGACAGGACGCCCGGGTCGCAAGACCCGGGCGTTTTGCTATGAAGGCTTCCCGATGAAACGCTTCATTGCCTTCCTGGAAAGCGAATCCGGCAGCGCGCTGCCGTTGCTGGCGGCCGCCATCGTGGCGCTGCTGATGGCGAACTCGCCGTTCGACTGGGCGCTCGACAAGGTGCTCGACACCAAGCTGGTCGTGAGCTTCGGCTCCTACGGGCTCGCCAAGCCGCTGCTGCTCTGGATCAACGACGGCCTGATGGCGGTCTTCTTCCTGCTGGTGGGGCTGGAGATCAAGCGCGAGGTCGTCGAGGGCGAATTGTCCAAGCCCGCGCAGGTGGCCCTGCCGATCGCGGGCGCGATCGGCGGCATCGCGCTCCCGGCGGCGATCTATGCCGCGCTGAACTGGTCGAACTCCGTCACCCTGCATGGCTGGGCGATCCCGTCGGCGACCGACATTGCCTTCGCCGTCGCCGTGCTGGCCGCGTTGGGCGCTCGCGTGCCGGGGGGCCTGAAGCTCTTCCTGCTGACGCTCGCCATCGTCGACGACCTCGCCGCCATCGTCATCATCGCGATCTTCTACACGTCCGACCTCTCGACCGTGTCCCTGATCCTGGCCGGCCTCTGCATCCTGGCGCTGGTCGCCCTGAATTTCTTTGGCGTGCGGCGCAGCGGCCCTTATCTGGCGATCGGCATCGTGCTCTGGGTCTGCGTGCTGAAGTCCGGCGTGCATGCGACGCTGGCGGGCGTCGTGCTCGCCTTCTGCATGCCGCTCGCCTATCGCACCGCCGAGCCGGAGAAGCGGCCGTTCATCGAGCTCGAGCACGCGCTCAAGCCCTGGGTGACCTTCCTCGTCCTGCCGGCCTTCGCTTTCGCCAATTCCGGCCTGGTGCTGGGCGACCTCACCGCAGACATGGTGCGCGATCCGGTGACGCTCGGCATCGTGGGCGGTCTCTTCGTCGGCAAGCAGCTCGGCATCTTCGCGGGCGCCGCCTCATTGGTCGCCTTCGGTCTCGCGCGCCTGCCGCCCGGCGCGACCTGGCTGCAGCTCTACGGTGTCGGCGTGTGTGGCGGCATCGGATTCACCATGAGCCTGTTCATCGGCACACTCGCCTTCGAAGGCGACACGCATGCGCCGCTGGTCAAGCTCGGTGTGCTCGTGGGCTCGGTGCTGTCGGCGGCGCTCGGCTGGGCGCTGCTGCGCTTCGCAAACTCTTTTACGCGAGGCTGAGACTTTTCATCGGCGTGGCAAATACGTCGATGCGCGCGGCGATTGCGTGTCGCATCGACATGCCTATACTTCCTCTCTATGCGGCGCACCTCGTACGAACAGATGAATTGTTCGATTGCCTCGGCGCTCGACGTTGTCGGCGAGCCCTGGACCCTGCTGATAGTGCGTGACGCCTTCTACGGCGTCCGTCGTTTCGATGATTTTCAGGAGAATCTCGGCATCGCGCGCAACGTGCTGACCGCGCGGCTGAAGAAGCTCGTCGAGGCGGGCGTGTTTCGCAAGATCGCCTATCGCCAGCGGCCGCTGCGTCACGAGTATCGCCTCACCGACAAGGGTGCTGCGCTGTTCACCGTCATCGTCGGGTTGAAGCAGTGGGGCGATCGCTTCGGCGGCGCTTCGCGCGACGGCAAGCCGATGGATCTGGTCGACCGGGCCGACGGCCACCCGCTCGAGCCCGTGCTGATCGATGCCGCGAGCGGCCAGCGCCTCGAACTCACCAATGTACGCGCCATCGCCGGGCCCGGCGCCGTCCAGGCCACGCGCGACTTCTTCGACCGGCTGGCCATCAACCGCGTCAAGCCGCTCTAATTCTCGGGCGGATCCAGTTCCTTCTCGTCGAGCGAGCGCCGCTCGCGACGCTTGTTGTCCTTGTCTGCAACTTTCTCGGCCTTGGTGCGGCCGAAGCGCAGCCGGTTGGCCTGCGCCTCGGTGTCGCGCTCGCGGCGCGCCTTTTCCTTGCGCGCCTGTCTTAGGTTGATGATCTCGGCCATTCGGTCGGTCGTGTGACAGTTGTTCGCCAAAATCTCTATGCCGCGCCCACGGGCGATGCGCTAGTCTTGAGATGAGGCGGCAAGGGGGAAGAGCATGAGCCCTTCGAAGCGCAAGAAGATCCTGATCGGCGCCGGCGGCGTGATCGGTCTTCTGATCCTGGTGGCGTTGATCGCGCCGTCCTTCATCGACCTCAACGCGCACAAGCCCGAGATCGTGGCCGAAGTGAAGAAGGCGACGGGCCGCGACCTGGTGATCGACGGTCCGGTCAGCCTGTCGATCCTGCCGCTGCCCAGCGTGAGCGTCACGGGCATCAAGTTCTTCAACATGCCGGGCGCCTCAAACCCCCACATGGTCGAGGTCAAGGCGGTCATCGTGAAGCCCTCGGTCTTCGCGCTGCTGCTCGGCAATCTCGAGGTGAGCGAGGTCGTCCTCGTCGAGCCCAAGATCGTGCTGGAGGTGAACGCGCAGGGCAAACCGAACTGGGAGTTCGCCCCGTCGGTCGCCGAGGCCAAGCCCGCGGCGCCGCAGCCGAGCTCCGCCAAGCCCCTGTCGCTCGGCCGCCTCACCTTCGAGAACGGCACCATCGCCTTTTCCGATTCCAAGGCCGGCATCTCGGTCGTGGCCGAGAAGGCGAACTTCAGCGCATCCGTCGGTTCGCTCGACGGTCCCTATGGCCTCACCGGCGGCGCCACCGTGAACGGTGCACCCCTCAAGATCGACCTCAGCGTCGGCGCCAAGGGCGCCAAGGGGCTGCCGACCGAGCTCGCTCTCGAGGCGGGCGGTGGCAAGCTCACCTTCAAGGGGTCGGTGAGCGAGCTCGGGCCCAATGCTGCCTTGAGCGGCGTCGCCAGCATCTCCGCCGATTCGCTGACGTCCTTCGCTTCCGCGCTGATCGGCCTCTCGGGGCAAAAGCCGCCGGCCCTGCCGCCGCTGCTCGCCAACAAGTTCAGCTTCGACGGCGGCATCGAGGCCTCGCAGACCGCCTTCGCCGCCAAGGACTTCAAGCTGAACCTGGCGGGCGACAGCGGCTCGGGCTCGATCTCGGTGACCTTGAAGCCGACGCTCGCCGTCGACGGCAAGATCCTGCTGCCGCACATCGATCTCGATCGCGCGCTCGCCTCGCTCCAGTCGTCGCCCGCGGCCGCCCCGGCTCCGGCGACCAACACGGCGGCAGCGCCGCCGCCGGCCGCCGGCCCAGCCGCCAGCCCGGCCGCCAGCGACAGCTATCTCTCCAAGCTCAACGCCAAGATCGACATCGAGGCCAAGGAGATCATCTACAACAAGGCGCCGGTGCGTGACGTGGTGGTGAACCTCGAGGCGAAGAACGGCGCCGTCGCGGTGCCCAAGCTCAGCGCCACTTTGCCGGGCGACATGGTCCTGCGGGCCCAGTCGACGATGGCGGGCGCCTCGGTCGCGGGCGATTTCAGCCTGGTCGGGCCGAAGTTGCGAGACACCTTGAAATGGCTCGCCGTCGACGTCTCCTCGATGCCGGACGGCAAGCTCACGCAGCTCAGCCTCAAGGGCCGCCTGACCTCGGCCGGCGGCAACGTGCAGATCACCGACGCGGCCTTCCAGCTGGACGACATCAAGGGGGCTGTCGGTGTGACGGTGGCCTTCGTCGTGCCGATCACGGTGACGGCGAACGTCAATATCGACACGATCGATCTCGATCCCTTCCTCGCCAAGCCGCCGGCGGGCGCGCCGAAATCCTCCGGCGCGGCCAAGCCCGCGCCTGCCGCCGCGTCGCCGCCGGCGGGCGGTCCGGTCCTCGGGCTCAAGACCAAGATCGCCAAGGTGATCTACAACAAGCAGCCGATCAGCGGCATCGACATCGATCTCGCGCTGCAGGGCGGCACGCTCACGATCAACAACGTCGCCATCGGCAATCTCGCCGGCGCGCGCTTCGCGCTGCGCGGGCTCGTCGAGAACTATGCCTCGGCGCTGCCCAAGGCGAACGTGGCCTTCAATTTCGAGGCGCCGGAGCTCAGCAAGGTGCTGGAGCTCGCCGGCGCCGCGCCCTCGGGCGACATGGGCCTGGTCAAGGCGAGCGGTGGCATCATCGGCACCGTCGAGGACGTCACCTTCAAGGACCTCACCGTCAGCGGGCGGGGCAATACGGTTCAGGTGAACGGCACGCTCGCCATGCCCGGGGCCGCGCATGGCGCCGCCTCGAGCGTGAGCTACAAGGGCAGCATCGCCTCCAACGGACAGACGATCGAGGGTTCGGTCGCCGCCAAGATCGCCGACCGGACGAGCATCACGGCCGATCTCAAGGCCACGTCGCTCGATGTCGACAAGCTGTTCGTGTCGCCGCCGTCGGTGGCGCAGAACAAGGCGAAGCCCGCGGCGACGGCGCAGGCCGCCGAGCAGCCGATCGACACCAAGGGGATGCGGAGCTTCGACGCCTCGCTGAAGTTCACGGCCGGCACCCTGGTCAGCTCGCCGCTGCGGATCGGCAATGCCGATGTCGCGGTCACGCTGAAGGAGGGCGTGCTGACCCTCAATCACTTCAAGGGCAACCTCTACGGCGGCACGCTCGATCTCTCCGGCACCGTCGACGGCTCGAAGACCGGGCTCGCCATCGACTTCAAGGGCGATGCGAGCAACATCATCGTGAGCGAGATCCTGCGCAGCACCGCCGGCCACAACACCTTCGGCGGCGCGGTGAAGGTCACGGTCGACGGCAAGATCAACGCCTCGGGCATCGCGCTGAAGGGTGCCGGCACGACCATGTCGCAGCTCAAGGGCTCGATGGCAGGCGGTGCCAAGCTCGGCGGCTACATCTTCGTCGGCGCCGACAAGGCGCTGACCGCGGTCGGCGGCGCGGCGACGGGCCTCGTGGGCGGCGTGATCGACAATACGCTGGGCAGTGCGCTCGGCATCGTGGGCCAGGGCGGCGGCGTGGGGGCGGGCAACATGCTGAACGCGGCGTCGCTGCTGCTGAACCGCTTCGTCAACCGCAACAACCCGATCGGCGGCGAGGTCGACATCGCGGGCGGCATGCTGACCGACAAGGGCCTGAACGTGCAGGGCAATGGCGCGGCGGCCAACATCGCCACGCACACCAACTTCACGACCTCGACCACCGACACCACGGTCAACTTCACGATCAAGGAGGATGGCTCGGCGCCCTACATCGTGGCGAGCGTCCGCGGGCCGCTTTCCTCGCCGTCCTACAGCGTGTCGCGCGGCACGGCCAAGGATCCGCCGGGCTTCGTCAACACGCTGGGCAGCGGCGTGGGCCAGATTGCCAATCCGGTGAAGTCCATCGTCCCCAACATTCCGGTGCCGAGCCTGTTCGGCCGCTGAGGCACGACGACTTTTCCTGGAGTAAGGTCATCGGGCCTTAGAAGGAGATCCCTTGCTCGATCGTTTGCTGGCGGCGCTCAAGGCCCGCTTCGGGACTGCGCCTGCGCTTTCGTCGGCGCCCAAGGGTGTCGACGTGCTGGCGGACATGGCCGACCGCCGCGTCATACGCCGCTACACGGATCAGCCGGTCGATCCGGCGCTGCTCGACACGCTTTGTGCCGTGGCGCTCTCTGCACCGTCCAAGAGCGACCTGCAGCAGGCGGACATCGTGATCGTGTCGGACAAGGGCCAGCGCGAGAGGCTCGAGGGGCTCTTGCCGGACAATCCCTGGGTGAAGGCCGCCCCCGTGTTCCTGGTGTTCTGCGCCAACAACCGCCGCCATCGCCTGCTGTTCGAATGGCGAGGCAGGCCCTTCGTGAACGACCATCTCGACCCGTTCTTCAACGCCTCGGTCGATGCCGGAATCGTGCTCGCGACCTTCGTCGCCGCGGCCGATCGGGCGGGGCTCGGCACCTGCCCGATCAGCGCCATCCGCAACCATCCGGCCGAGGTGTCGGAGATCCTGGGCCTGCCCGACCATGTCTTTCCCGTGGCGGCGCTCGGTGTCGGCTGGCCGTCCTTCGCGGGCGTCATGAGCCCGCGGCTGGGCCTGGATGTGACGATCCACCGCGACCGCTACGATGAGGCCGGCCTCAAGGAAAAGGTCGCCTCATACGACCGGCGGCGCGAGGCGGTGCAGCCATACAAAACCCAGCGCCACGTGGATAAATTCGGCGAGGACAAGGCCTACGGCTGGTCGGAAGACAAGGCCCGGCAATATTCGGTGCCGGAGCGTGCCGGTTTCGGTGCTTTCGTGCGCCGCAAGGGCTTCAAGCTCGACTGATATTAGCCGCGCGCTCGTTTCAGGTTCTCGAGCACGTGGAGCCGGAGCGCGCTCGACAGGTTCTTGATGGTGCCGCGGCCCCTGTCGACCTCGGCCACCAGCGCCGCCAGCGACAGGCCTCGGGCCTTGGCCAGCTTCGACAGCTCCTCCCAGAAGGCGTCTTCCAGCGACACGCTGGTGCTGTGGCCATCGATGGAGACCGAGTGTTTGCGCATACAGGGACTGTGACAGTCGTGTTAGGGCTCCTCAAGCTGGCTTGCCGACCCCATATGGCGTGCGTATAAGCGCGGCCAACAAACCCCTCCGGACGACAAAATGGATATCCGCAACGTCGCGATCATCGCGC
>DATJWN010000209.1:0-16642 GCA_035501235.1 Reyranella sp.
CGACGATGTTCTTGCCGATGTCGTGGACGTCGCCCTTGACCGTCGCCATGACGATCTTGCCCTTGGACTTCGCGCCCTCGCTCTTCTCGGCCTCGATATAGGGCAGGAGATGCGCCACCGCCTTCTTCATGACGCGCGCGCTCTTCACCACCTGCGGCAGGAACATCTTGCCCGCGCCGAACAGGTCTCCGACCACGTTCATGCCGGCCATAAGAGGGCCCTCGATCACCTCGATCGGCTTGGGCAACTGCTGGCGTGCTTCTTCTGTGTCGGCCACGACGAACTGGTCGATGCCCTTGACCAGCGCGTGCTCCAGCCGCTTGTCGACCGGCCAGCTCCGCCATTCGGCATCCTGCGTCTCGGCCGCTTCGCCCGTGCCCTTGTACTTGGGCGCGAGCTCGAGCAGGCGCTCGGTCGCATCGGCGCGGCGATTGAGGATCACGTCCTCGCAGGCGTCGCGCAGTTCGGCCGGGATCTGGTCGTAGACCTCGAGCTGGCCCGCATTGACGATGCCCATGTCCATGCCCGCCTGGATGGCGTGGTAGAGGAACACCGAGTGCATCGCCTTGCGCACCGGCTCGTTGCCGCGGAAGGAGAAGGAGAGGTTGCTGACGCCGCCCGAGATCTTGACGCCGGGGCAGGTGGCCTTGATCTCGCGCGTCGCCTCGATGAAGTCGACGCCGTAATTGTTGTGCTCTTCGATGCCCGTCGCGACGGCGAAGATGTTGGGATCGAAGATGATGTCCTCGGCCGGGAAGCCCACCTGCTCGGTCAGGATCCTGTAGGCGCGCTGGCAGATCTCGACCTTGCGCTGCCTGGTGTCGGCCTGGCCCTTCTCGTCGAAGGCCATGACGACGACGGCGGCGCCGTAGCGGCGGACTTTCTTCGCCTGCGCGATGAAGGGCGTGATGCCTTCCTTCATGGAGATCGAGTTCACGATCGGCTTGCCCGCGACGCACTTCAGGCCGGCTTCGATCACGCTCCACTTGGAGCTGTCGATCATGATCGGCACCTTGGCGATGTCGGGCTCGGACGCGATCAGCTTCAGGAACGTATCCATCGCTTTCTCGGCGTCGAGCAGGCCCTCGTCCATGTTGACGTCGATGATCTGCGCACCGGCCTCGACCTGCTGGCGCGCGACCTCGATGGCGGCGGCATAGTCGCCGTCCAGCACGAGCTTCTTGAAGCGCGCCGAGCCGGTGACGTTGGTCCGTTCGCCGATGTTGATGAAAGTAGCGGTGCGTTCGCCCGTCATGTCATGCTCACTGGGACCGCGGGCCTCCGGGCCCGCTCAGAGCGTTTGCGGGCCTGGAGGCTCGCGGTCCGGAAGATCCTGTTCATCACATGAAACTCGCAGCTTCCATTCCCGATAGACGCAATGCCGGCGGTAGGACATGCCACTGGCGCGGCTTCAGGCCCTTCACCGCCTCGGCTACGGCCTTGATGTGCGCGGGCGTGGTGCCGCAGCAGCCGCCCACCACGTTCAGCCAGCCATTCTCGGCCCAACCCTTCACGAGCTTCGCGGTCATCTCCGGCGGCTCGTCGTAGGCGCCCAATTCGTTCGGCAGGCCGGCATTGGGGTAGATGCAAACCAGGCCGTCGACCTGCGGGTTCAGTGCATTCACGTAAGGGTGCAGCTCGGTGGCGCCGAAGCTGCAGTTCAGCCCCATGGTCAGCGGCTTGGCGTGGCGCACAGAGTGCCAGAAGGCCTCGACGGTCTGGCCCGACAGGTTGCGGCCGGCGAGGTCGGTGAGGGTCATCGACACCATCACCGGGATCTCCTCGCCCAGCGCCTCGCCCGCCTCATCGACGGCGACGATGGCGGCCTTGGCATTCAGCGTGTCGAACACCGTCTCGATCAGGATGAAATCGACGCCGCCTTCCAGCAGGCCATCGATCTGCTCGCGATAGATGCCCTTCACCTCGTCGAAAGTGACCGCGCGGAAGCCCGGATCGTTGACGTTGGGCGAGACCGACAGCGTCTTGTTGGTGGGCCCGAGCGCACCCGCGACGAAGCGCGGCTTGGCCGGGTCCTTCGCGGTGGCGGCATCGGCGCAGGTGCGGGTGATCTTCGCCGCCGCGACATTGATCTCCCGCGCCAGAGCCTCGGTGCCGTAGTCGGCCTGGCTGATGGCGTTGGCATTGAAGGTGTTGGTCGCGAGCAGGTCGGCGCCGGCGTCGATATAGGCGTTGCAGATCTCGCTCACGATATTGGGGCGCGTCAGGTTCAACAGGTCGTTGTTGCCCTTCTGGTCGTGGTGGAATGTCCGTCCGTTGCAGCCAGTGAGGCCACGATAGCCCGCTTCGTCCAGCTTGTAGCCCTGGATGGCGGTGCCGTAGGGGCCGTCCTTCACCAGGATGCGTTCCTGCGCGATCGAGCGCAGGAGGTCGGCCTTTTCAGTGCGCGTCATGGCGGCGGACTCCCAGCAGATGGCAGGTCGCGAACGTCAGGTCCGCGCGGTTCAACGTATAAAAATGGAACTGGTCCACGCCCTCGGCCTGAAGGCGGCGGCAGAGGTCGCCCGCGACGGTGGCGGCGATCATGCGCCGCGTCTCGACATCGTTGTCGAGGCCGTCGAACATCTCGGCGAGCCAGGCCGGCACCTTGGAGCCGCAGAGGCCCGCCATCTTCGTGATGCCCTGGAAGTTCGAGACCGGCATGATGCCGGGCACGATCGGCACGTTGATGCCGAGTGCCGCGGCCTTGTCGCGGAAGCGCAGGAAGTCGTCGCACTCGAAGAAGAACTGCGTGATGCAGCGGTCGGCGCCGGCATCGACCTTGCGTTTCAGGTTCGCGAGGTCGGCATCGACGCTCGCCGAGTCGGGATGCTTCTCGGGGTAGCCTGCAACGCTGATCTGGAAGTCGCCGATCTTCTTCAGGCCCGTCACCAGCGCGGCGGCGTTCTCGTAGCCGCCGGGATGGGGGCAGTACTTGCCGCCCATGCCCTGCGGGGGATCGCCGCGCAGCGCCACGATGTGGCGGATGCCCGCGTCCCAGTAGGCACGGGCGACGGCGTTGATCTCGGCTTGCGTGGCCGCGACGCAGGTGAGGTGGGCGGCCGGATCGATGCCGGTCTCCTTCTTGAGGCGCACCACCGTCTCGTGCGTGCGCTGGCGCGTCGACCCGCCGGCGCCGTAGGTCACGGAGAAGAACAACGGGTGCAAGGGTGTCAGGCGCTCGACCGTCGACCAGAGCACGCGCTCGGCCTCCTCGGTCTTGGGCGGCGAGAACTCGAAGGAGACCTCGATCCGCTGCGGCGCGCGGGCGGGGAAGAAGCCGTTGCTCATCGCAGCACCCCTTCCGTCGCGGCGGCATGGCGGCCTGCGTGTGCGGGCAACTCACGCTCGCCGCGCCAGATGCCCGTCATCAGCCGGCGGCCGGCGAAGTGCATCGGCTCGAGCGCGTTGAGGCCCGCACTCTTCAGCCAGCCCTGCACCTGGTTGTCGGCGAAGCCCAGATGGACGTGGGCATGCTCGCGCTTCAGCTCGACCAGGTCGTGCGGGCGGAAATCGACGACGAGCACCATGCCGCCCGGCCGCACCACGCGCGCGGCTTCGGTGAGTGCCGCCGCCGGGTCCTCGGCATAGTGCAGTACGTGATGGATGGTCACGACGTCGAAGCTGTCCGCCTCGAAGGGCAGCGCATACATGTCGCCCTGGCGGATCTCGGCATTGTCGACACCCGCGCGCGCCAGATTGGCGCGGGCAAGCGCCAGCATTTCGCGGCTCTGATCGACACCGATCGCGTGCTCGACCTTGGGCGCCAGAACCTCGAGCAGCCGGCCGGTGCCGGTGCCGATGTCGAGCAGGCGCCGCGCGCCCACGGGCAGGTGATGGGCAAGCGCCCGCTCGATCTCCCGATCGGCGACGTGCAACGCCCGCAACTCGTCCCACCGCTGGGCATTGTCCCGGAAGAAGCGGACCGCCGCCGTCTGCCGCCGCTGCTGCAGGGCCTCGAGCCGGGCCCGATCGGCCGCGAGGCGCGGATGCTTGGGATCGAGCCGGCGCACGAATTCCCGGACGAGCGCCGCATCGTCGCCGCCCGCCCGCAGCCGGAACCGCGTGAACTGCGCCTCCCGGAACCTTTCGAGCAGCCCGCCTTCGACCAGCAGCTTCAGATGCCGCGACACCCGGGGCTGGCTCTGCCCCAGCACATGCACGTAGTCGCTGACGGTCAGGTCTTCCCGCGCCGCCAGGGCCAAAATCCGCAATCGCGTGTCTTCCGCCGCCGCGCGGAGAAGTCCTAGGAGGTGTTCCATCGGATTAGAATATAAGCATATCTTTATGTTTGCAAGTCTTCAGGCAAAGCGAAGTTTGTGACCTGTTCGTCACAGGGGACGGACCGTTTCGCCTATGCACTTCAAAGTGAAGTATTCGTATGCAAGACTGCCCCGAACGGCGGCAGATCAAGCCGTGATTTGGGGTTGGCGTCGATGATCGAGGGTTTCAAGTCGGTGGCGGCCTGGGCTCGTGGCGGGGCTGCGGCGATCATTGCGGCGTCGGTCCTGCTCGGGGGCTGCGCGACCCATGACACTGGCGCGGCCGAGGTCTGGGATCCGCTGGAGACGCCCAACCGTTTCATTTTCTCGATCAACCGCGCGGTCGACCTGATCGCCATCCGTCCCATGGCGGTGGTGTACAAGCAATGGGTGCCTGAGCCTGCGCAGCGCGGCCTGCACAACATTCTGGAGAATCTCGGCGAGCCGCTCACCGCCATCAACGAGGTGGTGCAGGGCAATCCCGGCCGCGCTGGCACGACGCTCGGCCGCTTCCTCGTGAATTCCACGATCGGCGTCGTCGGGATCTTCGACGTGGCCAGCAGCATGGGCATGCCGAAGACCAACGAGGACATGGGCAAGACCATCGGCTACTACGCCGGTGTGGAGCCCGAGAATGGCGGTTTCTACGTCGTGCTGCCGCTGATCGGCCCGTCGAACGCGCGTGACGGCGTGGGTCTGGCGATCGACGCCGCCGCCGATCCGTTCAACATCGTGACCTTCGCCATCAGCAACGATGTCGGCTGGATCGCCGCGGCCGCCCGCTACGGCGCCACGGTGATCGATACCCGCTCGCGCACCCTGTTCGCCCTCGACGATCTCGAGAAGAACAGCGTCGACTACTACGCGGCGCTGAAGTCGGCCTATACCCAGCAGCGCGCCGACCAGATCCGGCGCAAGCGGGAAAAGACCGACGCCCATGGCGAGCTGGAGCGGCGCGACAAGCTGGCCCTGGTTCCGTAAACTGCCGTTCTCATAAGGCGTTAGCATCAGGGAGCGCCCAGTGCCGCTGCTCGCCCATCGTCGTGTCGTCTTGCGTCTTGCCGTCGGCGCCGTTGCCGGCTTCGCCGCCCTCAGGGCCGGGGCGGCCGACAGTCCCGCCGCGACCCTGATCGAGAATGTAGCGGCGCAGGTGATCGAGCTGATCAAGACCAAGAAGGGCGCCGAGCTCGAGACCGGCATCCGTCAGGTGCTGGAGACGAGCTTCGACCTGTCCTACATGGGCCGCCAGGCGCTCGCGACCCACTGGAAAGAGACGAACGAAGAGCAGCGCCAGCGGTTCCTCGCGGCCGTCGTCTCGTCCGAGGCCCATGCCTATGCCGATCGCTTCAGCCAATATGGCGGCCAGACGCTTTCCGTCGGCCGGGTCGTCCCGCGGCCCAACGGCGTATCGCTCGTGGAGAGCAAGCTCAACCAGAGCAACGGCCAGCCCATCAACATCGAGTGGGAAGTGCGCGACACCGGCCAGGGCTTGCGCATCTCGGACGTCAAGATCGAGGGCGTCAGCATGGTCATGACTAGACGTTCGGACTTCAATTCCTACATCTCAGGGCACGGCGGTCAGGTCGACGCGCTGATCAATGAGCTCGAAGCCCGCGCCAAGCACTGAATTGCAACACCGACCCTTTACACATAGACTGACGGCGGGAGGCGTTTCGAGCGGACCCGCTGCCCGATCAGGGGGTCAAGGAGAGCGCCATGGATAGCGCAGTCGCCCAGAACATGGGCAAGAACCAGGCGGAGCCGCGCTCCGTCGACCCGGTATGGACCAAGATCCGTGAGGCGGCCCAGGCAGCGGCGGCGGCGGAACCGATCCTGGCCGGCACCCTTCACGCCACCATCCTGAGCCAGACCCGCTTCGAGGGCGCGTTGAGTTATCACCTCGCGCGCCTCGTCGGCACGACCGAGGTGCCGGCCGCCCTGATCCGCCAGACCTTCGAGGAAGCCTTCAACGCCGATCCGTCCATCGGCCTCGCCGCGCGCTTCGACATCGTCGCCGTGGCCGACCGCGATCCCGCCTGCACCTCGCACATGGACCCGCTGCTCTGGTTCAAGGGCTACCATGCGCTGCAGACCTATCGCGTCGCGCACTGGCTGTGGACCAACAACCGCCGCACGCTCGGGCATTACCTGCAGAGCCGCGCCAGCGCGCTGTTCGGCCTCGACATCCATCCCGGCTCGGTGATCGGCAAGGGCATCTTCATCGACCACGGCACCGGCGTGGTGATCGGCGAGACCGCCGTCGTCGAGGACGGCGTCTCCATGCTGCACGGCGTGACGCTCGGCGGCACCGGCAAGGAGCGCGGCGACCGTCACCCGAAGGTGCGCCGCGGCGTGCTGCTCGGCGCCGGCGCCAAGGTCCTGGGCAACATCGAGATCGGCGCCTGCGCCAAGATCGCCGCCGGCAGCGTGGTGCTGGAACCCGTCCCCGCCGGCTGCACCGCCGCGGGCGTGCCTGCGCGCATCATCGGCTGTGTCGACGTGCCGGAACCGGCGCTGGAGATGGATCAGCGGATTTAATACACGTCCGCCTGATACCGCCCTGACTTCTTGAGATCGGCGAGGAAGGCCTTGGCCTTCGCCTCGTCCATCGCGCCGTGCTCGGTGGCGATCGCGACCAAGGCCTTCTCGACGTCGCCGGCCATCTTCTGGGCATCGCCGCAGACGTAGAAGTGCGCGCCGCGTTGCAGCCAGGCCCAGAGCTCGGCCGCTTCCTCGCGCATGCGGTGCTGGACGTAGGTCTTGGGCGTGCCCGCGTCGCGCGACCAGGCGAGGGTGAGCCTGGTGAGCGTCTCGGCCTCCTGGAGGCCGAGGAATTCCTGCTCGTAGAAGAAGTCGCAGTCGCGGCGCTGATGGCCGAAGAACAGCCAGGCGTCGCCCGGCGCCTGGGTGATCATGCGTTCCTGCAGGAAGGCGCGGAACGGCGCCACGCCGGTGCCGGGCCCGACCATGATGATGGGCGTCGCGGGATCGGCGGGCAGGGCGAAGTTGTGGGCGCGCTGGACATAGACCTTGAGCGGCGTGCCGGGCTCGATGCCGCGCGACAGGAAGGTCGAGGCGACGCCGAGCCGCGTGCGCGCCGCGATATCGTAGCGCACGTGATCGACGGTGAGCGAGATGCGGTTGGGATCGACCTTGGGCGAGGAGGAGATCGAGTAGAGGCGCGGCTGCAGCGGCTCCAGGCATTCGACGAAGGCCTCGGGATCGGGCCGGATGCCGGCGAACTTCTCGACCGCCGCCAGCACGTCGAGCGTGGCGGCATCGCCGTCCGGGTCCTCGCCCTTGGCCAGCGCTTTGGCTTTCGCCTTGCGCTCGCCGCCCACGAGATAGGAGATGAACTCGAACAGCATGTCGGGTGCCAGTCCGAGCGACATCTCTGTGGTCAGCATCTCGCGGAGCGTCTTGTCGCCCACGGGGAGGTCGGGCGGCGCGTTGATCGCGGCGATCACCGCCTCGACCAGCGCCGGATCGTTCACCGGATAGACGCCGAAACTGTCGCCCACCGTGTAGTCGAGGCCGCTGCCGGTGAGATCGAACTCGATGTGCCAGGTCGACTTTTCCGACGCGCCCTTGTTCAGCAAGTGCCGCGAGAGGAACTTCGCCTCGACCGGCGCCTCGCGCGAATAGCCCCGCGCCGCGCCGTCGGGCCGCTCGGCCGCCTTTGCCTCGATCTTGGCCTTGGCCTCGTCGGGATCGGTGGCGCCGCCGCCCATCTCCTCGATCAGCGTCTTCAGCATGCGCGCCGTCGACTTGCCGCCCGGCACGCAGAGGTTCAGCCGCTCCTCGGCCTGCTGCACGATCTCGTTGGCGTAGGTCTCGCAGGTGTAGCCGCACTGGCCGCAATCCTGCTGCGCCATGGCCGCCATCATGCGCCGCCGGAGCGGCCGGCCTTCGGCCATGGTCATGCGTTCGGGCAGCGCGATGGCGGGATCGTGCCAGGGCGCCTCGCCGTCGTCGCCGTCGTCCAACGGATTGCGAAAGGCCGGATCGGCGCCGGCCGGCAGCGGCGGCGGCTCGTCGCTCGGCACGGTCGACAGGAAGCCCGCGAAGAAGCCGTTCAGCCATTCACGCTGCTCGGCGCTGAACGGCGCATCCTCGGGGATCAGGTTGACGACGCTCATGCGAGCCCGACGAGCTTGCGCAGGCCCTCGTCGTCGTGGCGCGCGGCGAATTCGCGGAACGTCTCCTCGGCATTCGCGCGATGGGCCATGTAGGCCGCCAGCAGCTTCTCGATGAAGGCGGGCGTGTCCTCCGCCTTGATCTCCTGTGCGAAGTCGCGGCCGATGGCGGCATCGGCGCCATAGCCGCCGCCGATCACGACATTGTATCCGTCGACCGTCTCCTCGCCGCCGGCGTCGACTCTCGCGCCGACCAGACCGATGTCGCCGATATAGTGCTGGGCGCAGGAGTTGGGACAGCCGGTGAGATGGATGTTGATCGGCGTATCGAGCGCGACCCTGGGGTCGCAATGCTCGGCGATCGTCATCGCCATCTCCTTGGTGCGGGCGTTGGCGAGCTTGCAGCCGTTGGAGCCCGTGCAGGCGACAAGGCCGGCCCGCAGCGGCGAGACGGCGAGGGCGAGGCCTGCGCCGTTCATGCGAGCCTCGAACGCCGCGCGATCGGTCTCGACGATGTGCGGCACCAGGAGGTTCTGCCACACCGTCATGCGCAGCTCGCCGTCGCCGAATTCTTCCGCCGCGGCGGCGAGCGCATGCATCTGCGGGATCTCGAGCCGGCCGACGGGCAGCGCCACGCCGGCATAGAAGAGACCGGCCTGCTTCTGCGCGTGCCAGCCGACATGCGCCTGCCGGTGCTGTGGCGGGCGCGGCAGGACGTGTGCTTCGTCCACGCGATCGAGCTTGCGGCCGAGCTTTTCCTCGACGGCGGCCACGAACTTGTCCACGCCCCAGGCGTCGAGCACGTACTTCATGCGCGCCTTCGCACGGTTGGTACGATCGCCATTGTCGATGAAGACGCGCACGATCGCGTCCGCGACCTTGGTCGAGTCGGCGGGCTTCAGCACGATTCCGGTCGGCCGTGCGAGATCCTTGTGGCCGGTGATGCCGCCCAGCCCCAGCCGGTACCAGACGCCGGCCGGCACCGCGGCACCCTCGGCGACCTCGACCGCAGTGAAGGCGATGTCGTTGGTCTCCTCGAGCGTCGGGATCGGCCCGCCGCCGTCGAAGCCGACATTGAACTTGCGCGGCAGGCCGGTCAGCGAGCGGTCGTTCAGGATGTGGAAGTGCCAGCGCCGCGCGTCGGGTCGCGTGTCCAGAAGCTCGGTCGGCGCGAGGCCGGCCGTCGCGTCGCCCGTGACGTTGCGGATATTGTCGGCGCCGGAGCCGCGCGACGTGAGGCCGAGATCCTGCACGGCCTCCAGCACATTGGTCGTGTTCTTCGCCTCGATGCCGCGCACCTGGATGTTGGCGCGCGTCGTGACATGCGCGTAGCCCGCGCCATATTTTTCGGCGATGTCGGCGATGCCCGCGAACTGCCGAGACGTCAGCACG
Source organism: Reyranella sp. (assembly GCA_035501235.1). Taxonomy (GTDB): domain Bacteria; phylum Pseudomonadota; class Alphaproteobacteria; order Reyranellales; family Reyranellaceae; genus Reyranella. The sequence continues at coordinate 9,788 of DATJWN010000209.1, forward strand.
CCATTCGGCATGCGCAGCCGCAGCATGTAGTAGGGCTGGTTCGGCGCGAGATAGAACAGCCCGTAGAAGCGCCAGCGGAAATTGTCGGCGGGCTTCGGGTACTCGTTTCGCTCGGCCTGGCCCTCGAGGCGGCGGTAGCCGTCGAATGGATGCTCCTCGCGCTTCCACTTCTCCGGATCGACCAGCTTCTTGCCCTCGGCTTCGGTGCGCGCCATCGCCGCGTGATGGGCGGCGTCGGGCCCCGCGGGCAACGGGGCGGCAGCCGGCGTCGCCCCGCGTCCGCCCGCACGGCCCGCCTGCACGCCGGCGGCGAAACCTTCGAGATAGCGCTTCTGCTCGGGCAGAAACTCGCCGGAACTCACGCCCTGCTCCTGTCTTTCTTGGCCAAAAGGCATTTTACAGTTGGGAAAGCAGGATATGTGCCAAGGCCTGGTTCATGCATTGGCCGGCTCCTTGGCCGCCCGCAGCTCGCGCAGGAGGCTCTTGAGCTCGGGAATGCAGGAGCCGCAGTTGGTCCCTGCGCGCAGCGCCTGGCCGATGGCGGTGACGGTGCTCGCGCCGCGTCCGATCGCGCCACATACGGCATCGCGGCCGACGCCGAAGCAGGAGCAGACGACGGGCCCGGTATCGGTCATGTCCGACGTAGCGCAGCCCGACAGCAGAAGGAGCCGCGCTTCCGGCGTCACCGGAGCGTTCAAGGCCGCGATCAGGACCGTACGGTCGGGCAGGGCGGAGGCTTCGCGCGCCACGAACAGGCAGGCCTCCAGCCTGTCGCCGACGATCGCGGCATAGCGGAAGGTCGCGCGAGCGGGATCGGCGTAGACGACCAGCTCGGCTTGGGGCGAGGCGCCGAGCAGCCGCTGGACCCACGCCCGGCTCGCATCGCCCTCGGGCAGCACATCGAGGCCGGCGAGATCGAAGGCATGGCCGCCTTCCACCGGTACGCGCGACCAGTAGTGGTCGCCGTCGGGCAACGCCGCGTCAGCTCGCAGCAGCAGCGCGCGCCACAGTGGAGTCACCGGCTCGATGCGGACCGGCGTCGCCTTGAGCTCGGGCTGGCCCGACACCGGATCGGCGGCGGCGCCGACGATGCGGTCGACGGGACCCGCCGACGAATGCGCATCGCTCCAGTGCATCGGCACGAAGATCTCGCCGCGGCGCTGGTCGGTCGACAGGCGCATCGGCGTCACGGTCGTGCCATGCGGGCTCTCGATCCGCACCAGATCGGTCTCGGCGATGCCGAACCGCTGGGCATCCAGCGGATGGATCTCGAGGGCGGGCTCGCGACGATGGGTCATGAGGCGGGCGACGACACCGGTGCGGGTCATCGTGTGCCACTGATCGCGGATGCGGCCGGTGTTCAGCACCAGCGGCCATTCGTTGCTCGCCGGCACGGCGACCGGCCGGTAGGGCGTGGCGACGAAGGACAGCGAGCGGCCGGAAGGGCCGTCGAACAGGCGAGCCGCGCCGGAAGACTCGCCACGACGCAGCGGCCATTGCACGGGCTGCAGCTGGTCGTAGGCTTCGTCGCCGAGATCGGCGAGGGCGCCGATGTCGAACAGGCGACGCCCGTCGTTCTCGAAGGCCGACAGAGCGGCGTGCTCGCGGAAGATCTCGGCCGATGTCGTGTAGGCGAAGTCCTGCGCCCAGCCCATGCGACGGGCGACTTCGGCCATCATCCACCAGTCGGCGCGCGCCTCTCCCGGCGCGTCGCGGAACCGCCGTTGCCGCGAAATGCAGCGCTCGGAATTGGTGACCGTGCCGTCCTTCTCGCCCCAGCCCATGGCCGGCAGGACGACATGGGCGAGCCGCGACGTATCGGTCGGCCAGCAGTCGCTCACCGCGACGAAGGGACAGGCGCGGAGCGCGTCGCGGACGCGGCCCGCGCGCGGCATGCTGTCGGCCGGATTGGTGGCCAGCACCCACAGAGCCTTGATCCGGCCGTCGAGCATGGCGTCGAAGAGATCGACGGCCTTCAGCCCGGGCTTGCTGGCCATGCGCGGCGCGTTCCAGAAGCGGCGTACGCGGTCGATATCGGCGTCGTTGAAGGCCATGTGCGCGGCGAGCTGGTTGGCGAGTCCGCCGACCTCGCGGCCGCCCATGGCGTTGGGCTGGCCGGTGAGCGAGAGCGGTCCCATGCCGGGCCTGCCGAGGCGGCCCGTCGCGAGATGGCAGTTCAGGATCGCGTTCACCTTGTCGGTGCCGGCCGACGACTGGTTCACGCCCTGCGAGTAGCAGGTGACGGTGCGCTCGGTGGTCGTGAACCACGCGAAGAAGCGGGCGACGTCGTCGAGCGGAACATCGGTGATCGAAGCGACCTCCGCGATGGAGCGCGCGATCTTGCGCGCGGCATCGAGCGCCTCGTCGAAACCGCGGGTTTGGCCCGCCATCCAGCTTCGGTCGCAGGCGCCCTTCGCCTCGAGATGCGCCAGCAGGCCAGCGAACAGCACGACGTCGGTGCCGGGCCGCACGGCCAGATGAAGATCGGCAATCTCGCAGGTCGCCGTACGACGGGGGTCGATCACCACGATGCGCGTGCCGTGCGTCTCCTTGGCGGCGGCGAGGCGCTGGTAGAGCACGGGGTGGCACCAGGCGAGGTTGCTGCCGGTCAGAACGACGAGCTCGGCCGCTTCGAGATCGTCGTAGCAAGCCGGCACCAGGTCTTCGCCGAAGGCACGCACATGGCCCGCGACGGACGAGGCCATGCAAAGCCGCGAATTGGTGTCGATGTTGCCGCTGCCGATGAAGCCCTTCATCAGCTTGTTGGCGACGTAGTAGTCCTCGGTCAGGAACTGCCCCGAGACGTAGAAGGCGACCGAATCGGGTCCGTGCTCGGCGATGGTGCGGCTGAATTGCCGGGCGATGAGGTCGAGGGCCTCGTCCCAGCCTGCCCTTCGCCCGTCGATCTCGGGATGCGTCAGCCGGTCGGCATCGACCAGCGTCTCGCCCAGCGCCGCGCCCTTGGAGCAGAGCCGGCCGCGATTGGCGGGATGGTCGCGATCGCCGGCCACGCCGCCGTCGGACGACGCCAACACACCGCAGCCGACGCCGCAGTAGGGGCAGGTCGTGCGCGTGAGGCTGCGGTCGCTCATGACGCGAACTGCCGTTCGGCGAGCGCCCGGCCGAAGATCAGCCGGTCGCGCGCGGCCGAGACGTCGGCCTTGCGGCGCATCAGGTCGACGTACCAGGGGCCGTCCGCGACGTGTCCGTAGAGCACGCTGCCGACGATGCGTTCCTGGCGCAGGACGAGCTTCTTGTAGATGCCACGGCCTGGGTCGTGGAGCGTCAGCTCCTCATCCGCCTCGTCGGTCGCGGCGAGGCTGCCGGCGGAGAAGACGTCGATGCCGGTGATCTTGAGGCTGGTGAAGACCGGCGGCGGCACATAGACGGCGTCCGGATCGCCCGCCAGCCGCGCGCCGCAGACGCGCGCCTGTTCCCAGATCGGCGCCACCAGGCCGAATACCTGGCCGTTGTGCTCGATGCATTCGCCGACGGCGTAGATGCCGGGATCGCTGGTGCGCATGTCGTCGCCGACCAGGATGCCGCGATTGACGTAAAGGCCGGCGGCCTTCGCCATCTCGATGTTCGGGCGGATGCCGATCGCCAGCACGACGAGGTCGGCGGCGATGGTGCGGCCATCGGCCAGCCGCACGCCCTCGGCGCGTTCGCTGCCCAGGATCTCCTCGGTCTCCGCCGAGGTGACGAAGTCGATGCCGCGGCTGCTGAGGGCGCTCTGCAATAGCTCTCCCGCCGTCTGGTCGAGCTGGCGCTCCATCAGCGTCGGCATGAGGTGAACGACCGTCACCTCCATGCCGCGACGCTTGAGGCCCCAGGCGGCTTCGAGGCCGAGCAGGCCGCCGCCGATCACGACCGCGCGGCGGTCGGGCCCGGCGGCGGCGATCATGGCCTCGGTATCGGCGATGTCGCGGAAGGCGCGCACGCCCGGCAGGCCGAGGCCCGGCAACGGCGGGACGAGCGGCCGCGAGCCGGTGCCGAGCAGCAGCGTGTCGTAGGGGAGTGCGCCCAGGCCTTCGACAGTGACCGATTTTGCAAGCGGATCGATGGATGTGACGGGGTTGCCGGCCAGCAGGCGGATGCCGTGCTCGGCGTACCAGTTGCGTCCATTGATCGCGATCTCGTCGGCGGTCTTTTCGCCGGCGAGCAGGGAGGAGAGCAGGATGCGGTTGTAGTTGCCGTGCGGCTCGGCCCCGACGACGGTGATGTCGTAGCGGCGCGGTGCGCGCGCGAGCAGCTCCTCGACCGCGCGCATCGCCGCCATGCCGTTGCCGACGACGACGAGCCGCTCCCTGGAGGGCCGATGGTCGAACATGGGATCAGGCGGGATAGGCCGCCGCGATCATCATGCCCGACAAAGCGCCATAGGCCGAGGTCCACGCCTCGCGCACCTCCGGCGTGAAGCCGTCTCCCAGGCCCTTTTCCAGGGTCCACAGCAGCGCGGCGCCCACCGGCGCGTAGTGCTCGGCCTTCACGCCATAGGCGACGTGGCGCTTGGCGAGCTCCTGCACCGTGGGCGTGATGGTCTCGAGCTTGTCGAGGCCGTTCACGACCAGCGCCAGCGCGCCCATCAGCTTCTTGCCCTGGGCGGCCATGTCGCCCTTGAACAGCGGCTTGGTCTCTGGAGCGGTCTCGAACAGGCGGCCATAGAAGAGGCTGGCCGCGGTGTCGGCGATCGGGGCGACCATGGCGAAGCTCGCCTTGATCGAGGTGACTTGTTGCGGGGTCACGGTCAGACCCTCGCCTGCGCGAGCGTGGTGGGGGACTGCGCGGCGAGGAAGCTCGTGCGCAGATAGTACCACCAGGTGAGCGCGATGCAGGTGATGTAGAAGAGCAGGAAGGCTTCGAAGGCAAGGTTCGTCGAGCCGGTCGCCGCGATGGACGCACCGAAGCCGCGCGGGATCAGGTAACCGCCGCAGGCGCCGATTGCCGACGTGAAGCCGATCACGGCAGCGCTCTCGGTGCGTGCCTCCTTGAGCGCCAGCTCGCGCGCCGCTTCGCCCGAGCCCTTCACGCCCTTGAGCTTTTCCTCGCGGAAGATCGACGGGATCATGCGGAAGGTCGAGCCGTTGCCGATACCCGTCGTGACGAACAGGATCAGGAACATCACCAGGAAGCCCGGGAAGCTCTTGATGTCGACGAAGTAGATCGCGCCCAGCGTCGCCGCTCCCATGGCGATGAAGTTCCAGAAGGTCACGACCGCGCCGCCGATCTTGTCGGCGAGCATGCCGCCGAACGGACGGGCCACCGAGCCGACGAGTGGGCCGAGAAAGGCGATGCCGACGGTCACCGTGGGGAACTGCGTCTTCAGCAGCAACGGGAAGGCGGCCGAGTAGCCGATGAAGGAGCCGAACGTCCCGACATAGAGCCAGGACATCACCCAGGTGTGCTTGCGCCTGGTGATGACGAGCTGGTCCTTGAAGGTCGAGCGCGCCGTCGTGAGGTTGTTCATGTGGCGGACCGCGCCATAGATCGCGATGGCGATCAGCGGCAGCCACATCAGGCCGGCATTCTGCAGGTAGAGGCCCTTGGCGCCGAGCGGCGGCGCGAGATAGAGGCCGATCCAGCCCACGCCGATCAGCAGCGGCGTCAGGAGCTGCACGGTGCTGACGCCGATATTGCCGCCGGCGGCATTGAGGCCCAGCGCCCAGCCCTTCATGCGGTCGGGGTAGAAGAAGGAGATGTTGGCCATGCTGGACGCGAAGTTGCCGCCGCCCAGTCCCGCGGTCGCGGCGACCAGCAGCATCGTTCCGTAGGGCGTGTCGGGCTTGCCGACGAAATAGGCGAGCAGGATCGTCGGGATGAAGAGCAGCGTCGCGCTGACGATGGTCCAGTTGCGGCCGCCGAAGATCGGCACGGCGAAGGTATAGGGAAAGCGCATCAGCGAGCCGACCAGGCCAGGCAACGCCACGAGCTGGAAGAGCTCGGCGGTGCTGTAGTGGAAGCCGACCGCGCTGAGGTTGGTCGCGACGATGCTCCAGATCAGCCAGATCGAGAAGCCGATATGCTCGGCCACGATCGACCAGATGAGATTGCGGCGGGCGACCGACTTGCCGGTCGCCTCCCAGAACGCCGTGTCTTCGGGGCGCCAGTCGGAGATCCAAGTCTCGTGCTTGTTGGGCATTGATGATCGTCCAGTGGACCGCCCTTGGCCCACGAAGGTCTTAAGGCGGCTTGGCCGCCCAAAGGGTCCATCCCGCCGTTGGGACTGACCCGCTCCCTTTTGCGCTGCACTCGCCGGAGCGCGGGAACATAATTTTAGTCGCAAGCGTCATGCCAAGCCGAATATCAATAAAATCAACACCTTAAGGATGTGCCTATTTTTTGAATCTGCCCTCTTTTCATGCATCAGATAGTGGTTTGTGCAACGCGGGATCGAATTTGGCGCCGTCCATGAAGCGGTCCGGGCCCATATCGATCGGTGCGGGCCGGGCGGGCAGGCGCCAGGAACCGTCATGCTTTCCTTCGCTCTTGGCCGTATCCGTCGGCACGGCGAGGCCGAGCGAGATCGCTGCGGCAGCGTAGAGATCGGGACGAAAGATCGTCGCGATCTTCTGCGGATCGACGGATGTGTCGAGATAACCCCAGCGCCGCATTTCGCCGAGGAACCACTGCGCTTGGGAGAGCCAGGGGAAGGTCGCGGTATTGGCGAAGAAGACGGAGCGATCGGCGTGGCTGCGCGGCGACGTCGAAGGAAGCGATGTCGCGATGACGCCGGCGGGCAGCCCGAGATAGGTCTCCCGCGCCAGGATGTCCGCGACCTTGGATGCATTCGCGGGGCTGTCACAGAACTCCGCCGCCCGCAGCAGCGCCCGGAGTGCCGCCTGCAGGCGATCGGGG
>DATJWN010000210.1:0-4968 GCA_035501235.1 Reyranella sp.
GGATCCCCTGGATGATCGAACCGGGCATCGCGCCGATGTACGTACGCCGGTGACCGCGGATCTCGGCCTCGTCACGCACGCCGCCCAGCGACATGCGCACGAAATTGCGGCCGGTCGCCTTGGCGATCGACTTGCCGAGCGAGGTCTTGCCAACGCCCGGTGGGCCGACCAGGCACAGGATCGGGCCCTTCATCTTGTCGACGCGCTGCTGGACCGCGAGGTACTCGAGGATGCGCTCCTTCACCTTTTCCAGGCCGTGGTGATCGGCGTTGAGCACGTCTTCGGCGTACTTCAGGTCCTTGATGATCTTGGTCGGCTTGCGCCACGGAATCGACAGCAGCCAGTCGAGGTAGTTGCGCACCACCGTCGCCTCGGCCGACATCGGGCTCATGGTCTTGAGCTTCTTCAGCTCGGCATGCGCCTTCTCGCGCGCCTCCTTGCTGAGACGCGTCTTCTTGATGCGCTTCTCCAGCTCGGAGACCTCGTCGCGACCGTCCTCGGTCTCGCCAAGCTCCTTCTGGATCGCCTTCATCTGCTCGTTGAGATAGTACTCGCGCTGCGTCTTCTCCATCTGACGCTTCACGCGGTTGCGGATCTTCTTCTCGACCTGCAGGACGCCGATCTCGCCTTCCATCAGGCCGAGGATGCGCTCCAGCCGCTTCGACACCGAGTCGAGCTCGAGCAGCTGCTGCTTCTCGGCGACCTTGAGCGCCAGGTGAGCGGAGATCGTGTCGGCGAGCTTGGCCGGATCCTCGATCTTGTTGATCGAGACGACGACCTCGGGCGGCACTTTCTTGTTGAGCTTCACGTAGTTCTCGAATTCCGAGACCACGGTGCGGGCGGCGGCCTGCAGCTCGGCGGAATCGCCGGAGGCCTCCTCCATCTCGACGGCCCGCGCCTCGAAGAACTCCGTCTTGTCGGTGTAGCCCGCGATGCGCACGCGCTTGCCGCCCTCGACCAGCACCTTGACGGTGTCGTCGGGGAGCTTGAGCAGCTGCAGCACGGTGCCGAGCGTGCCGATGGAGTAGATGTCGTCCGGGCCCGGATCGTCCTGGGTGGCGTTCTTCTGGGCGATCAGCAGGATCTGCTTGTCGTCCTTCATCACCTCTTCGAGCGCCTTCACGCTCTTCTCGCGGCCAACGAAGAGCGGGACGATCATGCCGGGAAACACGACGATGTCGCGCAACGGCAGGACGGGATAGACGGTACCTTGGGTGGGGGCGTTCATGATGCCTCTCAATCTACACTGTTAGAGCTGTCACGCGCCCGATCGCTGGCCCCCAAGGATGGGCGACCCGCGGCCAAAAGCCACGCGCACTCGTTTACAGAGATTGGCCTGAACGGGCGTCCGTTCAAGGCCCCGACGGGGAACCGGCGGCCTCGACCGCCGGCGCTGCAAAAGCTAGGCCGGCGCAGCGGCGATGCCTTCCTTGCGCTCACCGTGCACATAGAGCGGTTGGGCCCGTCCTTCGATGACCTCACGGTTGATGACGACCTCTTCGACCCCATCGAGCGACGGCAGGTCGTACATGGTGTCGAGCAGCACGGTCTCCATGATGGAGCGCAGGCCGCGGGCTCCCGTCTTTCGCAGGATGGCCTTCTGGGCGACGGCCCGGAGCGCATCGTCGGAGAACTTGAGCTTGACGCTCTCCATGTCGAACAGCCGCTGATACTGCTTCAGCAGCGCGTTCTTGGGTCGCGTCAGGATCTCGATCAGCGCGCCCTCGTCCAGGTCCTCGAGCGTGGCGACCACCGGCAGGCGGCCGACGAACTCGGGGATCAGGCCGTACTTCAGCAGATCCTCCGGCTCGAGATCGCGCAGCACCTCGCCGGTACGGCGATCGTCGGGTCCGCGCACCTCGGCGCCGAAGCCGATCGACGTGCCCTGGCGGCGCTGCGAGATGATCTTGTCCAGCCCCGAGAAAGCGCCGCCGCAGATGAACAGGATGTTGGTCGTGTCGACCTGCAGGAACTCCTGCTGCGGATGCTTGCGACCGCCCTGTGGCGGCACGCTCGCGACCGTGCCTTCCATGATCTTGAGCAGCGCCTGCTGCACGCCCTCACCCGACACGTCGCGCGTGATCGAGGGGTTGTCGGACTTGCGGCTGATCTTGTCGACCTCGTCGATATAGACGATGCCGCGCTGCGCCCGCTCGACATTGTAGTCGGCCGACTGCAGCAGCTTCAGGATGATGTTCTCGACATCCTCACCGACATAGCCCGCTTCGGTGAGCGTCGTGGCGTCGGCCATGGTGAAGGGCACATCGAGCATGCGCGCCAGGGTCTGCGCGAGCAGCGTCTTTCCGCACCCCGTGGGACCGATCAGCAGGATGTTCGACTTGGCGATCTCGACGTCGTTCGCCTTGCCGCCGTGACTGAGGCGCTTGTAGTGGTTGTGGACCGCCACCGCGAGGATGCGCTTGGCGTGGTCCTGGCCGATCACGTAGTCGTCGAGGATCTGGCGGATTTCCTTCGGGGACGGCACGCCGTCCTTGGACTTCACCAGCGTGGTCTTGCTCTCCTCGCGGATGATGTCCATGCAGAGCTCGACGCATTCATCGCAAATGAACACCGTCGGACCCGCGATGAGCTTACGGACCTCGTGCTGGCTCTTACCGCAAAAGCTGCAATAGAGGGTATTGCGGGAGTCGCCCCCTGACTTGGCGGCTGGCATCTTTGTAACGCACCTCCGCTTGGGCGGCCCGCCAACCCTGCGGGCCCGCACACAAGACTATGTTAAACTTCCCTTCGGGAGGGCCACAACATCAAAATGTTGTGGGTCCCGAAGTCCTTGAGGACCAATTGGTCGCGCTTGCAATCAGGATGCCGCGGCCGAAATGGTCGGGACCGGCCGATTCTCGAGCACGTCGTCGATCAGGCCGAATTCCTTGGCTTCAGCGGGCGAGAAGAACTTGTCGCGCTCCATCGCCCGCTCGATCTCCTCGATCGTCCGGCCGGTGTGATGAACGTACATCTGGTTCAGCCGCGCCCGGGTCTGGAGGATTTCCTTGGCGTGGATCTCGATGTCCGTGGCCTGGCCCTGGGCGCCGCCGGAGGGCTGATGGATCATGATGCGGGCGTTGGGCAGCGAGAAGCGCTTGCCCTTGACCCCGGCCATCAGCAGGAGCGAGCCGGCCGAGGCCGCCTGGCCGAACACCAGGGTCGAGATATGCGGCCGGATGTATTGCATCGTGTCGTAGATCGCCAGACCCGACGTCACCACGCCGCCCGGCGAGTTGATGTAGAACGAGATGTCCTTGGTGGGGTTCTCGGCCTCGAGATAAAGGAGCTGGGCGCAGATCAGGCCCGCCACATTGTCCTCGATCGGACCGTTCAGGAACACGATGCGTTCCTTCAGCAGCCTCGACCAGATGTCGTAGCCCCGTTCGCCGCGCGCCGACTGCTCGACGACCATCGGCACGTAGTAGTTGTTGTAGACCTGCAGCGGATCGCGGTCGCGGATCATCCCTGATTCCCCTCGTGAGCTCTCAGTGAAAAGTGGCAGCGCCCGAGGCGCGGTTCAAGGCCGCGCGCCGGTTCAATTCGCCGCCGCTTCCGACTTGGCGTCTTCCTCTTCCACCTCGCGGGCCGCCTTCAGCAGTTCCTCCGGCGTAACCTGCTTCTCGGAGACCTTGGACAGCTCGAGGATGAAATCGACCGTCTTCTCCTCGAAGATCGGCGCCCGGAGCTGCTCCTTGAGCTGCGGGTTCTTGCCGTAGAACTCCAGCACCTGGCGCTCCTGGCCGGGATAGCGCATGGCCTCGCGCATCACCGCCTGGTTCAGCTCCTCGGGCGTGACGTCGATGCCGTTGGAGCGGCCCACATCGGCCAGCAGGAGGCCAAGGCGAATGCGCCGCTCGGCGATCTCCCGGTACTCCTTCTTCATCTTCTCTTCGTCGTCCTCGAGCTTCTGGCCGGCCTTCTTGGCCTCCTCGACCCGCTGCCAGATGGCATTGAACTCGTTGTCGACCAGGCCCTCGGGCACCGCGAACTTGTGCTGATCGGCGAGCTTGTCCAGGAGCTGGCGCTTCACCATCGAGCGCGACACCTGCGAATAGTCCTGGCCGATGCGCTCGGACACCGCCTTGCGCATGAGGTCGAGGCTCTCGAAGTTGTTCTTCTTCGCGAGCTCATCGTCCACGGGGCGATCGACGAACTCGCGGATCTCCTTGACCGTGCACTTGAAGACCGCGTCCTTGTTCGCGAGCTCCTGGTTGCCGTACTCGGCGGGGAACGTGACCTTCACGTCGAGCGGCTTGCCGATCTCGGCGCCGACCAGCTGATCCTCGAAGCCCGGGATGAACTGGCCCGAGCCCAGCTCGAGCACATAGTCGTCGGCCTTGCCGCCGGGAAACTCCACGCCGTCGACCGAGCCCACGAAGTCGAGCTTGAGCGCGTCGCCCTTCTGCGCGGGACGCGGCGGATCGACCGGCTTCTGCTCGCGGTTCGACTTGGCGATGCGCTCCAGCGCCTCCTCGACGTCCTTCTCGGGCACGACGGCCTTCAAACGTTCGAGCTCGACGGTCGAGAAGTCGAGCTTGCCGATCTCCGGCAGCACTTCGACCGCGACCTCGAACTCGACGTCCTTGCCCTCTTCCAGCGACTTCAGGTCGACCTTGGGCTGCAGCGCGGGCTTCAGCCCGCGATCCTCGATCGCCTTGGCCGTGCTCTGGTTGACCGCGGCCTCGAGCGCCTCGCCATAGAGGGCCTGGCCGTACTGCTTCTTCAGCAGGCCCACCGGCACCTTGCCCTTGCGGAAGCCGGGGAGCTGCGCGGTCTGGGCGAGCTCGCTCAGGCGTTCGTCGACCTTGGCCGACAGGTCGCCCGCCGGGACCACGATCTTGAATTGCCGCTTCAGCCCATCGGCCGAGAGTTCCGTCACTTGCATGATCACACATCCATCTTTTCAGGCTTCTTTTCGTGGTGCGGGCGGAGGGACTTGAACCCCCACGCCTTGCGGCACGAGAA
>DATJWN010000211.1:0-2333 GCA_035501235.1 Reyranella sp.
TCGATTCCCAACGACGCAAGAGAGCTGATCGACGTTTGGATTTCGCCGAGTCGAAGTTCGCGACCATGCTTCAACTCGATTCGAGAGCGCCCTAGCGGGCGGTCTCGTAGCCCTCGGGGACGCCGCGGGGCGACAGCACGAACTGCCAGACGTGGATGTGGCGCGAGCGGAAGGAGCCGGCGCTGGCCAGCAGGTAGTACTTCCACATCCGGTAGAACCGCTCCTCGCCGGCGTCGCGGGGGCGCGGCCAGGTCGCATCGAACTTCTCGAACCAGGCCATGAGGGTCTTGTCGTAGTGCGGCCCGATGTTGTGGACGTCGACGACGGCGAAGAGGTTCTCGATGGCGGCGCCGATCTGGGCGATCGAGGGCAGCACGCCGCCCGGGAAGATGTATTTCTCGAACCAGGGCTCGATCATCTTGAGGGAATCGGGGGAACCGATGGTGTGCAGCAGGAAGAGCCCTTCGTCCTTGATGGCACGCCGCGCGACCTCGAAGTAGGTGCGGAAATTCTTGTAGCCGACATGCTCGAACATGCCCATGGAGACGACGTGGTCGACCTTGCCCTCGAATTGGCGATAGTCCTTGACCTGGAACTCGACGGGGAGGTGCGCGTAGCGCTGCCTGCCGTAGGCCGCCTGGTCCGGTGAGATGGTGACGCCGACGCAGCGGGCGCCATACTTCTCCGCCGCATAGCCCATGAACGCGCCCCAGCCGCAGCCGATGTCGAGCACGCGGTCGCCCGGCTTCAGCCCGATCTTCCGGCAGACAAGATCGAGCTTCGCCTCCTGGGCGGCGTCGAGCGTGTTGGCGCCCTTCCAATAGGCGCAGCTGCCGGTCATGCGCGAATCGAGCGTCGCCATGTAGGCGGCCGTCTCGTTGTAGTGCATCTTCGCGACGCGCCGGGCGCGACCGAGCGTCTGCATGTTGAGCAGGCGCGCCTTCAGATACTGCCAGATCAGGTTGGGGGTCGGCCGGAACTGCTCCTTGACGTTCGCCCCGGTGGCGCGATTGAAGAACTCGGCGAGATCCTCGCAGTCCCACCAGCCGTCCATGTAGGCTTCGCCGAGGCCGAGCGTGCCCTTGGCCAGGATGCGGTTCCACAGACGGTCGTCGCGGATCTGCGGGTCCCACGGATCGGGACCGTTGACGGTTACGCCGACGCGCTCCAGCAGGGCCGTGATCTGGGCTTGCTGGTTCACAATATACTCGACACGCACATGCTCCCCGGGACGGTCCCGACCCCGGGATTCCGCCCCATTCCGCCCCCACTATCAAATCCCGGCGCGCGACGGTCAAGCCGGGTCGGCGGCCTTGCGCAGCGGGCGGACGGTGTTATCTTCGCGCCCCGACCCCCTCCCCTCCACCTCGGGAAAGCCAGCCGCATGACGAAGATCAAGGTCGCGAAGCCGGTCGTCGAACTCGACGGCGACGAGATGACGCGCATCATCTGGGCCTTCATCAAGGAGAAGCTGATCCTGCCCTATCTCGACGTCGACCTGAAGTACTACGACCTCGGCGTCGAGAGCCGCGACGCCACCGAGGACAAGATCACGGTCGACGCCGCCAACGCCATCAAGCAGCACGGCGTCGGCGTGAAGTGCGCGACCATCACGCCCGACGAGGCGCGGGTGAAGGAATTCAAGCTCAAGAAGATGTGGAAGTCGCCGAACGGCACGATCCGCAACATCCTCGACGGCACCGTCTTCCGCCAGCCCATCATCTGCAAGAACGTGCCGCGGCTGGTGCCGGGCTGGACGCAGCCGATCGTCATCGGCCGTCATGCCTTCGGCGACCAGTACCGGGCGACCGACTTCATCGTCCCCGGCGCCGGCAAGCTGACGATCCGGTTCCAGCCCAAGGGCGGCGGCGCGCCGATCGAGCACGAGGTGTTCGACTTCCCCGGCGCCGGCGTGGCCCTCGGCATGTACAACCTCGACGACTCGATCCGCGGCTTCGCCCGCGCCTGCTTCAACTACGGGCTCACGCTGGGATGGCCGGTCTATCTCTCGACCAAGAACACCATCCTCAAGGTCTATGACGGCCGCTTCAAGGACCTGTTCCAGGAGATATTCGACAAGGAATTCGCCGCCAAGTACAAGGCCGCCGGCATCACCTACGAGCACCGGCTGATCGACGACATGGTCGCTTCGGCGCTCAAATGGAGCGGCGCCTTCGTCTGGGCCTGCAAGAACTACGACGGCGACGTGCAGTCCGATACGGTAGCCCAAGGCTTCGGCTCGCTGGGGCTTATGACCTCGGTGCTGCTTTCGCCGGACGGCAAAACCGTTGAGGCCGAAGCGGCGCACGGCACGGTGACGCGTCATTACCGCG
>DATJWN010000212.1:0-10292 GCA_035501235.1 Reyranella sp.
TTCTTCCATGACGACGTTCGCCGCGCCAAGGCGATGAAGGCCAAGGGCATCCACTACATCGATTGCGGCACCTCGGGCGGCGTGTGGGGCCTGGAGCGCGGCTACTGCCTGATGATCGGCGGCGACAAGGACGCGGTCGAACGGCTCGATCCGATCTTCGCCGCCCTCGCGCCGGGCGAGGGCACGATCGCCAAGACTCCGCGCCGCGAGAAGCGCGATCCCCGCGTGGAGCGCGGCTATCTTTACTGCGGGCCGAGCGGCGCGGGCCGCTTCGTGAAGATGGTCCACAACGGCATCGAGTACGGCATCATGCAGGCCTATGCCGAGGGTTTCGAGATCATGAAGCACGCGGTCGACAAGAGCGTTCCCGAAGAGCGGCGCTACGATTTCGACCTGGCGGACATCGCCGAGGTGTGGCGGCGCGGCAGCGTGATCAGCTCCTGGCTGCTCGATCTCACCTCGTCGGCGCTTGCGGAGGATCCGCAGCTCTCCAAATACACAGGCGTCGTCGACGACTCGGGCGAGGGCCGCTGGACGGTCAACACCGCGATCGAGGAAGCGGTGCCGGCCGACGTGCTGTCGGCGGCGCTCTACGCCCGCTTCCGTTCTCGCGACAAGGAAGGGACGGCGAACAAGCTCCTCTCCGCGATGCGTCATGCTTTCGGTGGCCATGTCGAACCCAAGTAACGGAACCGGTGAGGCCCCGCCGCTCGGCACGGTCGCGACGCGCGGCAGCTCGCCGGCGCCCGCCTGCACGCTCGTCATCTTCGGCGCCACCGGAGACCTGACCAAGCGCCTGCTCGTGCCGGCGCTGCGCAATCTCCGCCGCGATGGGCTCCTGCCGGAGGACCTCGCCCTGGTCGGCATCGCCTCGCGCGACATCGGCGACGACGGCTTCCGCGACCGGTTGCGCGAGGGCATGAAGGAGTTCAAGGCCGGCAAGGGTGACGAGGACATCGAGTGGTTCGCGAGCCGCGCGCGCTACGTCGCCGGCAAGTTCGAGGACCCGGCGACCTACGCCGCCATCGGCAAGCTCGTCAAACCCGACCGCAACGTGCTCTTTTATCTTGCCACGCCGCCCAGCGAGTTCTCCGTGATCGTGGGCCAGCTCGGCCAGGCGCGGCTCACGCAGGAGAAGGGCTGCTGGCGGCGCGTCATCATCGAAAAGCCGTTCGGCCACGACCTGCCCTCGGCCGTCGCGCTCAACAAGGAGATCCTGAGTGTCCTGCACGAGGACCAGGTTTTCCGCATCGACCACTATCTCGGCAAGGAGACGGTGCAGAACATCCTGGTGTTCCGCTTCGCCAACGGCTTCGTCGAGCCGCTGTGGAATCGCGATCATATCGACCATGTGCGCATCACGGTCGCCGAGACGGTGGGCGTGGAGCAGCGCGGCAAGTTCTACGATGGCGTCGGCGCGTTGCGCGACATGGTGCCCAACCACATGTTCCAGCTCCTGACCTTGATCGCCATGGAGCCGCCGTCGGGCTTCGCCGCCGACGCCGTGCGCTCGGAGAAGGCCAAGGTGCTGGACGCCATCCATGCCTTTGGCGAAGCCGACACGCACAGCAACGTGGTGCGCGGCCAGTATTTGGCGGGCACGGTGGCCGGCAAGCAGATCCCGGGCTATCGCGAATCGCCCGAGGTGCCGAGGGACTCCACGACCGAGACGTACGTCGCCATGAAGCTCGCGATCGACAACTGGCGCTGGGCGGGCGTGCCCTTCTACCTGCGCACGGGCAAGGCGCTGGCGCGGCGACGCACCGACATCACCGTGCAGTTCAAGAAGGCGCCGCTGGCGCTGTTCCGCGACACGCCGGTCGAGAGTTTGCCGCCCAACGATCTCACCCTGCACATCCAGCCGGAGGAGGGCGTGACCCTGCGTTTCGGCGCCAAGATCCCGGGGCCGGCCGTCCGCATCGACGGTGTCGACATGAAATTCGCCTACCAGGATGCGTTCCAGAGCAAGCCCAGCACCGGCTACGAGACGCTGATCTACGACTGCATGATCGGCGATGCCTCGCTGTTCCAGCGCGCCGACACGATCGAGGCCGGCTGGAGGGTCGTGCAGCCCATCCTGGACACCTGGAAGGCCGAAGGGCGCAAGGAATTGGCGACCTATCCCGCCGGCAGCTCGGGACCGAATGAAACCGACGAGCTGCTGGCGCGCGATGGCCGCAAATGGCGGCCGATCGAATCGATGGGCCTGCCGCCTTCATGAAGATCTCGGCCCTGATCTCCGATGTCGACGGCACGCTGGTGGACAGCGCCAAGGAAGTCACCGACCGCACCCGCCATGCCGTCGCCGAGCTTGGCCGCCGCGGCATCGCCTTTGCCGCGATCAGCGGGCGGCCGCCCGAGGGCATGGCGATGCTGATCGAGCCGCTCAAGCTCAGCACGCCGATCACCGGCTTCAATGGCGGCGTCTTTGCCCGCACCGACCTGTCGGTGATCGAGGAACGCCTGTTGGCCGTCGCGACCACCCACCTCGCCATCGACTTCTTCGAGCGTCGCGGCATCGATGTCTGGGTGTTTGCCGCCGGCAACTGGCTGGTGCGCGACGGCAAGGGGGCTCATGTCGACCGGGAGGAGCGGGCGGTGCGATTTGGACCCAAGGTGGTGAAGGAGTTCGGGGCCGCCCTCGAAGCCGCGCACAAGGTCGTGGGCGTGAGCGACGACCTCGAGCTGATGGCGCGTTGCGAGACCGAGATCCAGGCGACGCTCGGCCCCGGCGCCTCGGCGTCGCGCTCCCAGCCCTACTACCTCGACGTCACGCACCCGCGGGCCAACAAGGGCGCCGCCGTGCACGTGCTCGCCAAGCTCATGCAAGTGCCGCTCGGCGAAGTCGCCGTCATCGGCGACGGCAACAACGATATCGGCATGTTCGAGCAGAGCGGGCTCAGCATTGCCATGGGCAACGCGAGCGACGTGGTGAAGAGCAAGGCTAAGCTCGTGACCGCCTCCAACGACGAGGACGGGCTTGCGCAGGCCATCGAGCGCTATCTGCTCGGCGGAGCCAAAGCATGAAGCCCGAAGTCTTTCCCGATGCCGAGACGCTGGCGCAGCACACCGCCGATTGGTTGATCGGCCTGGCGGCGGCCAAGCAGGGCCGCTTCGTCGTGTCATTGTCGGGCGGCTCGACGCCGAAGCGGCTCTATCAGCTCCTCGCCGACTCGCCGCGGCGCGAGCGCTTTCCCTGGGATCGCACCCACTTCTTCTGGGGCGACGAGCGTTTCGTGCCGCCCGACAGTCCGAGCAGCAACTGGCGCATGACACGTGAGGCGATGTTGGATCACGTCCCCGTGCCGACGGCGAACGTCCATCCCGTGCCGACGACAGCCATGACGCACGATCAGGCGGCGATGGCCTATGAGCGCACCTTGAAGGATTTTTACGGCAACGAGACGCTGGCGCCGGATCGGCCGCTGTTCGACGTCATGCTGCTCGGCCTCGGCACCAACGGCCACACCGCCTCGCTCTTCCCCGGCATGCCCGTGATCGAGGAACGCAAGCGCTGGGTCGGCTGGATGGAGGACCGCGAAGCCGGCGTGCGCATCACGCTCACCTATCCCGCACTGGAGAGCAGTGCCGAGACGGCGTTTTTGGTCGCCGGCGCCGACAAGCAGCCGATGCTGAAGCGTCTGCTCGCGGCCGATCCGGGCATTCCGGCGGGGCGGCTGAACCCCGGGGGCCGGCTGCATGTCTTCGCCGACCGGGCCGCCGCGGGCACATGAACGAGGCGCTGAAGCAGGCTGCCGCGGAGCGCGCCGTCGGAGAAATCCGGGACGGCATGGTGGTGGGACTCGGCACCGGCTCGACGGCCGAGATCGCCGTCGAGCTCCTCGGCGCGCGCGTGGCGAAGGGCCTCAAGATCCGTGGCGTGCCGACTTCCGAGCGCACGGCGTCGCTGGCGGGGCGGCTCGGTATCCCGTTGATCGCGGCGCAAGACGAGTGGCCTGCGATCGATCTTGCGGTCGATGGCGCCGATCAGGTCGAGCGCGGCACGCTCAACCTCGTGAAGGGACTGGGCGGTGCTCTGCTGCGCGAGAAGATCGTGGCGCGGGCGAGCGCGCGTTTCGTCGTCGTGGTCGACGACAGCAAGCTGGTCGACCGGCTGGGCGGCGCGACGCCGCTGCCGGTGGAGATCCTGCCCTTCGGCCAGAGCGCCACGCTCCGGCAATTGGAGCGGCTCGGCCTGCAGCCACGATTGCGTCTGGCGGCGGGCATCCCCTTCCTGACCGACGGCGGACACCACATCGCCGATTGCGGCTTTGCCGGCATCGCGGATGTCGCCCGCCTGGAGACGGAACTTTCTGCTACGGTTGGCGTCGTGGAGACAGGCCTGTTCCTGGGTCTGGCTGCGATGGTCGTGGTCGGCCGCCCGGACGGCGTCGAGGTGATGGTGAGATGAGAGACGATGGCGGCCCACATACGCTGGCGATCGACATAGGCGGGACCGGGCTCAAGGCTTCGGTGCTCGACAAGCATGGGCACATGGTCGGCGACCATGTGCGCGTGCCGACGCCCAAGCGCCGCACGCCGCCTATCCTGCTCGATGCGCTGGAGCAACTGGTGGCGCCGCTGCCGCCGTACGACCGCGTCTCCATCGGCTTCCCGGGTTTCGTGCGTGACGGTCGCGTCATCACCGCGCCGCATCTCGGCACCAAGGATTGGAAGAACTTTCCTCTGGAAAAGAAGCTCGCCGAGCGGCTCGGCAAGCCGGCCCGTCTTGCGAATGATGCTGAAGTGCAAGGGTTGGGAATCGTCTCCGGCCATGGGCTCGAGGTCGTGCTGACCCTGGGGACCGGCCTCGGCAGCGCCGTGTTCGTAGACGGGCATATGACTCCGCATCTCGAGCTTGCCCATCATCCCATTCACAAATCGCAGACCTACGATGAATATGTGGGGGACAAGGCGCGTCGTTCGCTCGGCAAGAAGAAGTGGAGTCGTCGCGTCCTCAAGATGATCGGGATCGTCGAAACGCTCCTGAATTACGACATCCTGCACCTGGGCGGCGGAAATGCCCGCGATATCATCGGCAAATTGCCCAGGAACGTGCGCATTGAATCCAACGATACGGGGATCACGGGCGGCATCCGCCTCTGGGACGATGCCGTTTGGCTCAGCGCCCGCAGTGGAGGCCACAAGCCCGGCTGAAGTATCGGAAATGTGAAGGGCAACCTCCTCAGTTCCGCCACGTATTACACGCAGCCTTTTCCTGGCCGGACGAGGAAGAGATGGCTGCGCCTACGAGACTACGGACCCGGAACTGGTGGATCGCCATCGCCGGCCTTTTGCTGATCGTCGTCGCCGTTGGCGGCTGGTTCAGTCGGCATGAAGTGCACGAGGACAAGGCCGCCGCCAAGCCGCCGCCGCCCGTCCCGGTGACAGTGGCCGAGGCGCGCACCGGCGACTATCCCGTCTATCTGCTCGGCCTCGGCACGGTGCAGCCCTTCGATACCGTCACCGTGCGCAGCCGCGTCGACGGCCAGGTCGAGAAGGTCGACTTCAAGCAGGGCCAGATGCTGAAGGAGGGCGACGTCCTGGTGCAGATCGATCCGCGGCCCTATCAGGCCGCGCTCGACCAGGCGATCGCCAAGAAGGCACAGGACGAGGCGAACCTGAAGAACGCCCGGCTCAACCTCGAGCGCTTCAGCACGCTCGCGACGCAGAACTTCGCCACCAAGCAGCAGCTCGACAGCCAGCAGGCGACCGTCGATCAGCTCACCGCCCAGATCAAAGGCGACCAGGCGATGATCGACAACGCCCAGACGCAGGTGAGCTATACGACCATCCGCTCGCCGCTCGCCGGCCGCGCCGGCTTTCGCCTGATCGATCCGGGCAACATCGTCCATGCCGCCGACACCAACGGCATCGTCACCATCGTGAAGCTGCAGCCCATTGCCGTGGTCTTCACCGCGCCCGAGCAGCAAGTGCCCGATATCAACAAGGCGCTGGGCGATGGCCAGGTGCCGGTCGATGCCTTGTCGTCCGACGGCACCAAGGTTCTGGCCCACGGCCATCTTCTGTTGCTGAACAATGCCGTCGACCAGGCGAGCGGCACCATCAGCATGAAGGCGCGCTACGACAACAACGACAATGCGCTGTGGCCGGGCCTGTCGGTGTCGACCAGGCTCCTGGTGCGCACCCTCAAGAACGCCACCATCGTGCCGCAGGACGCCGTGCAGCACGGGCCGGATGGGCTGTTCGTATTCGTCGTGGGCGCGGGCAACAAGATCGAGCAGCACGCGGTCAAGGTGAGCGAGCAGGATCTCAAGGAGGCGGTCGTGAGCGAGGGCCTGTCGCCGGGCCAGAAGGTGGTGATTGCCGGCCAGTCGCGCATCCAGAAGGGCACCGTGGTGCAGCCGAAGGAAGCCAAGGCGGAGACGCCGCTGCCCGCAGACAACAGCCTGGCCGCCGCGCCGTCGCCCGCGCCGCCGCAGCGGAAGCCCTGACCGTGGACGGCAGCACGCCCATCGAGAAGGGCGACATGGCCACCGCGACGGGCGGCATCTCGACGACCTTCATCCTGCATCCGATCGCGACGTCGCTATTGATGGTCGGCATCCTGTTCGTCGGCGTCGTCGCCTATCCGCTCTTGCCGGTGGCGCCGCTGCCGCAAGTCGACTTCCCGACCATCCAGGTGTCGGCCCAGCTGCCCGGCGCCAGTCCGGAGACGATGGCCTCGGCCGTCGCCCAGCCGCTCGAGACGCAGTTCGCGCAGATTCCCGGCGTCACCGAGGAGACGTCGATCAGCACGCTCGGCTCGACCTCGATCACCGTGCAGTTCGATCTGGCGCGCAACATCGATGGCGCAGCCAACGACATCATGGCGGCGATCAACGCCGCGGGCGGACAGCTGCCCAAGAACCTCCCGAGCCCGCCCACCTTCCGCAAGGTCAACCCGGCCGACGCGCCGATCCTGCTGCTCGCGGCGACATCGGACACGCTGCCCCTGCCGAAAGTCGACGACATCGTCGAGACCAAGCTCGCCCAGCAGATCAGCCAGATTTCCGGCGTCTCGCAGGTGACGATCGGCGGCCAGCAGAAGCTCGCCGTGCGCATCCAGCTCGATCCGGCCAAGCTCGTGGCCAAAAACCTGTCGCTCGAGGATGTCCGCGGACCGCTCTCGATCGCCACCACCGACAGCCCGAAGGGCTCGATCGACGGGCCGACCCGGTCCTACACCATCTACGACAACGATCAGCTGACCTCGGCCGACCCGTGGAACGACGTCATCGTCGCCTATCGCAACAACGGCCCCTTGCGGGTGCGCGACATCGGCTCGGCGGTGATGGGGGCGCAGGACGCCAAGCAGGCGGCCTGGGCCGACGGCAAGCGCGGCATCTTCCTGGTGATCTTCGGCCAGCCCGGCGCCAACGTGATCAACACGGTGAACCGCATCAACGCCGAACTGCCGCGGCTGAAGCTCGGTATTCCGCCGGCCATCGACATCTTCGTGCTGAGCGACCGCACGCAGACCATCCGCGCGTCGGTCGAGGACGTGCAGTTCACGCTGCTGCTCACCATCGCGCTGGTCGTGATGGTGATCTTCATCTTCCTGCGCAATGTCTGGGCGACGGTGATCCCGAGCATCACCGTGCCGTTGGCGCTGCTCGGGGCCACGGCGCTTATGTGGCTCGCGGGCTACAGCCTGGACAATCTCTCGCTGATGGCGCTCACCATCTCGGTCGGCTTCGTGGTCGACGATGCGATCGTGATGCTGGAGAACATCACGCGCTACATCGAGGCGGGTGAGACGCCGCTCGACGCCGCCATCAAGGGCAGCCGCGAGATCGCCTTCACCATCGTGTCGATCAGCGTTTCGCTGATCGCGGTCCTGATCCCGCTGCTGCTGATGGGCGGCATCATTGGCCGGCTGTTCCGCGAGTTCGCCGTGACGCTTTCCATGGCGATCGTGGTCTCGGCCGTGGTGTCGCTGACGCTTACGCCCATGATGGCCTCGCGGTTCCTGAAACCGGAGAGGGACGTCAGGCACGGCCGCTGGTACGAGTGGAGCGAGCGAGCCTTCGACAGGATGCTGCGCGGCTACGAGCGCGGGCTGGACTTCGTGCTCGATCACCAGTTCCTGACGCTGCTGGCGTTCCTGGCCACGCTCGCGCTCTCGGTGGCGCTGTTCGTCCTGATCCCCAAGGGTTTCTTCCCGCAGCAGGACACGGGCCTGATCACCGCCATCTCCGACATGGCGCAGGACATCTCCTTCGCCGACCTGATGAAGCACCAGGCCGAGCTCAACAAGATCGTGCAGAAGGATCCGGCCGTCGATCACGTGGCGAGCGCGGTGGGTGGCGCGGGCAACCCGCTCAATACCGGCCGCATGTTCATCACGCTGAAGCCGCGCAACATGCGCGACGCCAGCGCCGACCAGGTGATCCGCCGCCTGCAGCCCAAGCTCGACAAGGTCGAGGGCGCCCGGCTCTACCTCCAGGCCGCTCAGGACGTGCGCGTCGGCGGCCGCGCCTCGCGCACGCAGTACCAGTACACCCTCCAGGATTCCGATATCAGCGAGCTGGACCAGTGGTCGCCCAAGCTGCTCGCCAAGCTCAAGACCCTGCCCGAGCTGCGCGACGTGGCGACCGACCAGGCGATCAGCGGCGCGACGCTCACGCTCCAGATCGACCGCGACCAGGCCTCCCGCTATGGGCTGTCGATGCAGATGATCGACGACACGCTGTACGACGCCTTCGGCCAGCGCCAGATCGCGCAGTACTTCACCCAGCTCTCGAGCTATTTCGTGATCATGGAGGTCCTGCCGCAGCTGCAGGGCGACCCGCAATCGCTCGACAAGATCTACGTGAAGTCACCCACGACCAACGGCGAAGTGCCGCTGTCGGCCTTCGCCAAGTGGACGACGGTGCCGATACAGCCGCTCTCGATCAGCCACCAGAGCCAGTTCCCGGCGACGACGATCAGCTTCAACCTCGCGCCGGGCGTGGCGCTGGGCCAGGCGACAGACGCGGTCAACCGCGCCAAGCAGGAGATCGGCCTGCCGGCCGCGATCCAGACCAGCTTCCAGGGCAACGCGCAGGCCTTCCAGCAGTCCCTGTCGACCGTGCCGTTGCTGATCATGGGGGCGCTGGTCGTGGTCTATCTGGTGCTGGGCGTGCTCTACGAAAGCTATATCCACCCGATCACGATCCTCTCGACCCTGCCCTCGGCCGGCGTCGGGGCGCTCCTGATGCTGATGTTGTTCGGCTTCGACTTCAGCCTGATCGCGCTGATCGGCGTCATCCTGCTGATCGGCATCGTCAAGAAGAACGGCATCATGATGGTGGACTTCGCCATCGTCGCCGAACGCGATGAGCACCTGTCGTCGCACGATGCGATTCGCAAGGCGGCCCTCCTGCGTTTCCGTCCCATCATGATGACGACGTGCGCGGCCCTGCTGGGCGGCGTGCCCTTGATGCTGGGCACCGGCACCGGTTCCGAAGTGCGTCAGCCGCTCGGCTACGCGATGGTGGGCGGCCTCATCGTGAGCCAGGCGCTCACGCTCTTCACCACGCCGGTGATCTATCTCTATCTCGATGACTTGCAGGAGCGTGTCGGCCGTTGGCGCGATGCATTGACCGGCCGCAAAGACAGGCAAGCATCGAAAGGCAGTCCCGGCATCGCTGACTAATTCGCTCGCAGCGTTGGCCACAGCCGCGATGCAAACCACCTGCGACAAATTGGCGTATAAATCGATATTAGAGCAGTTCGAATGCGAATAACTTCAACACGTCGCCGGTCAAATGCAAATAGTTGGGCGATTCATTTAAATATCTCAAATAGTTGCAGTCATTAGAGGCGGTTGCCAGCACATTTGACTCAGGCGTCACCTTTACGCTTGTTACCAAAAACCAGCATTTGCGGCGAAAAAACGAGTCGAATTCGCTGGCATTCCAGAAATGGTGAGCATATTACTGCGGCAGAAGTGCAGAGACTTGATGGGGCAACCACTGCGAAGTGGGTGCAGTGGTCGGGCAGAAAAGCCAGGCACAGCCTTAAGAGGGAAGGTGTGGGATGCGTCATGTTATTGTGGCTGCGACCATGATTGTGGCAGCGCTGATCATCACTTTCGGTACGGCGAGCGTTCTTCAGGGCGTCGCCACCGCACACGTCAATTCGCCCAATGAGCCGTTCGTGATCGAGGCCTCGCGCCCGTCGGTCAAGCCCATGGGCACCAAGGAGCGCATGACCTCGCAGGCTCGCGAGCGTATCCGTTCCGAGGTCAACATCTCCGGCCTGTAATCTCCAGGGCCGTTTGGGGCGGCCCCGGTAAAATCAGGTTC
>DATJWN010000213.1:0-7369 GCA_035501235.1 Reyranella sp.
CGGCCCAGCCGAGGTGGGTTTCGAGGATCTGACCGACGTTCATGCGGGAGGGCACGCCGAGCGGGTTCAGCACGATGTCGACCGGGCCGCCGTCCTCGAGGTACGGCATGTCCTCGAGCGGCATGATGCGCGAGATCACGCCCTTGTTGCCGTGACGGCCGGCCATCTTGTCGCCCGGCTGCAGCTTGCGCTTGGTCGCGACGAAGACCTTGACCATCTTCATCACGCCCGGCGGCAGCTCGTCGCCGCGCTGCAGCTTGTCGACCTTGCTGTCGAAGCGGTCCTGCAGGCGCTTCATCGACTCGTCGAACTGCTTGTTCAACGCCTCGATCTCGCCCTGCCGCTTGTCGGTCTTGACCGTGATCTGGCGCCACTGGCCGGGCGTGAACTCGCCCAGCACCTTGTCGGTGATGCGCGTGCCCGGCTTGAGGCCCTTGAGGCCGCCGGCCACGGTCTGGTTCATCAGCATTTCCTGGATCTGGCTGTAGAAGCTCCGCTCCAGGATGGCCTTTTCGTCGTCGCGGTCCTTGGCCAGACGCTCGATCTCGTCGCGCTCGATGGCGAGCGCGCGCTCGTCCTTGTCGACGCCGCGGCGGTTGAACACGCGGACCTCGACGACCGTGCCCTCGACGCCCGGCGGCACCTTGAGCGAGGTGTCGCGCACGTCGGCGGCCTTCTCGCCGAAGATGGCGCGCAAGAGCTTCTCTTCCGGCGTCATCGGGCTCTCGCCCTTCGGCGTCACCTTGCCGACCAGGATGTCGCCCGCCTTCACCTCGGCACCGATATAGACGATGCCCGCCTCGTCGAGGTTCTTCAGAGCCTCTTCGCCGACGTTCGGGATGTCGCGGGAGATTTCCTCCTGGCCGAGCTTGGTGTCGCGGGCCATGACCTCGAACTCCTCGATGTGGATCGAGGTGAAGACGTCATCGCGCACGATGCGCTCGGAGAGCAGGATCGAGTCCTCGAAGTTGTAGCCGTTCCACGGCATGAACGCGACGAGCACGTTGCGGCCGAGAGCGAGCTCGCCATCGCGGGTCGACGGACCGTCGGCCACGATGTCGCCCTTCTTCACCTGGTCGCCGACCTTCACGAGCGGCTTCTGGGTGATGCAGGTGCTCTGGTTGGAGCGCTGGAACTTCAGCAGGTTGTAGATGTCGACTGCCGGCCGGTTCGGGCCGACATCGTCGGTCGCACGCACGACGATGCGCATGGCGTCGACCTGGTCGACGATGCCGGTGCGGCGCGCGGCGATCGCCACGCCCGAATCGCGGGCAACCACCTCTTCCATGCCGGTGCCGACCAGCGGCGCCTCGGCCTGGATCAGCGGCACCGCCTGGCGCTGCATGTTCGAGCCCATCAGCGCGCGGTTGGCGTCGTCGTTCTCGAGGAACGGGATCAGCGCCGCGGCGACCGACACGATCTGCTTCGGGGAAACGTCGACGAAGTCGATCGTCTCGGGCCGGGCGAGGATGTACTCGCCGCCCTTGCGGCACTGCACCAGCTCGGACACGAACTTGCCGCGCGGGTCGATCTCGGCGTTGGCCTGGGCGACCGTGTAGCGGCCCTCCTCCATCGCCGAGAGATAGATCACGTCGTCGCTGACCCGGCCGTGGGCGACCTTGCGGTACGGGCTCTCGATGAAGCCGTACTGGTTCACGCGCGCGTAGGTCGCGAGCGAGTTGATCAGGCCGATGTTCGGGCCTTCCGGCGTCTCGATCGGGCAGATGCGGCCGTAATGCGTCGGGTGCACGTCGCGCACCTCGAAGCCCGCGCGCTCGCGCGTGAGGCCGCCCGGTCCCAGCGCCGAGAGGCGACGCTTGTGCGTCACTTCGGACAGCGGGTTGGTCTGGTCCATGAACTGCGAGAGCTGGCTGGAGCCGAAGAACTCGCGCACCGCCGCCGCCGCCGGCTTGGCGTTGATCAGGTCGTGCGGCATCACGGTGTCGATGTCGATCGAGCTCATGCGCTCGCGGATGGCGCGCTCCATGCGGAGCAGGCCGACGCGGTACTGGTTCTCCATCAGCTCGCCGACCGAGCGGACGCGGCGGTTGCCGAGATGGTCGATGTCGTCGATCTCGCCGCGGCCGTCCTTCAGGCCGTGCAGGACCTTGACCACCGCGAGGATGTCGTCGCGGCGGAGCGTGCGCTGGGTGTCGGGCACGCCCTCGAAGCCGAGCCGCATGTTCATCTTCACGCGGCCCACGGGCGAGAGGTCGTAGCGCTCGATGTCGAACAGCAGGCCGCTGAACAGGGTCTCGGCCTGCTCGAGCGTCGGCGGCTCGCCGGGGCGCATGACGCGGTAGATGTCGAGCAGCGCCTCTTCGCGGTTGGAGTTCTTGTCCGCCGCGAGCGTGTTGCGGATGTAGGGGCCCACGTTCGTGTGGTCGATGGCGAGCGTCGGCAGCACGTCGATGTCGTTCTCGTCGAACAGGGCGAGCACCGCCTCGGTGATCTCCTGGCCCGCCTCGACGTAGATCTCGCCGTTCTTCTCGTTGATCACGTCGAGCGCGGCGTAGCGGCCGACCAGCTCCTCGTTGGAGACGCGCATCTCCTTGAGGCCCGCCTCCTTGAGCCTGCTCAGCAGGCGCGGCGTCATCTTGGCGCCGGCATCGGCGACCGTCTTGCCGGTCTTGGCGTTGACCAGGTCGTGGGTGAGCTTGACGCCCTTCATCGACTCGCCGTCGAAGCCGGTCGTCCAACCTTCCTTGTCGCGCTTGTAGACGACCTGGCCGTAGAAGGCGGCCAGGATCTCCTCGGGCGACAGGCCCTGGGCCTCGGCCGGATCGAGCGTCTGGTTCTTCGCCGCGGCCGAGGCGCGCTTCTTGGCGGTAGGATCGTTGTCGAGCGCGAGCAGGAGCGTCGTCACCGGGATCTTGCGGCGGCGGTCGATGCGGACGTGGATCAGGTCCTTGGCGTCGAACTCGAAGTCGAGCCACGAGCCGCGATAGGGGATGATGCGGGCGGCGAACAGGTACTTGCCCGAGCTGTGGGTCTTGCCCTTGTCATGGTCGAAGAAGACGCCCGGCGAGCGGTGCATCTGGCTCACGATCACGCGCTCGGTGCCGTTCACGATGAAGGTGCCGTTGTCGGTCATGAGCGGCATGTCGCCCATGTAGACGTCCTGCTCCTTGATATCGCGGATCGAGCGCGAGCCCGCTTCCTCGTCGATGTCCCACACGACGAGCTGGAGCGTGACCTTGAGGGGAGCCGCGAAGGTGATGCCGCGCTGCTGGCACTCTTCCACGTCGTACTTGGGCTCCTCGAACTCGTACTTCACGAACTCGAGGCTGGCGCGCTCGGCGAAGTCCTTGATCGGGAAGACGGACCGGAAGACCTCCTGAAGGCCCGACTGGGTGCGTTTCGCCGCCGGCGTCACGCGCTGCAGGAAGTTCTCGTAGGAGCTCTTCTGCACCTCGATGAGGTTGGGCATCGGCGCCACAGACTCGATGTGGCCGAAGAAACGACGGATCCGTTTGCGCGTATGAAAGGCCGTGGCCATCCTGCGTCCTCGAAGGTTCAAGGGCGGCGACTACCCCGCTGCTGTCTCGGAACTCGCGGCCCGCCAAAGCCGCTCGTCCCATCCATTGCAGTGGGCCACTTATCGAAGGGGGTCCGGCTAAATGGGGAGCCGGATCCACTTTGAAAAGGGGCCTTCCCTCTCATCCCTCCCCATTCGGATGGGGAGGTGCCCGCAGGGCGGAGGGGTCATCGGCTGCAGCCTATGACCCCTCCGCCGCCGCAGAGCGGCGGCACCTCCCCCGATGACGGGGAAGGCAGCCTTCCTTACTTCAGCTCGACCTTGGCGCCTTCCGCCTCGAGCTTGGCCTTGAGCTTCTCGGCATCGGCCTTCGGCACGCCATCCTTGACGGGCTTCGGCGCGCCCTCGACCAGGTCCTTGGCCTCCTTGAGGCCGAGGCCGGTGATCTCGCGCACCGCCTTGATGACGTTGATCTTCTTGTCGCCGGCGGCGGCGAGGACGACGGTGAACTCGTCCTTGACCTCGGCCGGAGCGGCACCGGCGGCGGCGCCGGGAGCCGCGGCAACCGCGACCGGAGCGGCGGCGCTGACGCCCCACTTGGTCTCGAGGAGCTTGCTGAGCTCAGCAGCCTCGAGGACGGTCAGAGCCGAGAGCTCTTCGACCAGCTTTTCCAGATTTGCCATTTCTCTCTCCTGATAACCCGAACTTCGTTGAATGGATTAGGTGACGCCTAGGCTCATGCCGCCTTCGCGCCGTCCTCCTTGGCTCCGTAAGCGCCGATGACACGAGCGACCTGACCTGCGGGCGCCGCCAGCACACCGGCGATCTTCGTCGCAGGCGCCTGGAGGAGACCGAGGATCTTGCCGCGCAGAGCGTCGAGGGACGGGAGCGTGGCGAGGGCCTGGATGCCGGCGACATCCAGAGTCTTCTCACCGAGCGCACCGCCGACGATCGTCAGCTTCTCGTTGTCCTTGGCGTAGGCCGAAATGACCTTCGCCGCGGCGACGGGATCCTTGGAGTAGGCAATGGCAGTCGGGCCCTTGAAGTGGGGACCGAGCGCCTTGAAGGGCGTGCCCTCGAGGGCACGCAGCGTGAGCCTGTTCTTCGCGACCTTGTAGCTCGCGCCAGCCGCCCGCACCTTGCGGCGCAGGTCCGTCACTTCCTGAACGGTCAGACCCGATTGGCGAGTGATCACCACCAGGTTGGCGTTCTTGAAGGTCTGGTTCAGCTCGGCGATCGCCTCGGCCTTTTCCGAACGATTCACGGCTTTCTCCAACTAAGGCCCGGCTGGGGGATCCAGACCGGACCGGCTGCGTTAAGACCACAGCCTCCGTTAGCGGTTCACGCGAACGAAGGCGGATGGCCTTGCTCGCCTGCCCCGGAAGTTCGGGTCTCGCCACAGGCGCGCGAGGCACCTGCTTGAATTCCCTTGCAACCGTCTGCGCTGGCGGGTTTCCCCATTAGGTCCGCTCCGAAGAGAGGACACCGGCGGTCTCGGACAGGTTTCCCGCCCCTCCCCGGAAGGAAGGACGAAACTCTTGGACTTTGCCTCCGCGCTCCTAAACGTTGAGCGCGGTGGCCGGGTCGAGCTTGACGCCCGGACCCATGGTCGAACTGATCGACACCTTCTTGATGAAGGTGCCCTTGGCGCCGGCGGGCTTCGCGCGATTGATCGCGGTCACCAGCGCCTTCACGTTGGCGGCGATCGCGTCCTCGCTGAACGACGCCTTGCCGACGCCTGCATGAATGATGCCGGCCTTCTCGGCGCGGGCCTCGATGGAGCCGGCCTTGGCGGCCTTCACCGCGGCGGTCACGTCCTGCGTCACGGTGCCGAGCTTGGGATTCGGCATCAGGCCGCGCGGGCCCAGCACCTTACCGAGACGGCCGACGACGCCCATCATGTCGGGCGTGGCGACGCAGCGGTCGAAGTTCATCTCGCCGCCGTTGATCTTTTCGGCCAGGTCCTCGGCGCCCACCAGATCGGCGCCGGCGGCCTTGGCTTCCTCGGCCTTCGGGCCGCGGGCGAACACCGCCACGCGCACCGTCTTGCCGGTGCCGCTCGGCAGCTCGACCATGACGCGCACTGCCTGGTCGGCGTGGCGCGGGTCGATGCCGAGGTTCATGGCGACTTCGATCGTCTCGTCGAACTTCGCCTTGGCGCCGGCCTTCACCATCTTCACCGCCTCGTCGAGCGGGTAGATCTTGTCGCGGTCGACACCGGTCGCGGCCGCCTTGTATCGCTTTCCGTGCGCCATGGCTTACTCCACCACCTGGAGGCCCATCGAGCGGGCCGAGCCGATGATCTGAGCCATCGCGGACTCGATCGAATCGCAGTTGAGATCGGGCATCTTCTGCTTGGCGATCTCCTCGATCTGCTTCTTGGTCACCTTGCCGACGATCTGCGTGCCGACCGTCTTGGCGCCCGACTCGATGCCCGCCGCCTTCTTGAGGAAGTAGGTGTTGGGCGGGGTCTTGGTGATGAAGGTGAAGCTGCGATCCTGGAACACGGTGATGACCACCGGGATCGGCATGCCCGCTTCCATCTTCTGCGTGCGCGCGTTGAACTGCTTGCAGAATTCCATGATGTTCACGCCCTGCTGACCGAGCGCGGGCCCGATCGGCGGCGACGGGTTGGCCTTGCCAGCCGGCACCTGCAGCTTGACGTAGGCCTGGATCTTCTTGGCCATTGATGCCCCTCCTGCGGGCGGCGTGGTCCGGCCATGGCTCGGGCCTCCCACACCAAATTTGCGCCAACCCTTTGATCCTTAAGGATTTTCAGGCCGAACGCGTCCACGAAAAAAAGCCGGCACGGGGCCAGCCTTCAAGGGGCGGGCATATAGCGGTTTCGCCCCGCCCCCACAAGCCCCCCAAATGGGGCGTTTTTAGAGCTTTTCCACTTGGGCGTAGTCGAGCTCGACGGGGGTGGAACGGCCGAAGATCGAGACGGCGACCTTCAGGCGTGCCCGTTCCTCGTCCACATCCTCGACAGTGCCGTTGAAAGAGGCAAACGGACCGTCGGCCACCTTGACCTGCTCGCCAACCTCGAAGGAGACGGCGGGCTTGGGCCGTTCGACGCCCTCCTGGACCTGTTTCAGGATCCGGTTCGCCTCCGCCTCGGAGATCGGCACCGGCTTGCCGCGTCCGCCGCCGCCCAGGAAGCCCGTGACCTTGGCGGTGTTCTTGATCAGGTGCCAGGTCTCGTCGGTGAGCTCCATCTTCACGAGCACGTAGCCCGGAAAGAACTTGCGCTCGGTGTTGACCTTGGCGCCGCGGCGCACCTCGACGACCTCCTCGGTCGGCACGATGACCTCGGAAATCTCCTCGGCCAGGGCCTTCTTTTCCGCCTGTTCGCGGATCGACGAAGCGACCTTGTTCTCGAAGCCCGAGTAGGCGTGAACGACGTACCAGCGATGAGCCATTGTCAGGATTTCCCGATCACGAAATGCCAAGCAGCTTGCTGACGGTGAAGCCGATCAGCTTGTCCGCTGCCAGAAAAAAGATCGCCGCGATCACGACGAAGATGAAGACCATGCTCGTGGTGATCATGGTCTCACGCCGGGTCGGCCAGGTGACCTTGCCCACCTCGGCACGAACTTCGCGCAGGAACTCGACTGGATTCTTCGTCATGCTTTCACTTTTAAGAGGAAATGGCAGGAGTGGAGGGACTCGAACCCCCGACTTTCGGTTTTGGAGACCGACGCTCTACCAACTGAGCTACACTCCTACAGCCTTCTCCTTATACCCTACTTCACGATCTTCGTAACGACGCCGGCGCCGACGGTGCGACCGCCCTCGCGGATGGCGAAGCGCAGGCCCTCGTCCATCGCGATCGGCTGGATCAGCTCGACGCTCATGCGGGCGTTGTCGCCCGGCATCACCATCTCCGTGCCT
>DATJWN010000214.1:0-28434 GCA_035501235.1 Reyranella sp.
CTCCAAGGACGTCGCCACGGCGTGGCTGGCCGTGCGCGATCCGCAGGCCGCCATCGAGATCCTGTCCGAGGCGCACTCGGCCTCCGAAGACAATGTCGAGTCCTGCGAGCTGATGAGCCGCGAAGCGACCGAGATGGTGCTGCGCCACATCCCGGGCGTGCAGGACCCGCTCAAGGCCGACACGCTCTGGTACATCCTCATGCAGTGGTCGTCGTCTCGCCCCAAGACCGAAGGCGCCGAGGGAATGTCGGAGAAGATGGAGCAGTTCCTCGCCGAGCAGATCGAGGCGGGCCGCGTGCTCGATGCGGTGATCGCCCAGAGCGAGGCCCAGTCGCGCAACATGTGGAAGATCCGCGAGGGCGTCGCCGAAGCGGGCCGCGCCGATGGCCCCGGCCTCAGCTTCGACATCTCCGTCTCGATCTCCAGGATCCCCGAGTTCATCGACAAGGGCATCGTGGCCGCGCAAGCCGTCCTGCCTGGCCTGCGGCCGCATCCGCTGGGCCATATCGGCGACGGCAACGTGCATTTCGGCTTCGGCGCACCCAAGGGCATGGATCGGCCGACGCTCCAGCAATACGCGCCGGCCGTCACCCGCGCCGTCAACGACCTCATCACCTCGATGGCGGGCTCGATCTCGGCCGAGCACGGCATCGGCATCGAAAAGCTCGACGAGCTGCAGCACTATCGCAGCAAGATCGAGCTCGACACGATGCGCACCATCAAGCGCGCCCTCGATCCGAAGAACATCATGAACCCGGGCAAGGTGTTGAGGCTTTCATGATCCTCTCTTCCGGACCGCGAGCCTCCGGCTCGCTCATGAATCCGAGCGAGCCAGAGGCTCGCGGTCCGGAAGACGCATGAGCTTCATCGACCAGCTGCGCGCCATCGTCGGCGACAAGGGGCTGATCCTCGGCGAGGCGGACAAGCATCCGTTCCTCACCGACTGGCGCGAGAATTATCTCGGAAAGGCGCTGGCGATCGTGCGGCCGGGCTCGACGGAGGAAGTGGCCGCGGTCGTCAAGCTTTGCGTCGCGGAGAAGGTCGCGATCGTGCCCCAGGGCGGCAACACCGGCATGTCGGGCGGCGCCACGCCCGACGAGGACGGCCGCGAGATCGTGTTGTCGCTGACGCGCATGAACCGCATCCTGGAGGTCGACACGATCGGCTACAGCATGACCGTCGAGGCGGGCGTGGTGCTGAAGACCATCCAGGAGACCGCGGCCCAGCACGACCGGCTCTTTCCCCTCAGCCTCGGCGCCGAGGGAAGCTGCACCATTGGCGGCAACCTCTCGACCAATGCCGGCGGCGTGCAGGTCCTGCACTATGGCAACACGCGCCAGCTCGTGCTCGGCATCGAGGTCGTGACGCCGGCGGGCGAGATCTGGAACGGTCTGCGCGCGCTCAAGAAGGACAATACCGGCTACGACCTGCGCGACCTCTATCTCGGCGCCGAAGGCACCCTGGGTATCATCACGCGCGCCGTGCTGAAGCTCTGGCCCAAGCCCAAGGACAATGCGACCTCGTGGTCGGCCATCCCCTCGCCCCAGGCCGCCGTCGAGCTGCTGAGCGGCGCCTATGCCGCCTCCGAGGACAATGTCACCTCCTGCGAGTTGATGGGCCGGCAGGGCATCGACCTCGTGTTGCAGCACATCCCCGGCACCAGCGATCCGCTGTCCGAGAAGCACGAATGGTACGTGCTGATGGAATGGTCCTCGACCCGCGCCCGCCGCGAGGGCGGCAATGCCGAGGGCCTGCGCGAGAAGATGGAAGCCTATCTCGGCGAAGCGATGGAAAAGGGCCTGGTACTCGATGCCGTGATCGCCCAGACCGACGCCCAATCGAAGGCACTGTGGGCACTGCGCGAGAACCATACCGAGGCCTCCAAGAGGGAGGGCCCCTCGATCAAGCACGACATCTCCGTCGCCGTGAGCAAGATCCCGGACTTCATTCCCGAAGGCACGGCCGCGATGACCGCTGCCCTGCCGGGCTGCCGGCCGCTGATCTTCGGCCATGTCGGCGACGGCAACCTGCACTTCAACTGCCAGGCGCCCGCCGGCTGGGACAAGCCGCGCTTCATGGCCCATGGCGAGGCGATCAGCGGATCGATCTACGATCTGGTCGTGGCCTATGGCGGCTCGATCTCCGCCGAGCACGGCATCGGCCGCATCAAGGTCGAGGAGCTGACGCACTATCGCAGCCAGATCGAGCTCGACACGATGCGCACGCTGAAGCGCGCCCTCGACCCGCAGAACATCATGAATCCGGGCAAGGTGATCCGCGTCTGATCGGGTGCTAGGCTTCCCCTGTTCTTTGGGGGAACCAACATGACCGCAACTTCAATCGGAGCGCCGGCGTCAGCACAAAGTCGCAAAGCCGTCAGTGCCGCCGTCATCGGCAACGTGCTCGAATGGTACGATTTCGGCGTCTACGGCTACGTCGCCGCCATCATCGGCAAGAATTTCTTTCCCGGCTCGGACGATACGACCGAGCTGCTCAAGGCCTTCCTGACCTTCGGCCTCGGCTTCCTGGCGCGGCCGGTCGGCGGCATCGTCATAGGCCGCATGGGCGACACGCATGGCCGCAAGGCGGCGCTGATGCTCACCATCTTCCTGATGGCGGCGGGCACGGTGCTGATCGGCATCCTGCCGACATACTCAAGCATCGGCTACGCCGCGCCCGTGCTGCTGCTGTTGGCGCGCCTGATGCAGGGCTTCTCGACCGGCGGCGAATGGGGCGGCTCGACCTCGTACATCGTCGAATGGGCGCCGCACGGCAAGCGCGGCCTCTACGGCAGCTTCCAGCAGATGAGCGTCGTGGGCGGCCTGCTGCTCGGCTCGAGCTTCGCGGCGTTGCTCAACACGATCATGACGCCCGAGCAGATGGCCGACTGGGGCTGGCGCGTTCCCTTCCTCGTGGGCGGCCTCCTGGGGCCCGTCGGTCTCTACATGCGCCGCACGATCGACGAGACGCCCGCCTACAACAAGGTCGTGTCGGTCAAGACCGCGCCCACCGGCCCGAGCGGCGTGGCGCTGGCGGCCAAGGCCTTCGGCTTCACCGTCGCCTGGACCGTATGCTTCTACGTGCTGCTGACCTACATGCCGAGCTGGACGGGCAAGTACATGAAGCTCACGCCGGCGGCGGCGCTGTGGTCGAACTCGATCGGGCTGATCGCGCTCATCATCGCCATTCCGATCATGGGCCAGCTCTCCGACCGCATCGGACGCAAGCCGCTGCTGGTGGCCGTCTGTGTCGCCTTCATCATCGTGCCCTGGCCGCTGTTCACCTTCCTCGCCTCGGGCAACGTGCCGTACGCCGTCCTCGTGCTTGTGCAGGTGGGCGTCGCGCTCCTGATCTCGATCTATTCTGGCGTCGGCCCGGCTGCGATCGCCGAGATCTTCCCGACCCGCAGCCGCTCGACCTGGATGACCACGGGCTACGCGCTCGCCGTCGCGATCTTCGGCGGCTCGGCACCCTATCTGTCGGTGTACATGATCGAGAAGCTCAACTCGCCCATCGCGCCGGTCTGGTACCTGATCGCCGCGGCGATCGTGTCGGCCTGCGTCATGCTCAGTCTCAAGGAAACCGCCTTCGACGAACTCGCCTGATGCTGATCAAGTTCGACGGCAAGACCGTGATCGTGGCCGGTGCCGCCCGCGGCATCGGCCGGGCGATTGCGCGCGCCTTCGCCGCCGACGGCGCCCGCGTGCTGGCCTGCGACCGGCTGGTCGGCGAGATCGAGAAGACTGCAGGCGTCGAGGCGCTTTCCGTCGACGTCACCGACCCTGCGAGCATCGACCAGGTCGTGGCCCAGGCCAACGGCCGGATCGACGTGCTGGTCTATGTCGCAGGCGGCATCCTGGGTCAGGTGCCCAAGCCGCTCGAGCAGGTCCAACCCGAGGAGTTCTCGGGCATCGTCGATGCCAATCTCAAGGGCTGCTTCCTGTTCGTCCGCGCCGTGGCACCGGTGATGAAAAAGGCGGGCGGCGGGCGCATCGTCACCATCTCCAGCCGCGCCGGGCTCGCCACCAGCCTGACGGGCATCCAGGCCTATGCCTCGGCCAAGCACGGCCAGGTCGGCCTGGTGAAGCAGCTCGCGCAGGAGCTGGGCCCGTTCGGCATCACGGTCAATTCCGTGGCGCCGGGCTTCATGGCCACCAGCCCCGACTATGAGCGCCAGTGGAATTCCTACAGCGAGGAGTTCCGCACCGGCTTCGCCGACCGCATCGCCATGCGCCGCATGGGCCGTCCCGAGGACATCGCCGACGCGGTGATCTTCCTCGCCTCGGACCATGCGTCCTGGATCACCGGCCAGATCCTGCCGGTGACCGGCTCCCCTCTCGCGTAACCCTCACAGGAGGTTCCCATGCCCGACACCCATGCTCCCGCGCAGCTCGAACCCTGGCAGTGGCCCGACGCGCATTGGAAGAAGCTGGTCAACCAGGTCCGCGCCGGCAAGCGCTACCGGCCCAAGGCGTGGAAGGATGGCGCGCGCTGCGCGGTGGCGCTCTCCTTCGATTCGGACCATGAGACAAACGAGCTGCGCGACGGCGGCAAGTCGATCGGCCGCATGGCCTGGGGCCAGTCGGGCAACCGCATCGGCGTGCCCCGCATCCGCAAGCTCCTGGCCAAGCACGGCGTGAAGGCGACGTTCTACGTGCCCGCCGTGACCGCCCTCCTCTATCCCGACGAGCAGCGCGCGCTGGTGGCCGAGGGCCACGAGATCGGCATTCATGGCTGGATCCACGAGCTCAATTCCGTGCTGCCGCTCGAAGCCGAACGCGATCTGCTGCTGCGCTCGGCCGATACGCTCGAGAAGGTCACGGGCAAGCGCGCCGTCGGCATGCGCACGCCGTCCTGGGACTTCAGCCCCAACACCCTAATGCTCGAGAAGGAAATCGGCCTGTTCTACGACAGCTCGCTGATGGCCGACGAGGATTGCTACGAGCTGCTGCTGCATGGCGAGGAGACCGGCGTGGTCGAGCTGCCCGTCGAATGGGTGCGCGACGACGCGGTCTATTTCGCCATGGCGCGCTTCGCCTCGCTGCGACCCTACACGCCGCCGCCCGACGTGTTCGACATCTTCCGCCGCGAGCTCGACATGGCGTGGGAGGAAGGCGGCATCTTCCAGCTCACCATGCATCCGCACCATATCGGCTACCGCTCGCGCATCTGGATCATCGACGAGCTGATCCGGCACGCCAAGGCAAAAGGCAGCGTGTGGTTCGCGACCCACGAGGAAGTCGCCCGCTTCGCCAAGGCCAACGCGGCATGAGCAAGACGGCAATCGTGACGGGCGGCGCTCGCGGCATCGGCCGCGGCTGCGCGCTGGAGCTTGCCTCGCGCGGCTACGACATCGCCTTGGTCGACCTGCTCGAGCCCGAGATGGCCCGCACCAGGGGAGAGATCGAGGCCAAGGGCCGCAAGGCGCTGACCTACAAGGCCGACGTCGCCTCCTTCGCCCGTGCCCACGAGGTCGTCGAGGACGTGGCCCGGCAATGGGGCGCCATCGACTTCCTGCTGAACGACGCCGGCGCGTCCAACGCCAAGGGCATCCTCGAGATCAAAGAAGAGGAGTTCGACCGAACCATTGCGGTGAACTTGAAGAGTTGCTTCAACTACATCCATGCCGTGGCGCCGATCATGCTGAAGCAGCCGGCGGGCGGCCGCATCGCCAGCATGTCCTCGCTCAATGCCCTATCCGGCGGCGTGACGTCCGCCGTCAGCAAGCACTCCTATGCGACGGCCAAGGCGGGCATCCTCGGCCTCACGCGCTCGCTCGCCAAGGAGCTGGGGCCCAAGATCATGATCAACGCCATCTGCCCCGGCGTGATCGAGACCGAGCTCGGCAACAGCCTGACCAAGTCGCGCGGCGAGGAGATGAAGCGCGGCATCATGCTCGACCGCCTCGGCACGCCGGCCGACGTGGCGCAGCTCGTGGCGTTCCTGGCCACATCGGAGCCCTGCTTCATCACCGGCCAGCACTTCGTGATCGACGGCTTCCAGTGGTCCTGCTGATCTGAGTCGTTTTTCGTCTTTTGTGGATTTTCAATCACTTAGCCGAAAGGGGGGGGGTGAGACTCTGAGACTCCGGGCCTGAAAGCCTTATGCCATCGGCATCGAACCAGTCTCACGGACCTGAGACTCGAGACAGAGTCTCAGGTCCACCCTAGGGCTGCTTGTCGTCCCGCCGGTCGACGATCTCGTAGGTGACGTCCGTCGAGCGCTCGCGCGACCAGGTCGACGAGGGCTGGATCGCGCCGTTGCCGTGGAACAGGCCGCGCAGCCAGACCTTGGCCTTGAAGGCCAGGATCGTGAGCACGACGACGGCGGCCACGGCGGCGATCAGGGCGAAGCCCAGCACGGCGAGCGCCAGGAAGGCGATCAGGCCGATCGCCGCCTGCAGCCAGACTCGCGCCGGCAGGCGGGACAAGAGCTCCAGGAATTGGCGGAAGTTCACTGCGCCCATTTCTTCTCGAAGTCCCAGACCTCGGCGAAGCCCATCAGCTCGTGCATGCCGTGATATTGCGGCACGTTCACGCCGGTGCTGGTGCCCTGGACCTTCAGGTGCTCCCAGGCCTGGCGCATGGCCTCGGCGGCGACGCTGAAGCCCAGGCCCGGATAGATCGCGAGGTCGAAGCCCCATTTCTTGAGCCGGTCGACCTCGACCCGCGGCGTCTTGCCGAACTCGACCATGTTGGCGAGCAGGGGCTTCTCGACCTCGCGGCCGATCTTCTCGAGCTCGGCCTCGCTCTCGGGCGATTCGACGAAGATCACGTCGGCACCGGCCTGCTCGTAGAGCTTGGCGCGGCGCAGCGCCTCGTCGAGCCCGTGCGCGGTGCGGGCATCCGTGCGGGCGACGATCATCGTCGCCTCGTCGCGGCGGGCTTCGACCGCGACCTTGATCTTGAGCACCATGTCCTCGGCCGGGACGACCCGGCGGCCGGGCGTATGGCCGCACTTCTTGGGCATCTCCTGATCCTCGATCTGGATCGCGGCGACGCCCGCCGCCTCGTAGCCGCGCACAGTGCGTTGCACGTTCAGCAGGCCTCCGTAGCCCGTATCGGCATCGGCGATCAGCGGCGTGTCGACCACCGAACAGATCATTTCCGCGCGGCCTACCATGTCGGAATAGGTCGCGAGGCCCGCATCGGGCAGGCCGAGCATCGAAGCCGTCGCGCCGTAGCCGGTCATGTAGAGCGCCGGAAATCCCATCTTGTCGGCGACCCTTGCGGAGATGCCGTCATAGATGCCGGGCGCCAGGATGAATTCGCCCTTGGCCAGCCGCTCGCGCAACACGCGTGCCTTGGTGTTGATCGTCATGTCAGCTCACTGATGGTTGAGGGTGGCGGTGCAGACGCGGCCCGCGCCGTTGGCCTCGGGCCCCGAGGCCGAGATCGTGCCGGCCGCCTGGTCGTAATGGCCGCTGAGCGTGCCCGTATGGGATATGTCGGGCGTGTTGTTCGGAATGTAGAGGCGCGCGAAGTCGGCCCGCGCGCCCACGATATGGAGGCTGATCGTCTGCACGCCCGTGGTGCCGGGACCGGAGCCCGGTCGAGCCCAGCTCGCCTGGCCGCCATTCACGTTGAAGGTCACGTTGAAGGTGAAGGGACCGCTGCCGTTCTTGGGCGGCGTGCAATGATAGGTGCCGCGCCATATGCCGTCGGGCCCGGTACCGGTCGCGCCGGGCGCCGCCGAAGCCATCTTGGGCGCGGGGGCCGGAGCCGCGGGCTTGGGTGCGGCGGCGGCGGCGGCATCCGCCTTGGCCTTGTCGGCCTCGGCCTTTTTCCTGGCCTCGTCGGCCTTCTTCTGGTCGTCGTCGAACTTGGCGATGGCGGGCGCCCCGTCGCGCTGCAGCGCCTGGAACTCCGGCGCCGTGAAGAAACCGGTGCCGGCATAGCCGCGGCTCTTCTGCCAGGCCGTGATCATGTCGCGCGTATGGCCGCCGAACACGCCGTCGGTGCCGTTGGTGTTGAAGTTGAGCGCGGTCAGCGCGACCTGGATGTGCTGGCGGTCGAGCGGGCTCAGGCGCAGCATGTTCTCGCCCGCTTCCGCCGCGCGGCGGTCGTCTTCCTGGGCCTTGAGCCTGGCCTGCTCGTCCGCTTCCGCCTTCAGCCGCGCCTCCTCGTCGGCCTTCTGCTTGGCAGCGAGCTCGGCCTCGACCTTCTGCTTGGTCTCTTCCTCGACCTTGCGCTTCTCGGCCTCGAGGGCATCGGCCCGCTGCTTGGCCTCGGCATCGGCCTTCGCCTTGGCTTCGGCGTCGGCCTTCTCCTTGCGCAGCCTGGCGAGCTCCTGCTCGTCGGCA
Organism: Reyranella sp.; assembly: GCA_035501235.1. Classification (GTDB taxonomy): domain Bacteria; phylum Pseudomonadota; class Alphaproteobacteria; order Reyranellales; family Reyranellaceae; genus Reyranella. The sequence goes on from DATJWN010000214.1 coordinate 8,303, forward strand.
ATGCGCTTGGCCTCGGCCTCCAGCTGTGCCTGCTCCTCGGGCGTCGGCTTGGTGGCCGTCGCCTGGGGCGCCTTCGAGGTGGCGACATAGTAGCCCCCTCCCGCGAGGGCGAGCAGCACGACCGCCGCCAGGCCCGCCCACAGGCCTTTGCCGCGCTTGGGCGACGCCGCGGCCGTCTCGGAGGAGAGCGGCGCGGGCGCCAGGACCGTTGCCGGGGCAACGTTGAGCGGGCTGCGCGAGACGACGGTTGCGCCGTCCTGCGGAGCCCGCAGCGCGACCGTGGCGTTCGCATCGGGCGCGCCGGTCTGGCCCAGCAACGGTCGCCAGCCCTCGATCGACTGCGGCCGGTCGGTGGCGCGCACGGCAAGACCGGCGTCGATGCCCACCAGCAGGCCGGGCGTAAAGCCCGCGGGCGCCAGACGGGTGATCGGCTGATACTCATCGTCCAGCATGCGATCGAAGGCGCTGGGCGGCGGCGCGCCGGTGATGGCGTGGTAGAGCGTGGCCGATACGCCGTAGATGTCGGTCCAGGGCCCCTGCTTGGCCGAGGTGAACTGCTCGGCGGCGGCGTATCCCGGCGTGAAGATCGCCGTCATCGCCGTCGTGCGGCCGGCCATCGCCGCGCGCGAGGCGCCGAAGTCGATCAGGGTCGGATTGCCCGAATCGTCCAGCAGGATGTTGGCGGGCTTGATGTCGCGATGCAGGAAGCCGGTGGCATGGACCTGCTCCAGCCCCTCGAGCAGCGGCCACAGGATTCGGTCGACCTCGGCCGGACCCAGGCGATGGTCCTTCAGCCGGTCCTCGAGCGTCTTGCCCGGCACCAGCTCCATGATGATGTAAGCCGTGCCGTTGGCCTCGAGGAAGTCGAACACCCGCACGATGGCCGGCGCGCGCTGGAGCGTGGCGAGCGTACGGCCCTCGTCGACGAAACGCTGGCGGCCCCAGGTGAAGTCGTCCGACATCTTGGTCGAGCGCGGCAGCACGGTGACGCCGTCCTGGCGCACGGCGAGCGCCGACGGCAGGTACTCCTTGATCGCGACCTCGCGGTTGAGCTGGGCATCCTTGGCGCGATAGGTGATGCCGAAGCCGCCTTGCCCCAGGATCGAAACGATCTCGTAACGGCCGACGGTCTGCCCCGGCTGAAGGGCGACATAGTCGACTTCGGGAGCTTGGGGCGGGGCTTGATCCTGACTTTTGGCGTCGGTCATGCGGGTTGTACCGGGGGGCCCGCTAAACTGCCACGCGCGCCAGCAACCGGCAACGCCTTCCGGCAGACGGCTCAGGCCTGGCGGATGGTGAACTCAACGTCACCCAGCCGCAATTTGGCCCCAGTCTGCAGCGTAGCGGGTGCGCCCGATTTCAGCGGCGCGCCGTTGACGGCCGTGCCGTTGGTCGACCCCAGATCCTCGATCTGCACGCCGCCGTCGGCGGCGAAGGTGAGCTTGGCGTGGCGGCGCGAGACCGTCCCGTGCGCCACCACGAAGTCGCACTGATCGGCGGAGCGGCCGATCGTCATGGGCTTGCCGCCCGACATCAGTTTGTCGACGGCGACATCGAAGGCGTGCTTCTGGCCCGCCGAGTCGGCGCCTTCGAAACGCAACGTCACCTGCGGCACCATACGCGTCGTGGTCTTGGCCGAGATCATCACGGTCGCATTGGGTGGCGGCGGGGCCGGCACCGCGGCGGCTGCGCTGCGCACGTGATAGATATGAACCGGACGGCTCACGTTCTTCATGGTCTTCTCGCCGCCATCGACGAAGGCATAGTCGATGCGCAGCTCCGTGACGTCGCGCACGGCGCGCGACACGGCGATGCCGCCGGGCTCCGCCTGGGCCTGGATGCGGGCGGCGAGATTGACGCCGTCGCCGAAGATGTTCTGGTCCTCCTCGTCGACGATCACCTCGCCGAGATGCACGCCCACGCGGAACAGCATGCGCTGCTCGGGCCGAAGCGATTCGTTGAACCGGGCCATGCGCTCCTGGATGTCGATCGCCGCCGCCACGGCGCCCACGGCCGAGCCGAACTCCGCCAGCATGGCATCGCCCGCCGTGCCGACCAGCCGGCCGCCGCCCGCCTCGATCGCGGGCTTCCACACGTCGGTCTGCGCCGCCTTGAGATGCCGGAAGGTGCGCGTCTCGGCGCCTTCCATCATGCGGGTGAAGCCCGCGAGGTCGGCGTGGACGATGGCGGCGAGTCGGCGCTGCATCTAACGGCCCTTGAAGGCCGGCGTCCGTTTCTCGCGCAGCGCCGTCAGGCCCTCGCGCAGGTCGTCCGAGGTCTGGCACTCGCGGATGCCGTCGCGGATCTTCGGGATGTCGGGCTCGGCCTGGGCGAACTGCTCGATGGCACGCTTCATGTTGCGCATGGAAAGCGGTGCCAGCCCTGCGAGCTTGGCTGCGGTCTCGTCCACTTTGGCCTTGAACTCCGACCGGTCGACCAGCCAGTCGAGATAGCCCACGCGCAGCAGATCCTCGTCGGTGAAATCCTCCGACAAGAGGAACGCGCGCTTGGCGAAGCTCGGGCTCACCTTCTGGGTGTAGCGGCGCAGCCCGCTCGGATAGTAGTGCAGCCCGAAGCGCGCGGCGGGCATGAAGAACTTCATGCCCTTCACGCCCATCCGGAAGTCGCAGGCCAGCGCCATGTCGGTCGCGCCGCCGTACACGCCGCCGTTCAGCGCGCAGAGCGTCGGCATGCGCATGGCTTCGAGCCGGTCCATGACCGTCTCGAAGTTGTCCTTGTGGGTCTCGGAGGACGGTTTGGCGTCCTTGCCCGACGGGATGGAACCGAGATCGTAGCCCGAGCAGAAGGTCTTCTCGCCCGCCCCGGTCAGCACCATGACCCGGACGTCCGGATTGGCCTCGGCCGCCTCGATGGCGGCCCGAAGCTTGCCAAGTCCCTCGGTGTTCAGCCGGTTGTGCTTGGCGGGATCGTTGAGCGTGATGGTGGCCCGGGGGCCCTCGATGGCGAGCAGGACGGTGTCGGTCATGGTGGGCCCGAGAATACCGGAGCCGGTCGCCAAAGGCGACCGAGCGCGGCATATTGCCGGCCGGAGGAAATGAATGACCTACACCGCCCCGCTGGCCGACATGCGATTTGCGCTGCGAGAGGTGGCCGGCCTCGGCCGCGTGGCGAGCCTGCCAGGTTACGAGCATGCGACGGACGACACGGTCGATGCGGTCCTGGAGGAGGCGGCCAAGCTCGCGGGCAACGGCCTCGCCCCCCTGAACCGCGACGGCGACAAGGTGGGCGCCAAACTGGAGAACGGCGTGGTTCGCACGGCGCCGGGCTTCACCGGCGCCTACAAGGAATTCGTCGACGGCGGCTGGAACTCGCTGCCCTTCGATCCGGAATTCGGCGGCCAGGGCATGCCGTGGCTGCTGGCGGCCTCCGTTCAGGAGATGTGGCAGGCGGCCAACATGGGCTTCGGCCTGGTGCTGCTGCTGAACCAGGGCGCGATCGACGCCATCCATCATCACGGCTCGGCCGAGCAGAAGGCCACGTACCTGCCCAAGATGATCTCCGGCGAATGGACGGGGACCATGAACCTCACCGAGCCGCAGGCGGGCTCGGACCTCGGCCAGCTCAAGAGCCGCGCCGTGAAGAGCGGCGACCACTACCTGATCAGCGGCCAGAAGATCTTCATCACCTATGGCGAGCACGATCTCACGGAGAACATCGTGCACCTCGTGCTGGCCCGCACGCCCGACGCGCCGGCCGGTGTGCGCGGCATCTCGCTGTTCATCGTGCCGAAGTTCTTGGCCGTCGACGGCAAACCCGGCCAGCGCAACGACCTCCGCTGCGTGTCGCTCGAGCACAAGCTCGGCATCCATGCCAGCCCGACCTGCGTCATGAGCTTCGGCGACGATGGCGGCGCGGTCGGCTACCTGGTCGGCGAGGAAGGCCGCGGGCTCTCCTACATGTTCACCATGATGAACAACGCCCGCCTCTCGGTCGGCCTGCAGGGGCTGGCGATCGCCGAGCGCGCCTATCAGCAGGCGGCCGAGTTCGCGCGCACGCGTGTTCAGTCCAAGGACGATGGCAGCCCCAAGCCCGAGCCCGTCGCCATCGTGCAGCACCCTGACGTGCGGCGCATGCTGATGAGCATGCGCGCCCAGATCGAGGCGATGCGGGCACTGGGCTACTACACCGCCGCCGGCATCGACGGCGCGCTGCGCCATCCCGACAAGACCGAGGCGCGCCGCACACAGGACCGCGTCGATCTCCTGATCCCCATCGTGAAGGCCTGGTTCACCGACCTCGGCAACGAGATCGCCTCGACAGGCGTGCAGATCCATGGCGGCATGGGCTTCATCGAGGAGACGGGCGCCGCCCAGCACCTGCGCGATGCGCGCATCCTGCCGATCTACGAGGGCACCAACGGCATCCAGGCGCGCGACCTGGTCGGCCGCAAGATCGCCAAGGATGCCGGCGAGGCGATGCTGGCCCTCGTCGGCGAGATGCGTGCCCTGGCCGATGAGATGAAGGCCGCACCCGGTGACGATCTTGCCGCGATCCGCAGCGGCGTCGCCGCCTCAGCCGACGCGCTGGAAGACGCGACCAAATGGGTGGCGCAATCGGCCAAGGCCGAGCTGATCAACGCGCTCGCGGGCTCGGTGCCCTTCCTGCGGCTCGCCGGTACGGCGCTGGGTGGCTGGCTGCTCGCCCGGAGCGCCCTCGTCGCGCAACAGAAGCTCGCGACCCGCGACGGCGATCCGGCCTTCCTCGAGGCCAAGCTGGTCACCGCCCGCTTCTACGCCGAAGTGATCCTGCCGCCGGCGTTGGCGCAGCTCGGCCCGCTCAAGGCCGCCGGCAAGACCGTGTTCTCCCTCAAGGACGAACAGTTCTAGTCGATGTGCTTGGCCAGGAATTCGGTGACGCTGTCGGAATAAAGACGCTGGGCTTCGAAGGTGAAGTGCCTGTCGCTCGCCCAGTAGAAATCCTTGGGATGGCCTGCGAAGGCCCGGCGCAGCTCCGCCGTGGTGTCGAAAAAGAGCGCGCCGTGCTCCGCCGCCACCTTCTCCACCGTCGAGCTGACAATGTCGTTCCAGATCCTGCCGTCCTTCGGATCGGGCGCGAGGTTCTCGAGATGCGGGTGGTGGATGAAGATCACGTGACCCGCGCCCGCCTCCCGGCCGAGCACGTCGATCAGCTCGGCGAGATTGCGGCGGAAGATCGCGAGCTCCTTCGCGTACCTGATCTCGAGCGCCGGCTCGTGGTCGCGTGAGAAGCGGTAGAGGTCGTACTGAACGTCCACGCGCGGGATCACGACCTTCATGACGTACATCTTCTCGACGAGGCGCCGCAGGTAAAGCGCGCGGGAGCGGATGGCGATCAGGCGCTGCGAGATCTCGATGTTGCCGGGCGTCGCCCGCACGCCGACATTCTCGCCTGCCGCATTGCGCGTGATCAGTCCTTCGTAGCGGTCCACGTCGTCGCCGATGTCGGTCTCGTCGATGTCGACCACGACATAGTCCGGCTTGAGGATCGGAATCAGCTGGCGCGCCAGCGGCACGAACAGCGCGGGCGAATAGGTCGCCGAACCGGTGTTGTAGATCGTCGAGCAGATGCCGTGCTTCTCGGCGAGGCGCTGCGCAACCAGGTCGGGCGGGCTGTGGGGCACGTCGTAGCCCTGGATGACCGAATCGCCCATGAAGAGGATCGACACGGTCTTGGCACAGGTTGCCGCCGTCCCCTTGGAGACGGGCTGGCGGACGCCGTGGTCGTCGAATTCGAGCACGTAGGAGAAGCCTGCGAGGGCGCCATAGACCTCCTTGCCCTTGAAGGTCTCGACGAGGTGCCTGGGCGCCTTGTGGTTCACGACGTCGGAGTACCAATCCATGTTGGCGCCGCGCGTCTCGAGATCGTAGACCGGCCCCAGCCATTGCTGCAGGCGGAGCGCCAGCTCGGCCGTCACCAGACCGAGTACCAGCAGCACCGCCGAGATCCGAAGAAACTTCGCCACGCCGTGTCGGCTCCAGATATGAAAACGCCCGGCGGGGAGCCGGGCGTTTCAAGAAATGAGGATCGCGGGAAGGCTTACGCCGCTTCCTGCTGCGGTTCGGCCGACGGGCCCGAGTCCTGGCCCTTGGCGGCGGTGTCGCGCTCGACGAACTCGATCACGGCCATCGGCGCGGCGTCGCCGAAGCGGAAACCCGCCTTCAGCACGCGGAGATAGCCGCCGTTGCGCTTGGCGTAGCGGGGGCCGAGCGTCGTGAAGAGCTTGTCGGCCACGTAAGGATCGCGCAGGAAGCCGATCGCCTGGCGGCGGGCGTGCAGGCCGCCCTTCTTGCCGAGCGTGACCAGCTTCTCGACGATCGGACGCAGGTCCTTCGCCTTGTGCAGCGTGGTCGTGATCTGCTCGTGCTTGATCAGCGCGCCCGCGAGATTCATGAACATCGCCTTGCGATGCTCAGCCGTGCGGTGGAACTTCCGGCCGCGGTTGTTGTGACGCATGACTACTGTCCCTTCCGATCAGCCTAGTACGGCTCTTCCAGCCGCTTGGCCATTTCCTCGATATTGTCCGGCGGCCAGCCGGGGATTTCCATGCCGAGGTGCAGGCCCATGCCGGCCAGCACTTCCTTGATCTCGTTCAGCGACTTGCGGCCGAAGTTTGGCGTGCGCAGCATCTCCGCCTCGGTCTTCTGAACCAGATCGCCGATGTAGATGATGTTGTCGTTCTTCAGGCAGTTGGCCGAGCGGACCGAGAGCTCGAGCTCGTCGACCTTGCGCAGCAGGTTGCGGTTGAACGGGAAGTCGTCCTGCTGCTCTTCCTTGCGGACCTCGCGCGGCTCCTCGAAGTTGATGAAGAGCTGCAGCTGGTCCTGCAGGATGCGCGCAGCGAGCGCCACGGCGTCGGCCGGCAGGGTCGTTCCGTTGGTCTCGACGGTCATCGAGAGCTTGTCGTAGTCGGTCACCTGGCCGACGCGGCTGTTCTCGATCTTGTACGAGACGCGCTTCACCGGGCTGAACACCGAGTCGACCGGGATCAGGCCGATCGGCGCATCTTCCGGACGGTTGGCCGAGGCCGGGATATAGCCCTTGCCCGTCGCGACCATCAGCTCCATCGAGATCGAGGCGCCGTCGTCGAGCGTGCAGATCAGGTGCTTGGGATCCATGATCTGGACGTCGCCCGGCAGCTCGATCATGCCGGCGGTGACTTCGCCCGGGCCGACGGCGCGCAGGTACAGACGCTGCGGGCGGTCGCCCTGCATCTTCACGGCCATCGCCTTGATGTTGAGCACGATGTCGACGACGTCCTCGCGGACGCCGGGAATCGAGGAGAACTCGTGCAGCACGTTGTCGATCTTGATCGACGTGACGGCGGCACCTTGCAGCGACGACAGCAGCACGCGGCGCAGCGCGTTGCCGAGCGTCAGGCCGAAGCCGCGCTCGAGCGGCTCGGCGACGATCGTCGCGGTGCGGGTGGCATCGACGCCAGCCTCGGTGACGAGCTTCTCCGGCTTGATGAGATCTTGCCAGTTCTTCTGAAGCACGGGGGGCTACCTCTCTAGACCGGGTTCAGGCGAATTCCGTGGGGACTCGCCACTTGTTCAAAGAGCCGGCGGCGTCGGGGGACACCGCGGCGGGAAATCAGACGCGACGACGCTTGGGCGGGCGGCAGCCGTTGTGCGGGATCGGCGTCACGTCGCGGATCGCGGTGACGGCGAGGCCGACGGCCTGCAGCGCGCGCAGCGCCGACTCGCGGCCCGAGCCCGGACCGCGCACTTCGATCTCGAGCGTGCGCATGCCGTGCTCCATCGCTTTGCGGCCGGCATCCTCGGCCGCCATCTGCGCGGCGAAGGGCGTCGACTTGCGCGAGCCCTTGAAGCCCTGCTTGCCCGACGACGACCAGGCAATCGTGTTGCCCTGCGCGTCGGTGATGGTGACGATCGTGTTGTTGAACGAGGCGTTCACGTGCGCGACGCCCGCGATGATGTTCTTGCGTTCCTTGCGACGGGGACGCGCTGCGCCGGTGGCGGCGGCGCCGCTGGAAGCGGCGGCTGCAGGCTTGGCCATGTTCGGTGTCCCCTACTTACTTCGTGACTTTCTTCTTGCCGGCGATCGGCTTGGCCGGGCCCTTGCGGGTGCGCGCATTGGTGTGCGTGCGCTGGCCATGGACCGGCAAGCCGCGGCGATGACGCAGGCCGCGATAGCAGGCGAGGTCCATCAGACGCTTGATGTTCATCGCCGTCTCGCGGCGAAGGTCGCCCTCGACCGTGTAGTCGTGGTCGATGGTCTCGCGGATGCGGATCACCTCATCGTCGGTCAGCGTGTTCACGCGCCGCGACTCGTCGATCCCCACTTTCCCCAGGATCTCCTTGGCCTTCGCCTGGCCGATCCCGTGGATATATTGCAGCCCCACGACCACACGCTTGGCGGTCGGGATGTTCACGCCGGCTATACGAGCCAAATCTCAACTCCTTCAACGACTTACGGCGCGCATATGCGCGCCTGATTTCGTTCCGCTGGCCCCGGAAAAGCGCGCGATTATAGGGATCGCTGCCTCCGAGTCAACGGACACTCCAAATGTCAAGTCCCTGCCAAAACAGCCCGGATTTGACGGTAAACCTCATCCATGGCCGCCATGCCATCGACCTTCCGGAGCACCCCCCGGGCCCGGTAATAGGGCAGCAGGGGCTCGGTCTGGGCGCGGTAGGCGGCCATTCTCGTCTTCATGGTCTCGGCGGTGTCGTCCTTGCGGCGGGTGAACTCCTTGGACCCGCAAACGTCGCAGACACCGGGAATCTTGGTCGGCTTGAACCGGTCGTGATAGCCCGCGCCGCACTTGGCGCAGGTGAAGCGGCCGACGATGCGCTCGGTCAGCGCCTTCTCGTCCACTTCCATCTCGATCACCCGGTCGAGCTTCTTGCCAGCCTTGTCGAGCATCGTGTCGAGCGCCTTGGCCTGGGCTTCGGTGCGCGGGAAGCCGTCCAGGATGAAGCCCTTGGCGCAGTCCGGCCGGGCGATGCGATCCTCGATCAGCCCGACCATCAGCTCGTCCGAGACCAGCTTGCCGGCCTCCATGATGCCCTTGGCCTGCTTGCCGAGTTCGCTGCCCGACGCCACGGCCGCGCGCAGCATGTCGCCGGTCGAGAGCTGGACCAGGCCGGCCTCGGCCTGCAGCCGCTGGGCCTGGGTGCCCTTGCCCGCCCCCGGCGGCCCCAGAAGGATGATGTTCATTGCCTCCCCTTCGCGCGGTCCTAGCGGCCGCGCCCCCGCAGCCGGGCCTTCTTGATGAGGCCCTCATATTGGTGCGCCAGCAGATGCGCCTGGATCTGGGTCACCGTGTCGAGCGTGACCGAGACGACGATCAGCAGGCTGGTGCCGCCGAAGTAGAACGGCACGCCGCCGCGGGCGATCAGCAGCTCCGGCAGGATGCAGACCAGCGACAGGTAGAGCGCGCCGATAAGGGTCAGCCGGTTCAGGATGTATTCGAGATAGTCGGCCGTGTTCTTGCCCGGACGGATGCCCGGAATGAAGCCGCCGTTCTTCTTCAGGTTCTCGGCCGTGTCGGTCGGGTTGAAGACGACCGTCGTGTAGAAGAAGCAGAAGAAGACGATCAGGGCGATGTAGGTCAGCAGGTAGAGCGGCGTGCCGTGCGACAGATAGGTGGCGATCCACTGCGCGATGCCCTGCTCGCCGGTGTTGCCCTGGAACGAGGCGATGGTCGCCGGGAAGAGCAGCAGCGAGGAGGCGAAGATCGGCGGGATCACGCCCGAGGTGTTGATCTTGAGCGGCAGATGCGAGGCCTCGCCGCCATACATGCGGTTGCCGACCTGGCGTTTGGGGTATTGAACCACGATGCGCCGCTGCGCTGTCTCGACGAACACCACGACCGCCACGACGACGATGACGCCGACGGCGAGGCCGATGATGAACAGCGCCGGCAGCGCGCCCGTGCGGCCGAGCTCGAGGGTCTGGACCATGGCATTGGGCAGCGCTGCCACAATGCCCGAGAAGATGATCAGCGAGGTGCCGTTGCCGACACCGCGCGAGGTGATCTGCTCGCCGAGCCACATCAGCAGCAGGGTGCCGCCGACCAGGGTGACGATGGTGACGAAGCGGAAGAAGATGCCCGGATCGTGCACGACGCCCCGCTGTCCCTCGAGACCGACCGAGATGCCGTAGGCCTGGAAGGCCGCCAGCAGCACCGTGCCGTAGCGCGTGTACTGGTTGATCTTCTTGCGGCCGGCCTCGCCTTCCTTCTTCAGAGCCTCGAGCGACGGCACGACCGTCGTCAGGATCTGCATGATGATGGAGGCCGAGATGTACGGCATGATCGACAGCGCCAGGATCGACATGCGGCCGATCGAGCCGCCGGAGAAGACGTCGAGCATGCCGGCGATACCGCCGGAATTGCGATGGAAGAATTCGGCCAGCGCCGTCGGATCGACGCCGGGCACCGGAATGTAGGCGCCGATGCGGAAGACGATCAGGGCGCCGATGGTGAACCACAGGCGCTTCTTGAGCTCGGTCGCCTTACCGATGGAGCCCCAGTTCAGGTTCGAAGCGAGTTGCTCGGCGGCGGATGCCATGGTCCCTCACGCGTGAACGACTACCACTGACAGTCGCACGGGGCGGCAAGCCGTCCCGCGTTCGCAGGCGCGTCAGGCCGCCTCGGCAACCGGCTTGGGCGGCAGCTCGACCTTGCCGCCGGCCTTCTCGACCGCGGCGATCGCCGACGCCGAGGCGCCCGCGACCTTGAGCTCGATCTTCGACTTCAGCTCGCCCTTGCCGAGCAAGCGCACGCCGTCGGCGGCGTTCTTGAACAGGCCCGCTGCCTGCATGGCAGCGGCGTCGATCGTCTTGGCCGCATCGAGCTTCTTGTCGTCGATCGCCTTCTGCAGCGTGCCGAGGTTCACGACCTGGAACGACTTCTGGTGCGGCGGCAGGAAGCCGCGCTTGGGAATGCGGCGATGGAGCGGCATCTGGCCGCCCTCGAAGCCCTTGATGGCGACGCCCGTGCGGGACTTCTGGCCCTTCACGCCGCGCCCCGAGGTCTTGCCCTTGCCCGAGCCGATACCGCGGCCCACGCGCATGCGCCGCTTGCGGGCGCCAGCATTGTCGGCGATTTCGTTCAGTCTCATTTTGCCGATTCCTCATCGACGCGCACCAGATGGTGCACCTTGTTGATCATGCCGCGCACCGCCTTGGTGTCCTCGAGGACCCGGCTGCGGTGCCGCTTGTTCAGGCCCAGGCCCTTGAGCGTAGCGAGCTGATCGTCCGTACGGCCGATCGGGCTGCCCGTCTGGGTGACCTTGAGCGTCTTCTTGTCAGCCATGGTCATGCTCCTCAGGCGCTGGCTTCGGCGGCAGCGTCGGCCTGCGTGCCGTCGCGGCGGCCGAGCAGGTCGCCCACCTTCTTGCCGCGGCGGGTCGCCACCATGCGCGGCGAGTTGAGCTGCTCGAGCGCCTTGAAGGTCGCCTTGATCATGTTGTGCGGGTTCGACGTGCCGACCGACTTGGCGACGATGTCCTTGATGCCGAGCGTCTCGAAGACGGCGCGCATCGGGCCGCCGGCGATGATGCCGGTACCGGCCGGAGCCGCACGCAAGGTCACCTTGCCGGCGCCGAAGCGGCCCTTCACGTCGTGATGAAGCGTGCGGCCGTCGCGCAGCGGCACGCGGATCAGGCCGCGCTTGGCCGCTTCCGTGGCCTTGCGGATCGCCTCGGGCACTTCGCGGGCCTTGCCGGCGCCGTGGCCGACGCGGCCGCGCTGGTCGCCCACCACCACGATGGCGGCGAAGGCGAAGCGGCGTCCGCCCTTCACCACCTTGGCGACGCGATTGATGGTGACGAGCTTGTCCTTCAGTTCGTTTTCTTCGTCGCGCTCGCGATCGCGGCCGCGTTCACGATCGCGCGGGCCACGGCCGGAACCGGAGGGGGAACGAGCCATCTGCTAACTCCTCAGAACGACAGGCCGCCCTCACGGGCGGCAGAGGCCAGCGCAGCGACGCGGCCGTGATACATGTAGCCGCCTCGGTCGAAGACGACTTCCTTGATGCCGGCGGCGATGGCGCGCTCGGCGATCAGCTTGCCGACGGCGGAGGCCGCATCCTTGTTGGCACCGGTCTTGGCCTTGAGCGCCTCGTCGAGCGAGGAAGCCGCGGCCACCGTGACGCCCTTCAGGTCGTCGATGACCTGGGCATAGATGTGCTTGCCCGAGCGGAAGACGCTGAGGCGGGGACGGCCGTTGGCAGCCTTGCGCAGCGCGTAGCGCGTGCGCCGCTGGCGACGGTCGAACAGAGCTTTGGTGTTGGCCATGGGTGCCTACTTCTTCTTGCCTTCCTTGCGGCGGATGGTCTCCGTCGAATACTTGATGCCCTTGCCCTTGTAGGGCTCGGGCGGCCGCAGGCTGCGGATCTCGGCCGCGAGCTGGCCGACCTTCTGGCGATCGGCGCCGACGATCTCGATCTCGGTCGGCTTGGGCGCCTTGATCTGGATGCCGGCCGGAATCGGCACCTCGACGTCGTGGGAGAAACCGAGCTGCAGCTTCAGATTCTTCGCATCCGCCTGGGCGCGGTAGCCGACGCCGTTGATCTCGAGGTTCACGGTGAAGCCGTCGGAGACGCCCTTCACCATGTTGTTGGCGCGGGCGCGGGCGGTGCCCCACTGCATGCGCGCGCGGCGGCTGTCGGTGCGCGGCTTGAAGGCGATGCCCTTGTCGGTCTTCGTGACCTCGATGTCGTCATGCACGACCATCGAGAGCTCGCCCCGCTTGCCCTTGACCTTGAGGGCCTGGCCCTTGAGGTCGACGGTGACGCCCTGAGGGACGACGACCGGATTCTTGCCGACGCGCGACATGGTCAGAACACCTTGCAGAGGACTTCGCCGCCGACATTGGCGGCGCGCGCTTCGGCGTCCGACATGACACCGCGCGGCGTGGAGAGGATCGAGATGCCGAGTCCGTTGAAGTGACGCGGCAGGTCGACGATCTTGGAATAGACCCGGCGGCCCGGAGTGGAGACGCGCTTGATCTCCTTTATGACCGGACGGCCGTTGTCGTACTTCAGCTCGACGCGAAGCTCCTTCACGCCCGGCCGCAGCTCTTCCTCGAACCAGCCGCGGATATAGCCTTCGCGCTGGAGCACATCGAGAACGTTGGACCGCATGCGCGAGGCCGGCACGGTCACGCTGTCGAGGCGCGCCGACTGGCCGTTGCGGATGCGGGTCAGCAAATCGCCGACGGGATCTGTCATCGCCATGGTTCTGGGGTCTCCCGTTACCAGCTCGACTTCACGACACCGGGCAACGCGCCCAGCGACGCCAGCTGACGCAGCGCGAGGCGCGACAGCTTGAACTTGCGATACACGGCCCGCGGACGGCCCGTGAGTTCGCACCGATTGCGGATGCGCGTCGGCGAGGAGTTGCGCGGCAGCTTGGCAAGCTTGAGGCGGGCGCCGAAGCGCTCCTCCGGCGTCAGCTTGTCATCCACCGCCATCGCCTTCAGCTTGGCGCGCTTGGCGGCGTACTGCTTCGCCATCTTGGCGCGCCGCTTGTTCTTCTCGACTGAGCTCGTCTTGGCCATGTCCGTCTCCGGCCTCAGTTCACGAACGGGAAGGAGAAGCCGCGGAGGAGCGCCTTGGCTTCCGCGTCCGTCTTCGCCGTCGTGCAGATGATGATGTCCATGCCGCGCACCTGGTCGACCTTGTCGTACTCGATCTCCGGGAACACGATCTGCTCCTTCAGGCCCATGGCGAAGTTGCCACGGCCATCGAAAGACTTGCCGTTCAGACCGCGGAAGTCGCGCACGCGCGGGAGCGCGATGTTCACGAGGCGGTCGATGAATTCGTACATGCGATCGCGGCGCAGCGTGACCTTGCAGCCGATCGCCATGTTCTCGCGCAGCTTGAAGGTCGCGATCGAGATGCGCGACTTGGTGACGATCGGCTTCTGGCCGGTGATCGCCGTCAGGTCGGCCATGGCGCCGTCGACGGCCTTGCGGTCGTTGACCGCCTCGCCGACGCCCATGTTGATCACGATCTTGTCCAGCTTCGGCACTTCCATCGGGTTCTTGTAGGAGAACTCCTTCAGGAGGGCCTCGCGGACGGTGGTCTTGTAGTGCTCTTGCAGTCGCGCGGTCATGGTCTTTACCGGTCGATGGTTTCGCCGGAGGCGCGCGCGAAGCGCACTTTCCGGCCGTCTTCGAGGAACTTGAAGCCGACCTTGGTCGGCTTGTCGGATTTCGGATCGAGCAGCGCCACGTTGGAGACGTGGATGGCGGCCTCGCGCTCGATGATGCCGCCCTCGCCCGTGCGCGACGGCTTGGTGTGGCGCTTGATCACGTTCACGCCCGACACCACGACGCGGCTTTCGGCCGGCAGGACGCGCAGAACGTCGCCCACCTTGCCCTTGCTGCGGCCGGCGATGACCTTCACGCGATCGCCCTTCTTGATCTTCATTAGAGGACCTCCGGCGCGAGCGAGATGATCTTCATGAACTTCTTGGCGCGCAGCTCGCGGGTGACCGGTCCGAAGATACGGGTGCCGATCGGCTCGTCCTGCTTGGAGATCAGGACGGCGGCGTTGCGGTCGAAACGGATCGCCGAGCCGTCGACGCGGCGCAGCGGGAACGACGTGCGCACGACGACGGCGCGATGGACCTCGCCCTTCTTCACGCGGCCACGCGGAATGGCTTCCTTGATGGAGACCACGATGACATCGCCGACGCTGGCATACTTGCGGCGCGAGCCGCCCAGCACCTTGATGCATTGGACCCGACGGGCGCCCGAATTATCGGCGACCTCGAGATTGGTGCGCATCTGGATCATGGTTGCCTGTCCTTAAGCCTTCGCAGCCTCGACCAGAACTTCCCAGCTCTTGGTCTTGGAGATCGGGCGGCACTCGCGGATCTTCACCAGCTCGCCGACCTTGCCCTTGTAGGCATTGCTCTCGTCGTGCGCGTGGTACTTCTTCGAGCGGCGGATGAACTTCTTGTAGATCGGGTGCTGGACGCGCCGCTCGACCTTGACGACAACGGTCTTGTCCATCTTGTCGCTGACGACGACGCCCTCGAGAATTCGCTTCGGCATCTTTAACTCCTAACCGTCGGCCTTCTCGCCCAGCACCGTCTTGATGCGGGCGATGTCGCGGCGCACCTGGCGCACGCGGCCTGTCTTGCCGAGCTGACCGCCGGCCTTCTGGAAACGCAGGTTGAAAGCTTCCTTGCGCAGGTTGCCGAGCTCTTCCTTGAGCTGGTCCTGGGTCTTGGGACGAAGATCGCTGGCCTTCATGACGGGTCCTCTCAGCCCTCGGCGCCGACGCGGGCGACGAAGCGGGTCTTGATCGGAAGCTTCGCGGCGGCGAGCGCCAGCGCTTCCTTGGCAACGATCACCGGCACGCCATCCAGTTCGAACAGGATGCGGCCGGGCTTCACGCGGGCCGCCCAGAATTCGGGCGCCCCCTTGCCGGAGCCCATGCGGACCTCGGCGGGCTTCTTGGAGACCGGCACGTCCGGGAACACGCGGATCCACACGCGGCCGGCACGCTTCATGTGACGCGTGATGGCGCGACGGGCGGCCTCGATCTGGCGCGCGGTCAGGCGATCCGGCTCCATCGCCTTCAGGCCGTAGGAGCCGAAGTCGAGGTTGAAACCGCCCTTGGCAGCGCCGCTGATGCGGCCCTTGAAGGCCTTGCGGTACTTGGTGCGCTTGGGTTGCAGCATGATTGCTTACGCGTCCCTCTGCTCGGTGCGCTCGACGCGGGCCGGCGTACGCTGCGGCGCGGCTTCCTCGGCGCGCTTGTCATGCGCCATCGGGTCGTGCGCCATGATCTCGCCCTTGAACACCCAGACCTTGACGCCGCAGGTGCCGAAGGTGGTGAAGGCCGTCGCCGTGCCGTAGTCGATATCGGCGCGCAGCGTGTGCAGCGGCACGCGGCCTTCGCGGTACCACTCCATGCGCGCGATCTCGGCGCCGCCCAGGCGGCCCGAGCAGTTGATGCGGATGCCCTGGGCGCCGAGACGCATTGCCGACTGCACGGCGCGCTTCATGGCGCGGCGGAAGGCGACACGGCGCTCGAGCTGCTGGGCGATGTTCTCGGCGATCAGCGTGGCGTCGATCTCGGGCTTGCGGATCTCGACGATGTTCAGCGCCACCTCGCCCTTGGTCATCTTGGCGAGATCGCCGCGCAGCTTCTCGATGTCGGCGCCCTTCTTGCCGATCACCACGCCCGGACGGGCGGTATGGATCGTGACACGGGCGCGCTTGGCCGGACGCTCGACGACGATCTTGGCGACACCCGCCTGGGCCAGCCGCTTGCGCAGCACCTTGCGGATCTCGATGTCCTCGTGGAGCATCGTCGAATACTCGTCGCCTTCGGCGTACCAGCGCGAATCCCAGGTCCGGTTGATGCCGAGACGCAGGCCGATCGGATTGACCTTCTGACCCATCTTACTTTTCCTCCGCCTCGGGGCGCTCGCGCACCACGATGGTGAGATGGCTGAACGGCTTGACGATTCCCGCCGCGCGGCCGCGGCCGCGGGTGTGGAAGCGCTTCATGACGAGGCTCTTGCCGACCGAGGCCTCGGCCACGATCAGGCGGTCGACGTCGAGATTGTGGTTGTTCTCGGCGTTGGCGATGGCCGAGTTCAGCACCTTCTTCACGTCCTGCGCGATGCGCTTCTTGGAGAAGGTGAGCTCGTTCACGGCCGACTGGGCCTTCTTGCCGCGGATCGTGGCGGCGACGAGGTCGAGCTTGCGCGGGCTGACACGCACGGTGCGCAGCACGGCCTTGGCCTCGTTGTCCGCCTCGCGGCGGGGAGCGTTGGGCTTGCTCATCGCGCGTTACTCCTTCGCGACCTTCTTGTCGCCCGAGTGGGCGGTGAAGGTGCGCGTCGGCGAGAACTCGCCGAGCTTGTGGCCGACCATTTCCTCGGTGACGTTCACCGGGATGAACTTCTTGCCGTTGTAGACGCCGAAGGTGAGTCCGACGAACTGCGGCAGGATGGTGCTGCGGCGCGACCAGGTCTTGATCACGTCGTTGCGCACGCTGCCGCGCGCCTTTTCGGCTTTCTTGATCAGGCTGCCCTCGACGAAGGGGCCCTTCCAGACGGAACGTGCCACTGTCTGTCTCCTAGCGCGTCGCGTGACGACGACGGATGATCATCTTGTCCGTCGACTTGTTCTTGCGGGTCTTCTTGCCCTTGGTCGGCTTGCCCCACGGGGTGACCGGATGACGGCCGCCCGAGGTCTTGCCTTCGCCGCCACCGTGCGGATGGTCGACCGGGTTCATGGCGACGCCACGAACGACCGGCCGGCGACCCAGCCAGCGGGTGCGGCCGGCCTTGCCGACCACGGTGTTCTGGTTGTCGGGGTTCGAGACGGCGCCGACGGTGGCCAGGCATTCGCCCGACACCAGGCGCAGCTCGCCCGAGTTCAGCTTGATCTGGGCATAGCCCGCGTCCTTGCCGACGAGCTGGGCGTAGGTGCCGGCGGAGCGTGCCAGCTGGCCGCCCTTGCCCTTCTTCAGCTCGACGTTATGCACGATCGTGCCGACCGGCATGTTGGCGAGCGGCATGGCGTTGCCCGGCTTGATGTCGACCCTCTCGCCCGACACGACCTCGTCGCCCGCCTTCAGGCGCTGCGGCGCCAGAATGTAGGCGAGCTCGCCGTCGGTGTACTTGATCAGCGCGATGAAACCCGACCGGTTGGGATCGTATTCCAGCCGCTCGACGGTCGCCGCGACGTCGAACTTGCGGCGCTTGAAGTCGACCGTGCGCAGACGGCGCTTGTGGCCGCCGCCGCGATGATGGGCGGTGATGTGGCCGTGATTGTTGCGGCCGGCCGGATCCACCTTGCCGCTGGTCAGCGCCTTGACCGGCTTGCCCCTCCAAAGGCCCGCGCGGTCGACGATGACGAGCTGCCGGAGCGACGGCGTGATCGGTTTGTAACTCTTCAGAGCCATTTTGCTTTCCCCCGCCTCACAGGCCCGTGGTCACGTCGATCTTGTGACCTTCGACCAGGGAGACGATCGCCTTCTTCCAGTCGCTGCGAACGCCCGGGCGGCCCTTGAAGAGCTTGTGCTTGCCCTTGACGTTCACCGTATTGATCGCCTTCACCTTGACCTTGAACAGGCCCTCGACGGCCTGCTTGATCTCGGGCTTGGTCGCATCGGCGGCGACCTTGAAGGTCACCTGGCTGTGCTCCGAGCCGTTGGTGGTCTTTTCCGTGATCAGCGGCGCGCGGATCACTTCGTACATGCGCGCGCGGCTGACGGTGGCCGGCTTGACGGATGCTCTCGCGCTCATTGCAGCCGCTCCTCGAGATGCTTAACGGCATCCTTGGTCAGCACCAGCGTGTCGCGGCGCAGGATGTCGTAGACGTTGGCGCCCTGCTGCGGCAGCACATCGACATGGGCGATGTTGGCGGCGGCGCGGGCGAAGTTGGCGTCGACCTCGGCGCCGGCGATGACCAGCACGCTCGAGACGCCGAGCTTGCCGAAATGACCCTTGAGCTGGGCGGTCTTGGGCTCGGCGAGCGTCGCCGCCTCGACCACGATCAGCTTGCCCTCGGCGGCCTTGGCCGACAGCGCCGTGCGCAGCGCGAGCTTGCGGACCTTCTTGGGCAGGTCGGACGCATGGCTGCGCACGACCGGACCGAAAGCCTTGCCGCCGCCCCGGAACTGCGGCGCCGCCTCGTTGCCGTGACGGGCGCGACCGGTGCCCTTCTGGGCGTACATCTTCTTCGCCGTGGCCGTCACTTCCGCACGGCCCTTGGACTTGTGCGTGCCCTGCTGGCGGCGCGAGAGCTGCCATACGATGCAGCGCTGCAGGATGTCCTGGCGGACGGGGGCGCCGAACACCGCATCGGCGAGCTCGAGCTCACCGGCGCTGCCGCCCTCGATGGTTTTGACCGCGACTTTCATGATCTGATCCTCAAGCCTGCGGGGCCGCGTCGGCGGCGCCGGTCGATTCGGGGGCCGCTTCAGGAGCCTTCGCCTCGGCAGCAGCCTTGCGCAGGCCGGCCGGATACGGGGCGTCCTTGGGGCGGGCCTTCTTCGAGGCGTCCTTGACGATGATGTAGCCGCCGGCGGGGCCGGGGACGGCGCCGGAGACCAGCAGCAGGCCCTGCTCGTCGTCCGTCGAGACGACCTTCAGGTTCTGCGTGGTCACGCGCTCATGGCCCCAGTGGCCGGCCATCTTCTTGCCGGGGAAGGTGCGGCCGGGATCCTGGCGGTTACCGGTCGAGCCGTGCGAACGGTGCGAGACCGACACGCCGTGGCTGGCTTCCAGGCCGTGGAAGTTCCAGCGCACCATCGAGCCCGCGAAGCCGCGGCCGATCGAGGTGCCGACGACGTCGACGAACTGGCCGGGCACGAAGTGGCTCGGCACCAGCTCGGCGCCGACTTCGAGGACGGCGTCCTTGGCGACGCGGAATTCGACGAGCTTCTTCTTCGGCTCGACCTTGGCCTTGGCGAAGTGACCGCGCATCGGCTGGGTCACGTTCTTCACCTTGGCTTTGCCGTAGCCGAGCTGGACGGCCGTGTACTTGTCCTTCTCTTCCGAGCGGACGGCGACGACCTGGAGCTGGTCGACCTTCAGAACGGTGACGGGCACATGCTCTCCCGCGTCGTTGAAGACGCGGGTCATGCCGACCTTCTGGGCGACGAGACCGCAACGCATGGTCTGTTCCTCTTCCCTATTCCCGCACTAGGCGCCGAGCTTGATTTCGACGTCGACGCCGGAGGCGAGGTCGAGCTTCATCAGCGCGTCCACCGTCTGCGGCGTCGGATCGACGATATCGAGCACGCGCTTGTGCGTGCGCACTTCGAACTGCTCGCGCGACTTCTTGTCGATGTGCGGCGAGCGATTGACCGTGAACCGCTCGATGCGCGTCGGCAGCGGGATGGGCCCGCGCACCTGCGCGCCCGTCCGCTTCGCGGTGCTGACGATCTCGCTGGTCGACGTATCGAGGACCCGGTGATCGAACGCCTTGAGGCGGATGCGGATGTTCGTGCTGTCCATGGTCTTTGCTCTGCTCTGGCGTCTTACTTGACGATCTTCGTAACGACGCCGGCGCCGACGGTGCGACCGCCCTCGCGGATGGCGAAGCGCAGGCCCTCGTCCATCGCGATCGGCTGGATCAGCTCGACGCTCATGCGGGCGTTGTCGCCCGGCATCACCATCTCCGTGCCT
>DATJWN010000215.1:0-2751 GCA_035501235.1 Reyranella sp.
CAACATCCCGATCTCCGACTCGCAGGGCACCGGCGTGACCGACGCCGCGACGCTCGACCTCGCGATCCGCGCCTCGTCGCGCGTGACGCACCTCGTGATCGAGGGCCTGACGCAGAACGGCCTCAAGGCCGCCCTGACCAACGCCGTGCGCGCCGTGCCGCTCGGCATCATCAAGGGCGTCGACCACCAGTTCACCGGCCGCGTGGACCGCATCGACAAGGAATTCCTCCAGCAGCTCATCGCCTCGTCCGTCGTGCCCGTGCTCAACCCGATCGGCTTCGACCGCGACGGCCGGCCGCTGCGCATCAACTCCGACCTGCTCGCCGCCGAGCTGGCCGAGGCGCTCCATGCGACCAAGATCATCTACCTGACGCCGCACGAGGGCCTCGAGCTCAACGGCAAGCTCCAGCACCAGATCGCGGCCACCACGCTGAAGGGCATCCTGGAGACGAAGCCCGAGTCCATCAACGAGCCGATGCGCAGCACCGCGGCGCACGCGGTCAAGGCGGTCGAGACCGGCACGCCGCGCATCCACCTGCTCGACGGCCGGCTCATGGACGGCCTGCTCAACGAGATTTTCTCCAACGAGGGCGTCGGCACGCTCATCCACGGCAACGAATACCAGCAGATCCGCCAGGCCACGAAGCGCGACGTCCGCGCCGTCTACAACCTCACGCGCCAGGCCGTGAAGCGCGAGGAACTCGTCTACCGCACCCAGGCCGCGATCGAGAAGAACGTCGAGCAGTTCTTCGTCTTCGAGATCGACGAGAACATCATCGCCTGCGTCTCGCTGCAGTTCTATCCCGACAAGCCGAAGTTCGCCGAGGTCGGCTCGCTCTACGTCATGCCCTTCTACCATCACCGCGGCATCGGCAAGAAGATGGTCGATTACGCCTGCATGATGGCGAAGGAGCGCGGCGCGACCAATGTCATCGCCCTCTCCACGCAGGCCTTCTCGTTCTTCACGTCCGTCGTCGGTTTCGAGGAAGCCGACAAGGAGATGCTGCCGGAATCGCGCCTCAAGGCCTACGAGGACAGCGGCCGGAACTCGAAGGTGCTGACGAAGAAGCTCTAGGCTGCGCGGGCGCGGCCGGTTGCGAGTTGCTGGCTGAGGGTTGAGGGTCGGAACCTCTGCTCTCTCAACCCTCAACTCTCATCTCTCGACTACTTGAGCTCCACGATCACCTGGATCTCGACGGTCGAGCCCTTGGGCAGCCCGGCAGCGGCCACCGCGGCGCGGGCGTGTTTGCCGGCGTCACCAAAGACCTTCCCGAACAGTTCCGAGGCGCCGTTGATGACGGCCGGGCTGTCGGCGAAACCGCTGACGGCGTTGACGAAGCCGGTGACGAGCACGAACTGCTTCACGCTGTCGAGGCTGCCGGTGGCGGCCTTGAGGTTGGCGAGCGTGTTGAGCGCGCAGATCTTCGCGGACTCGTAGCCGGTCTGGACGGTCTGCTCCTTGCCGACCTGGCCGGTGTGCGTCATCTCGCCATTGAACGAGCTGATGGTGCCGGCGAGATAAAGGAGATTGCCGGTGCGGACGAACGGCACGTAGCTGCCGGCGACCGCGGGCGGATTGGGGAGCTTGAGGCCGAGTTCGGCGAGTTTGGCTTCGTAGTTCATGGGAGGGGGAGTTGGGTGAAGACGGACAAATCTGGAAACTCAGGAAATCGGGAACCGGCCTGGCTCAATCATTCCGGTTTCCCTGGCTTCCATGCGGATTTTTGGGAATGAAGGCAAAGGTCGCGACATCGTCGACCGCGACCGGCTTGTCGAGCACGCCGACGTCCTGCAGGAGCTTGATCTGCTTCTCGAGGCGCGCGGCGGTCAGCTGGCCGGTGAACTCGCCCTTCGCGGGATCACCCGCCACCAGCTGGTAGGCGTTCATCGCCTTGATGCTGTAGGCCATGAATTCCGGCGTCAGGTCATTGCGCTTCTCGACGAGCACTTTGTTCGCCGGTGCGGGATCGCCCGTCAGGTAGTCGTCCCAGCCGCGGATGCTGGCGCGGACGAACTTCGCCACGATCTCGGGATGCTTCGCGAGGAATTCATTCCCGGTGAACATCACGCGGTAGGGCTCGTAGGTGTCGCTGGCGATGAGCAGCGCGCCGACGTTCGCGCCGCGCTGCCGGGCGAAGAACGGCTCGTTCGTCACGAAGCACTGCTGGACAAACTCGGTGTTGTTCATGAACCGCGCGAGGTCGCCCACCAGCGGGATGAGGTTGAACTTCACGCCGAGCTTCTTCCGCAGCACCTCGATCCAGGTCGAGCCGGCGCCGGCCATGAGCGTCCGGCCCTCCAGGTCCTTCAGGGTCGCCAGCGGATGCTCGGTGTGGAACAGGATGCCCTGCGGATCGCGCTGCATCTCGGCGCCGACCATCCGGATCGGCACGCCGCGGGCGATCGCCACGATGACATCGTCGCCGTTGGTCATGCCAAGGTCGGCGCGCCCGACCGCGACCGAGGTCATCACCTGGGCGTTCGGCCCGCCGGGGAGGATCTCGACGTCGAGGCCTTCGTCCCTGTAGAACCCCTTCGCCAGCGCCTGGTAGTAGCCGCCGTGCTCCGGCTGCGGATACCAGTCGGTCTGAAAGCGGATTTTCACCAAGCCGACCGACGCGACCGGCTGGCCGGTGTCGGTCCGCTTGTCACAACCGGCGAATGAGATCAGGGCGGAAGCAGCCAGCAGATGGACAAGGCGGGAGCGCATCGGGATGGTTCTTATGATTGAACGGGTGAACCACAGGGGCA
>DATJWN010000216.1:0-3344 GCA_035501235.1 Reyranella sp.
CCAACCCCGTGCATCAGTCGTCGTCCGCCTCGACTCTCTCGCTGCGCGCTTCTCCGGGCGCGCCCGGCGCCCACGGCCTCGGTCCGTCATCCTTGCCGAGGAAAAGGAGGCTGAGCGCCGGCACCACGACCAGCAGCATGATCGGTCCGAGCAGCATGCCGCCGACAATCACTGTCGCGAGGGGCCGCTGCACCTGGCTGCCGATGCCGGTCGACACCGCGGCAGGAAACAGCCCGATGCAGGCCGAGAGCGCCGTCATGAGCATCGGCCGCATCCGCTGCTCGGCTGCATGCTTCATGGCCGCGACCCCATGCAGGCCGCTCAGCTTGACCTCGTTGTAGTAGGTGATGAGGAGGATGCCGTTCATTACCGACACGCCGAACAGCGACACGAACCCGATCGCGGCCGAGATGCTGAAATTAAGCCCGCTCAGCAGCAGCGCCAGCAGGCCTGCCGCTGCCGCGAACGGGATCCCGGCGAGCGCCAACAGGCTGTCCGTCAGCGAATTGAACAGGCCATAGAGCAGCACCATGATCAGCAACAGGCTGATCGGCACGACGATCGCGAGGCGCTTCTTCGCCTGCTGCAGCTCGTCGAACTCGCCCGCCCATTCGACGCGGTAGCCGGGCGGAAACTTCACTTCCTTGGCGATGCGCTTCTCCGCATCGGCGACGGTGCTGCCGAGATCGCGGCCGCGCACGCTGAACTTTACCGGGATATAGCGCTGGCTTCCCTCGTGGAAGATGTACGAGGCGCCGGTGTCCAGGCTGATCTGCGCGAGCTCGCTGAGCGGGATATAGGCGTTGGTTCCGTTCGGCGTCGTGTAGGACACCGGCGTGTTGCGGATGTCGTCGATACTGGCGCGATATTGCGGCGCGAAGCGGACATTGATGTTGTACTGGCGGTCGCCTTCGAGCACCTGGCCGGCCGAGGTGCCGCCCATCGCCGCTTGGATGACGGTGTTGATGTCCCCAGCGTTCAGCCCGTAGCGCGCCGCCGCAGTTCGGTCGATCTTGACGTTCAGGTTCGGCTGGCCGAGGACGCGGAAGATCCCGAGGTCGGTCACGCCCGGCACCTGGTCCATCACATGCAGGACTTGCGCGCCCAGCGCCTCCAAGGTCGGCAGGTCGGGCCCGATGATCTTGACCGCGTTCTCGCCTTTGACCCCGGACAGGCCCTCCTCGATGTTGTCCTGGATATACTGCGAGAAGTTGAAGGTGATGCCAACCGTGGCATCATCAAACTCGCTCTGCAGCTGTGCGATCAGCTTGTCCTTGGTCACCCCCGACGGCCACTCGTCCTCGGGCTTCAGCGGCGCAAAGAACTCGGCGTTGTTGAACCCGGAGGCGTCGCTGCCATCGTCCGGGCGGCCGTGCTGCGACACCACCGTGATGACCTCCGGATGGCTCCTGATGATCTCGCGAATTCGCGTGACGAACCGCTCGCCGGCCTCGAGCGAGATGGTGGGCGGCATCGAGGCGCGTATCCACAGATTGCCCTCCTCGAGATGCGGCAGGAACTCGCTGCCCAGCTGCGAGGTCAGGAGCCCCACCAGCACGATGAAGGCGACGCCCAGGCCCACGATGATCCGGCGGTGCGCGAGCGCCCAGTCGAGCACCGGCGTGTAGGCGCGCCGGAGAAGGCGCACTACGATGGTCTCGGTTTCCTTGACCTGCCGCGGCAGCAAGTACGACGCGAGCACCGGCGAGATGGTGAACGTCGCCATCAGGGCTCCGGCCAACGCATAGCCGTAGGTCTTGGCCATCGGGCCGAAGATCTGCCCTTCGACGCCCTCCATGGTGAACAGCGGCACGAATGCCGCCACGGTGATCGCCGTCGAGAAGAAGACGGCTTTGTCTACCTGCAGGGCACTGATGAAGATCATGCGCAGCCGGTCGGTCCAGCCGGACCCGTTCGTCATCGGACTCGCCCGGTCGATCAGCAGCGCCTTCCGCTCGTTCTCGGGCAGCTGGAAGTTGCGGAAGATGTTCTCGACCAGGATCACGCAGGAATCGACAATGATCCCGAAATCGACCGCCCCGACCGACAGGAGGTTCGCGGACTCGCCGGTGATGACGATGATGATGATGCTAAAGAACAGCGCGAACGGGATGTTGGCGCCGACGATGATGGCGCTCCGCAGATCGCCCAGGAATATCCACTGGATGAAGAAGACCAGCAAGCACCCGAAGACGAGATTGTGGATAACGGTTTGCGTCGTCACGTTGACCAGCGTGGTGCGGTCATAAAACGGGACAACCTTGACGCCGGGCGGCAAGCTTCCGTCGCGATTCATCTTCGCGACCTCCGCCTTGACCCGCGCCACCACGTCGTTCGTGTGCAGGGTACGGTTCATCACCACGATGCCGGCGACGATGTCGTCGTCGTTGTCGCGGCCGGCCTTGCCGAGACGCGGTACGTAGCCGACATAGACCTTGGCCACGTCCTTCACCAGGACAGGAACACCATTCGACTGCGTGAGCACGACGTTCTCGAGATCGCCGACGTTCCAGCCCTGGGCGATGTCGTTCGTGCCGCCGTCGTCGATCAGGCCGACGCCGCGGATGTTCACCGACTGCTGGCCGATATTGATGGTGCGGCCGCCGACATTGACGTTGGCGTTTCCGATCGCGCTCACGATCTGGGGGATCGAGATGTTGTATGCGGCGAGCTTGTCGCGGTCGACGTGCACCTCGAATTCCTTGGTGGTCCCGCCCCAGGGGTTTATCTGCACGACGCCGGGCACCCGCAACAGGCGGCGCATCACCATCCATTCGTTGACCGAGTGGAGGTTGGTGAGCCCGAAATGGGGCGGCCCGACCAGCTGGTAGCGATAGATTTCACCGACCAGGCTCGAGCCCTGGATTTGTGGCTGCACGCCATTGGGCAGGTTGACGTTCTGCTGCAGCATCAGCGCCGCCTGCTGCAAGGCAAAGTAGTACTGGACCCCGTATTGGAACGTGACCCGCACGAACGACAATCCGTAGAACGAGGTCGAGCGGATGTTGTCGATCCCGGGCGTCGGCGACAGGCCGACCTCGAGCGGCATCGTGTAGTAGCGCTCCATCTCCTCGGCGGACAGGCCGGGCACCTGGGCCGTGATCTCGAGAATCACGGGGGCCGGGTTCGGATAGGCCTCGATGTTGAGCTTGGCGAACGCGGCCAAGCCGCCGCCGACGAAGACGACGATGATGAGGAGGATGATCGGCCGCCGTGTCAGCCCGAAGGCCAGTATGCCTCTCAGCACGGGATGCCCTCCTTATCCCAGGCCCTAGCCCGAGGCCGTCGTCAAAGCGTTGTCGAGGAACAAGGCGCCGTCGGTGGCGACTCGCTCGCCTGGCTGC
>DATJWN010000217.1:0-27793 GCA_035501235.1 Reyranella sp.
ACCTATTCGGCGTTTGCTCGCGGCTCCGAGCAGGTGGGCGGCGTCTACGGCGTCCTCGACGTCACCCCGAAGGGCCGCAACGAGCCGCCCGGCGGCAACCTGACCAGCTGGGTGCGCCGGCACGACGAATACGGCGAAAAAGCCGATAAATCCTGCTGCCACGACTGACCAAGACCGGTGTAAGCTCGGGCTCTTCCCAGAGGAGGACCCGATGCCCGCTCTTTCGCTCGACCACTGGAACGTCTTCTGCAAGGACCTGAAGAAGACCGTCGCCTTCTACGAGAAGTATGTCGGCCTTCGTGACGGCGATCGGCCGCCGTTCAACTTCCCCGGCGCCTGGCTCTATGCCGGCGACAAGGCCGTGCTTCATCTCGTGTCCGAAAGCGGCCGCAAGGACCATGGCGGCGGCGCGATCGACCACGTGGCGATCAACTGCTCCGACATCCGTGGTACGATCGACACGATCAAGAAGGACAAGATCCCCTTCGAGGTCCGCAAGGTGCCGGCGCGGCCCCTGCAGCAGGTGTTCCTGCACGATCCCGACGGCATCATGATCGAACTGAACTTCTGGCACGAGGCCGACGTCCCGGAGATCGACAATTCCGGCAAGGTCCCGGGCGATCGCCTCAAGGCGCCGGCGACGGTCTAGTCCAGCGTCTCCGTCTTCTTCAGCCTATCCCAATAGGCGGCCGGCAGGAGATCCTTGCCGGCCAGGAGATGGCCGAGATAGTCGCGGGTGGGCCTGAGCCCCTCGCCGACCTTGAGCGCCACGTAGGTTACCGCCTCGACCGTCTCGCCTGTGTCGGCACGCACCACGGGCACCACCCGGCGCTCATAGTGGCCGTCCGCCACGCCCTCCCAGATATCGAGCACTG
This sequence comes from Reyranella sp., assembly GCA_035501235.1. Taxonomy (GTDB): domain Bacteria; phylum Pseudomonadota; class Alphaproteobacteria; order Reyranellales; family Reyranellaceae; genus Reyranella. Next base: position 876 of record DATJWN010000217.1, read on the forward strand.
CCAGGCCTTCGTCGGGCATGTGGTTCAATGTTCCGTGCACGACCTCGCCCGGCGCCTCGACGATGTTGCCGGCGGCGGCCCCCTCGGGTGAGCGCGCAATCTTGTTGAACACCAGTCGCCAGCCGTCGAGCCGGCCGCCGATCCGCGGGCCCATCTGGACCGCGCGCTCCTTCAGCCGCTGATCGGCAAGCCGTGCCGGGTTCATGTTCGAGCCGTAGGCGAAGTACCAGATCATGCGAGCTTCCAGACGCGCACCGGCTCGGCATAGCCCCTGATCGCCATCTCGCCCAGGTCGGTGCCGACCTCGCCCAGGATGCGGCGCACGGCGTCGGACACGAGCAGCCGCGCGTCCGTCTCCTTGGTGAGCTGCTCGAGGCGAGCGGCGAGGTTCACCGTGTCGCCGATCACCGTGTATTCCTTGCGGATCGCCGAGCCGACGGTGCCGGTGACCGCCTCGCCGATATGGATGCCGATGCCGATCTTGAGCGCCCGCGCCGGATGCGCCGCGTTCCACGCATCGACGGCAGCCAGCATCGCCTGCGCCGACTTCACGGCATCGGCCGCGGCGTTGGGATCGGCGATCGGCGCGCCGAACAGCGCGAGGAAACCGTCGCCCAGGAACTTGTTGATGATGCCGTCGTGGCGATCGACGATCGCGACCATCCGGCCGAAGAACTCGTTCAGCAGCGTCACCGTCTCGCGCGCCGTGCGGGCCCGCGTCATGGCCGTGAAGCCCCGAATGTCGAGGAACATCACGCAGACCGTCCGGATCTCGCTCGGCGGATCGGCATGGGCAAGCAGCTGCTCGGCGACCTCGGGCGAGACGTGCTGGCCGAAGAGATTGACCACGCGATCGCGCGCGGCGGCGTTGGCCATCGAATTCTCGAACTGCCGCCGCACGCGCAGCGCCACGGCGCCGGCGGCGAGGCCCGCGAACAGCAGCACGATGCTGCGGCTGAAGTAAAAGTAGGTCGCCCCCATCGGATTGGCGGCCGCGTTGTCGAGCGGCAGCAGCCAGAGCGCGAGCGCGTATTGCTGGACCGCCGCCACCGCGCCCGTCCAGAGCGACAGCCGGAAATCCAGCCGCAGGATCGACAGCACGATGAAGACGAAATAGAGCATCGGCGGCCAGAAGGCGAAGACCGCGCGCGGGTCCATGTCGCGCGCCAGCAGGTAGATGATGACGCTGGGGAGCGTCGTCTCGATCAGGGCGTTGGCGAACCGGCCGTAGGTCGGAAAGTCCCGGTCGCGCGCGATGCGGTAGCGAAGAAAAAGGAGCGCGGCGAATTCGTAGGCGACGAACGGGCCGATGGCGGTGAGCGGCAGGCTCGGCGCGAACGTGGTCTCGAAGAGACGTCGCGCCAAATCCTTGGCGAAGAGCGCGGCAAGCACCGTGGTCACGAGCAGGAGCGTCAGGATGACGGCGACCGCCCGCATGCGCTGCTGCTCGCTGCGCAGGATCTCGCGCCGGAGCGCATCGGCATAGCCGCTCGAAGAGGAGGCCTCGGCCATCAACGTCAACCTAGCGAAGGCCCGCAACAGCGTCGAGGTGCGCCTCCTCGCGCACTGCGAGGCCGGCGCGGACGTGCTAGAAGCGGGCATGGAGATCAAGGAGATCGCGCGCGAACTGCAGGGCAAGGCGGCCAACATGGCGCTGCGCATGCCGATCTCGTGGGTCAACATCCTGGCCGGGGCGCCGGTCAGCGTCGATGGCCGGGTGCTCGACGCGCGCACGCAATGGTTCCTCCAGCTGCTCGCCCGCAGCGGCCAGCAACCGCTCCAGTCGCTCGGCGTGGCCCAGGCGCGCGCCGAGTTCGACATCTTCCAGGCGATCATGGGCGGCCGCGCGCTTCCCGTCGGCGAGATCATCGACCGCACCATCGCCGCGCCGGCCGCCATGCACGGGGGCCGTCTGCGCGTTCGCCTCTACCGTCCGGCCGGTTCGGTGGCGCGGCTCCTGCCCGCGATCCTGTTCTTCCACGGCGGCGGCTTCACCATCGGCAGCCTCGAAGGCTACGACCTGCCCTGCCGCTACTTCTGCAATCGCACCGGCTGCGCCGTGGTGGCGATCGACTATCGCCTGGCGCCGGAGCACAAGTTTCCCGCCGCCATCGACGATGCCGTGGCGGCCTTCCGCTGGCTCGCCAGCGACGGCGCGGGGTTCGGCATCGACCCGGCCCGCATCATCGTCGCAGGCGACTCCGCCGGCGGCACGATTGCCGCCGTCCTGGCCCAGCTCATGCGCGGCGAGGCGTGCACGCCCTGCCTGCAATGGCTGATCTATCCCGCCACCGACATGTCGGTCGACTGGCCGTCCCACACGAGCTGCGGCGAGGGCTTCCTGCTGACCCTGTCGGACATGCAATGGTTCCTCGGACAATACTTACATGAGCCGGCTGAGGCTGCCGACCCGCGCGTATCACCGCTCAGGGCGGCCGATCTTTCCGGCCTGCCCCCGGCCCTGGTTTTCACAGCCGGCTTCGATCCGTTGCGCGACGAGGGCCAGGCCTATGCCGACAAGATGCAGGCGGCGGGCGTGAAGACAATCCATCGTGAATTCGATTCGCTGATTCACGGTTTCATCTGCATGCGCGGTGCGCTACAGGCGGCGGCACGGGCGATGGACGACATGGTCGTGGGTCTGCGGCACGAGTTGGCACGGTTGGGACATTGAGCATGGGCGACGAGGCAACGACGACGACGGCGGCGATGACCACGCGGGAGCGGTCGGGCCGGCGCGAGCAGAACAAGGCGGAAAACCGCGCCGCGCTCCTGAAGGCCGCGCGCACGGTCTTCGCCGAGATGGGCTACGGCGCCGCGGGCGTCCGCGACATCGTGCGGCGCACCGACCTCGCCTCCGGCACCTTCTACAACTACTTCAAGGACAAGGACGAGATCTTCGAGGCGGTCGTCGCCGAGATGAGCGTCGAGCTCATGAAGCGCCACCGCCAGGGCCGCGCCCGGGCGAAGACAGCCGAGGAATTCTTCCGCAGCCACATCTCGGTCTACCTGAACTACGTGGCGCGCGAGCCCGAGATCCTCGACTTCGGCCGCAACAACATCACGCCCGTGCGCATGCTGATGGAGAAGCCGGATCTGCAGGTCATGTCGCGCCAGCTGCACGACGATATCCGCAATGCCATCGCGCAGGGCATCCTGCCCGATGTCGATATCGGCTATCTCGCGGCGACGCTGTCGGGCGTGGTCTTCGAGGCCTCGATCATCATGGTCTCGCGCGATCCGGTGGACCCCGAAGAGACCACCGAATTCGCCACGAGACTGATGCTGGGCGGCGTCGCCAACCTGCCGCGCCACCGAAAAGAGGCTTAGGCCCCCATCGCGATCGGATTGCGCAGCACGCCGATCTTCTCGATCTCGACCTCGCACACGTCGCCCGGCTTCAGCCAGGGCTGCGGGTTGCGCGCCATGGCGACGCCCGAGGGCGTGCCGGTGATGATGATGTCGCCCGGCTCGAGCGTCATGACCTTGCTGAGCTCGCAGACCAGCGTCGGCACGTCGAAGATCAGGTCGTCGGTGTTGCTGTCCTGCATGACCTGGCCGTTGACGCGGGTCATGATCCGGAGCGGCGCGGCGCCCGGCGGCAATTCGTCCGGCGTCACGATATCGGGGCCGAAGCCGCCGGTGCCGTCGAAGTTCTTGCCGAGCGTGAACTGGCCGCCCGACTTCCTCTGCCAGTCGCGGATCGAGCCGTCGTTGAAGCAGGCATAGCCGCCGATCACCGTGAGCGCCTTCTCCTTGGGCACGTTGCGGCACTTCTTGCTGATCACGATGGTGAGCTCGGCCTCCCAGTCGTACTGCACGGAGTGGCTGGTCGCGAGCATCTTGCCGTTGTGCGGCACCAGCGTGTTGTTGAAGCGGGTGAAGACCACCGGATAGCCCGGGATCGGGCTGCCCGTCTCCTCGGCGTGCTTGCGGTAGTTGAGGCCGATGCACAGGATCTTGCCGGGTGCGGGGATCGGGCAGAGGTACTTGGCCGACTTCTCCGACACGGTGGCGCCCGCCTTCGGCTTGGCGCAGGCCTTGAGCACCGCCGACTGCACCTTCTTGCCGCCGGCCAGGATCTCGACGACCGACTTCGGTCCGCGCGGCATCTGCTTGCTGAGATCGACGATCTTGCCGTCGCCCATCTTGACGCCCACCGCGGGCTTCCCGCCGCTCACGATCGTGCACAGACGCATGGTTTCCCCCTTCGTATTTCAGTCGAAAAATCGAACGCGGCGTAACGTCCTCCGTCCCGCGCCGACGGTCAAGCAGGGCCCGGTTCTGCTACGTTCAGGCGATGCGAACCCTGCTCGTCTTGCTGTTCCTGGCGGTCGCAAGCCAGCCCGCCTGGGCCCAGCTCGTGGCGCCGCTCACCACTTCGGACGGCCGTATCGCCTGCACCCAGGGCATCACCGGCGTGGGCCATGTCCCGCACTGGGAGGCCGTCGCCGATCCCCGGGCGCTGGGCGGCTGGGCGCTCAGCGAGACCGGCCACGACGAGACGGACCTCCATTTCCCGCTCTGCATTTCCGAGCAGACCGTCGTCTTCGATGTCGATGCCACGCTGCGCTTCAAGACGGTCGGCGGCACCCACGCCCGTGCGGCCGGCCTCGTGCTGCGCGCCCAGAGCGCCAACGACTACTATGTCGTGAAAGCCGACGCGCTGGACGGTTCGGTCCGCTTCTATCGCATGGCCGGCGGGCGGCGTGCCGAGTTGAAGGGGATGAAGACGCCCGTCGTCGCCGATGTCCAGCATGCGCTCCGGGTCATCGCCAAGCAGGACCAGTTCGAGGTCATCCTCGACGACAAGTCGCTCTTCAAGCTCACCGACCGGACCTTGATGCGCCCCGGACCGGTCGGCGTCTGGAGCCAGGCCGACAGCGTCACCTACTTCCGGTCACTGGTCGTCGCCAACGTTCAGTGAGCCAACCCGAAGGAGAGCTTGATCGCCGTTATCAGCCCGTTCACGGCGATGCTCGCGACCACCAGGCCGAAGACGCGGCTGATGATCTCCACGCCGCCGCGGCCCAGCAGCTTGAAGAGCTGCGTCGCGCTGGCATAGAGGCCGAAGAACAGCACGAGGCAGAAGGCGAGCTCTCCCGTCGTCCGCAGCTGCTCGACGAGGGTCCGCGTATCGTTGTCGGTCAACAGCACCACGGTGAGGATGGCGCCCGCCCCCGCGATGCCGGGAATGGCGAGCGGATAGATCGCGCGCTCGAACAGCGTCGCGTCGTCGGGCACGGTGCGCGCCTCCTCCTGGAGCTTGCCCAGCACCATCTTGAGGCCGAACAGCAGCAGGACCAGCGAGCCCGCGAGCTGGAAGGCCGGCATCGGGATATGCAGCGCCTCGAGCAGGAACTGGCCGCCGGCGATGGCCGCCAACAGGACGAGGAAGGAGATGCCGACCGCGTAGGCCGCGACCTTGAGCGCGTCCCTGCGCGCAAGCCCCATGGTCACGATCAGGAAGAGCGGCACGGTGGCGACGGGATCGAGGATCACGAACAGGGTGACCAGCTCGTAGACCAGGTCGTGGGCAAAGCTCATCGGGGTCAGTCTCTCGCGTCGAGAAGGGCGCGCGCAAGTTCGGCGAAGCCCGCGCCGGAACGCCGTTCGGTCACCCAGGCCGGCCGGTGCGCCATGGCATCGGCATAGTCGCGCACATTGGCCACGCCGACGGCGTTGGGAAAGAAGCCGAACATCGGGGCATCGTTGGGCGAGTCGCCCGCGAAGATGTAGATCGCTTTCTCGGCCGCCAGATCGACGCCGAACGTCTCGGCCATCATGGCGCGCGTGGTGGTGAGCTTGTCGTAGTCGCCGAACCAGCCGTTGACGTGGATCGAGCTCACCTTGGCGTGCGCGCCGTGCTTCTCGAAGATCTTGAGGATGCGCTCGACATGGCCCCAAGGCAGCGCCGGGACGTCCTCGCGGAAATCGACGGCCAGATCGGCCACGCGGTAGGGCTGGTCGGAGGCGATGGCGGCACCCGGCACGTCGCGAAGAACCTCGGCCCGCACCGCCTCGAGGCGCTTCCGTCCCTCGGCGCGCTCCTCGGCGGACTGGATGAAGCGCGTGACGAGCCTGCCGACGCCGGCGTCGTGCCACATCCAGAAGGCGCCGTTCTCGCCCACCACGGCATCGACCGGCCAGAAACGGGCGATGTGGTCGCACCATCCGGCCGGCCGGCCCGTGACGGGCACCACCAGGAGGCCCGCCCGCTTCAGCGCCTCCAGCGCGCCATAGGCCTCCGCGGTCAGCCGGCCTTCGGTCGAGACGGTCTCGTCGATGTCGGTGAACACGCCCCGGATGGCCCCCAGGGTGGATTTGGGACAGTCGGCGAGAGGCAGCATTTCCGGTCACTTCTTAACATGGCGTTGGCGGGATATCGGGTCTAAAAGCCCACAGGAGCAACAATTGGCAACGATGCATCTCGACCCGCTCACCGCCGTAAGTCCCGTGGACGGCCGCTATCGCGCGACCGCCGAGCCGCTCGCGGCGTATTTCAGCGAATACGCGCTCATGAAGATGCGCGTCACCGTCGAGTGCGAATATCTCGCGGCGCTGTCGGAGACGAAGGGCGTCGGAATCCGTCCGCTCACGGCGGACGAGAAGACGATGCTCGCCGAACTGGCGCAGATCTCGATCGAGGATGCCGAGATCATCAAGAAGTTCGAGCGCGAGGGCTATGACGGCATCCCCGCGACGAACCACGATGTGAAGGCGGTCGAATATTTCATCAAGCTCAAGCTCAAGAACTCGAGCCTCACGGACGTCCTCGAATGGGTGCATTTCGCGCTCACCTCGGAGGACGTGAACAGCACCGCCCACGCTCTCTCCCTTCGCGGCGCGGTCGAGGCCGTGATGCTGCCGGCGCTCGGGAAAGTGGCGAAGGAGATCATCGGTCTTGCCCGGACCTATGCCGATACCGCCATGCTGGCGCGCACCCACGGGCAGAGCGCGACGCCGACGACCTTCGGCAAGGAGATGAACGTCTTCGCGACGCGGCTCGAGAAGCAGGTCCGGGCTCTCAGGAGCAGCTCCATCCTGATGAAGTGGGGCGGACCGACAGGCAACTACAACGCTCACGTGGTCGCCCTGCCGCAGGTCGACTGGCTGGCCTTTGCGCGTTCCTTTGCCGAGCGCCTGAATGCAGACGGCGCGGGCAAGGGTGATTTCGTTCGCGTCGGCCTCAACGAGGTCACGACCCAGATCGAGCCTCACGACACCTACGCGGAGATGTTCGACAATCTCCGCCGCATCAACACGATCCTCCTCGATCTGTCGCAGGACGTCTGGCGGTACATCTCCGACGGATGGATCACGCAGAGGCCGAAAGCGGGCGAGATCGGCTCCTCGACCATGCCTCACAAGGTGAACCCGATCGATTTCGAGAATGCCGAGGGCAATTTCGGCGTCGCCAACGCGCTCTTCGAGCATCTCTCGCGGAAGCTGCCGGTGTCACGCCTCCAGCGCGATCTTTCCGACTCGACCGTCGAGCGCACCTTCGGCACGGCATTCGCGCATTCGCTGATCGGCTATGGCGCGCTGATGCGCGGCTTCAGCAAGATCGGCGTGAACGAGCAGGCGCTGCGTGACGCGCTCGAGGCCCATCCCGAAGTCATCGCCGAGGCGATCCAGACCGTGCTGCGCGTCGCCGACGTCGAGATGCCATATGAGAAGCTGATGGCCCTCACGCGCGGCAAGCAGGTCACGATGGAGGATTTCGCCACCTTCATCGACGGCCTCGAGGTCAGCGCGGAGACGAAGGCTCAGCTCAAGGCGCTGCGTCCCGAGACCTACATCGGTCTCGCCGGCACGCTTGCACGGAAGTAGAGCGCCCTATTTCTTGACCTCGGTCATCACCTGCTGCGTCGCCACGACCAGCAGACGGTCGCCCTGCCGGCGGATCGTGTGCTCCTCGGTCGGCTTGCCGGCCGCGGCGAGGTCGTGCATCAGGGTGTGGATGACGTCGTGGTCGCCCGGCTTCTCGAAGTCGGCCATGACGATGTCGCGGGCATAGGCCTCGGCCGCCTCGCCCGTCTTGCCCATCAGGTCCGCCGCCCACAGACCCAGGAGCTTGTTCTTGCGCGCCCGGGCCTTGAACTGCAGCTCCATGTCGTGCTCGAACTTGTGCTCGAAAGCCTTTTCGCGATCCTCGAACGTCGTCATCTCTGGCGCTCCAAATGGGCCAATCCCGGGGCCTGTCGCGGCGGGTTATAGCAGCACTGAGGCGTCTTTCCACCGTCACTTGGCGGTGGCAGACTTCCCTCCCATACGAGCGGGGAGGCTTCCAATGCAGCATGTTCACCATCTCGGTTGTGGCTGTGTGCCGAGGCTGTCGCGCCGGGGCGCGCTGGGACTTGGCTTTGCCGGTGCCCTGACCGCCGCCTTCCCGACCCTAGCGAGCAAGCCGGATCACTACGATTCGATGCTGCTCAATTGCATCGACCCGCGCTTCACGACCTACACGCTCGACTACATGGGCAAGCGCGACCTGAAGGATCTCTACAGCCAGTTCGTGATCGCGGGCGGGCCGATCGGCGTGGTCGCCCCGGCCTTCAAGAGCTGGCACGACGTCTTCTGGGAAAACCTGGCGATCAGCGTGCAGCTCCACACCATCAAGCGCGTGATCGGCCTCACCCATCGCGACTGCGGCGCCGCCGCCGTGGCCTATGGCGATCGCGCCAAGACCGACAAGGCCTTCGAGACCGAGAGGCACGTCGAGGCGCTGCGGGCCTTCCGTGCGGAGGCCGCCAAGCACCAGCCCAAGCTCGCCGTCGAGACCGGGATCATGGCGCTGGACGGCACGGTCGAGGTCGTTACCTGACGCGCAATGGTGTAAACTGGGGGTCGTGCCCGACTCGTCATTGACCACCTCGTCCCTGCCCACGCCGCGGCCCGCCTCCGATGCGCTGGACCGCCAGCTTGCCGCCCAGCGGACGCGTCGTCCCGCCGATCCCCTGCTGTCGCTGGTCGTGCCGGTATTCAACGAGGAAGAGTCGATCGACCTCTTCCTGACCGCCGTCGAGCCCTTCCTCGAGGCCGAGAAGCTCCGGTTCGAGATCGTGTTCGTGAACGACGGCTCGCGCGACAACACGCTGGCCCACCTGCTCGACTGCAGCCTCCGCGACAAGCGCATTCGCGTAGTCAACCTGTCGCGCAATTTCGGCAAGGAAGCGGCCCTCACGGCCGGCATCGACCATGCCAAGGGCGACATCCTTGTCCCGATGGACATCGACCTGCAGGACCCGCCCAGCCTGATCGGTCCCTTCATCGGGCGCTGGCGCGAGGGCTACGACATCGTCTACGGCGTCCGCTCGGCGCGCACCTGGGACACGGTCAGCAAGCGCGTCTCGGCGGGCTGGTTCTACTGGGCCTTCAACCGCATGTCGCCCGTGCGCATCCCGGCCAATGTCGGCGATTTCCGCCTGGTCGACCGCCGCGCGGTCGAGGTGCTGCGCCAGCTGCCCGAGCGCAACCGCTTCATGAAGGGCCTGTTCGCCTGGGTCGGCTTCAATGCCGTGGGGGTGCCCTACGAGCGGCCGCAGCGCGCGGCGGGATCGAGCAAGTTCAACCTGTGGCGGCTCTGGAACTTCGCGCTCGACGGCGTGGTGAGCTTCTCGACCGTGCCGCTCCGGGCCTCGTTCTACGGCGGCCTGGCGATCGCGGCGATCGCCGTGCTCTACGCCCTCTTCATCGTCGGCCGCGTGCTGCTGTTCGGCATCGACACGCCCGGCTACGCGTCGTTGATCATCGTCGTGCTGCTGATGGGCGCCATCCAGCTCGTGTCGGTCGGCGTCATCGGCGAGTATCTCGGCCGGCTGTTCCTCGAGGTGAAGGGCCGGCCGATCTACGTCGTCGAGGGCGTCTACGAGGACGGCGCGCCGCGCGGCTGATGGACCTCAAGGAAGAGGACATCCTCGGCGAGGCCATCGGCCGACACTGGTACTACCGTTCCAAGGCGGCGGCGCTGCGGCGCGCGATCAGGGGCCTGCGGCCGAGGCGGCTGCTCGACGTCGGCGCAGGCTCGGGCTTCTTCTCGCGCCATCTCCTCGCCCGGACCGGCGTGCAATCGGCGCTCTGCGTCGATATCGGCTATCCGCGCGAATGGGACGACACGGAAGCCGGCAAGCCGATCCTGCATCGCCGCGACTGCGATCCCAACGACTGCGACCTCGTGCTGATGATGGACGTGCTCGAGCATGTCGAGGACGATGTGGGCCTGGTCGGCCACTATGCCGGCAAGGTACGGAGCGGCGCGCATTTCCTGGTCACCGTGCCCGCCTTCCAATTCCTGTGGAGCGGTCACGACGTCTTCCTCGAGCATGTCCGGCGCTATCGCCTCGCCGAGATCGAGGAGACGATGCGCAAGGCCGGCCTCGAGATCGTGAAGGGCGCCTACTATTTCGGCTTCGTCTTCCCCCTCGCCGCCGCTGTCCGCCTCGCCACCCGCAGCGACCCGCAGCCCAGGAGCAGCCTCAGGAAGCACGACGCTCTGACCAACGGCCTCCTGACCGCCCTCTGCGCAGCCGAACTGCCGCTCTTTCCGGTCAATCGTCTTGCGGGTCTGTCGGCGTTTGTCCTGGCGCGGAAGCCCTAGTATCAGCCTGAGAAGTCCCGGTCTCACTGGGCGTGAGACCGGTCCGATACCGATGGCATAAGGGTTTTAGCCCCTTAGTCTCAAGTATCACCCACCCCCTCGGCTAAGTGCTTGAAAAACCACAAAAGACGAAAAATCCAACGCCGGTAGCCACAAAAAGGACCTCCGCACTCCTTTCATACGCCTCTCCCCCGCTAGGAGGAGAGGACGGGTGAGGGGGCATGGCACGACAGCAGATCACACGCGCCCGCGAACTGCGCCGCGACAGCGGCAAACCGGAGCGCATTTGCCGGGAGCTTCTGCGCGACCGTCGACTGAGCGGCGTCAAGTTCCGCCGCCAGCATCCGATTGGCCCTTACTTCGCCGACTTCGCGTGCATCTCGCGAAGGCTCGTGGTGGCAATCGACGGCGAGCATCATGCCTATCAGCAGCAACGCGATGCGAATCGAACGGCGTTCATGGAGCGTGAAGGCTGGACGGTCCTGCGCTTCCAGGTGAACGATGTTTTTGAAAGTCCGGAATGGATCTGGGTGGCGATTGAGGCGGCGCTGGGCGCCGCCCCCTCACCTAGCCTCTCCCCCTAGCGGGGGAGAGGAATATGAAACCAGTTAAGCCGCCACGACGTCCTTGCTCGAGATGCGGCGGCGCTTGGCGTTGATCTCGCGCAAGGTGATCAGCATCTCCTCGGCGACGACGTCGCCCGGGATGTCGGCGCCCTCGGATTCGAGCTCCTTCATGTCGACCCAGACGGCGTAGAGCGGCGCGGTGCGGCTGGTGATGATGCCGGCATGCAGCAGCGTCTTGATCAGCACGCGGAAGATGTTGGTGCTCTCCTTCAGCGCCTCGCGGCGGTCGTCGTCGCCGAAGACCTCCTTGATCGAGTCGCGCACCCACTGCCAGTCGAGCCCGTACTTGGCGTAGATCACCTGCTTCTGCTCGGTGTTGATCAGGTTGAACAGCAGCATCTGGAAGAGCTGGGCCGACCAGTCCTCGACCTTCTTGTGCTCCTCGGCGCTGAGATGCCCGATCGTCTTGGCGGCCCACAGGCGCCCGAAGCGGTGATGGAAGGCCTCGTCGCTCATCACGAGCTGCACCAGCCGGCGCAGCACGGGGTCGTTGGTCTTGGCGTTGAAGGTCGCGAAGGCGCCCATGGCGAGGCCCTCGATCAGCATCTGCATGCCGACGATCTTCTTGTAGACCTCGTGCGTGCTCACGAGGTCGCCCAGCACGGTCGCGATGGTCTTGCCCACCGGCAGCGGCGCGCCCCAGCGCTTGGCGATGTAGCGCGTGAAGCCCGTGACGTGTCGGGCCTCCTCGCGCGCCTGGTTGGCGGCGTATTCCTGCGCGCCGGGATCGACCAGCACGTGGCAGAGGCTCGCCGACAGCGAGAGCGCGCCCTGTTCGCCATGCAGCAGATTGGAGATCGACCAGTGGGTGATATCGTTGGCGAGCTGGATCTTCTGGCGATCGTCGAGCTTGTCGGCGACGGCGCTGCGCAGCTCGACATGGTTTTCGAGCGGCAGGATCGGCGTCGTCGACATGTCGAAGGGCATGTCGAAATCGATGTAGTTCCTGTCGAGCGGGTCCCAGAAATGGTCGTGGGTCGCCGAGATGATGCCGTCGAAGGCATCGCTGCGCCGGCCGTAGCGCGGCACTTCCAGCATCGCCGGGAAATCCTCCGGGGCGACGGCATCATAGGCCTTGTCGTAGGTGATCTGCTGGGCCATGTCAGGCTCCCGTTCCAAAGGGTAAATATGACGGACGCGTCATCTTTTTCAATGGATTTTTCCCCAGTCTGTAGGCATGGGACTTCCGCCATATTCCGGCCCAATGGTGGGAGGGCCCTGCCCGTCCGCCCAGGAGTATAGAATGTCCCGCCGCCGCCGCATCTACGAGGGCAAGGCCAAGACCTTGTTCGAGGGGCCAGAGCCCGGGACCATCGTCCAGTACTTCAAGGACGACGCGACCGCGTTCAACAACAAGAAGAAGGGCACGATCACCGGCAAGGGGGTGATCAACAACCGCATCTCCGAGTTCCTGATGACCAAGCTCGGGGAAATCGGCGTGCCGACCCATTTCATCCGCCGGCTGAACATGCGCGAGCAGCTGATCCGCCAGGTCGAGATCATCCCGCTCGAAGTGGTGGTCCGGAACGTCGCCGCCGGCTCCTTCGCCACGCGCTTCGGCGTCGAGGAAGGCACGCAGCTGCCGCGCTCGATCATGGAGTTCTTCTACAAGAACGACCAGCTCGGCGACCCGATGGTGACGGAAGAGCACATCACCGCCTTCGGCTGGGCGACGCCGCAGGATCTCGACGACATCGTGGCGCTCACATTGAGGGTCAACGATTTCCTGTTCGGCCTGTTCCTCGGCTGCGGCATCAAGCTGGTCGACTTCAAGCTCGAGTTCGGCCGCCTCTACGAAGACGACATGGTGCGGATCGTGCTTGCCGACGAGATCAGCCCCGACTCGTGCCGGCTGTGGGACCTGCGCACCAACGAGAAGCTCGACAAGGACCGTTTCCGCCGCGACCTCGGCAAGGTCGAGGAGGCCTATCAGGAAGTGGCGCGGCGGCTCGGCATCCTGATCGACCAGGGCCCGGGCGACGTCCGCGGCCCCACCACGTTGCAGTAGCGACATTGCAGTAGTCGAGGAACAATGAAGGCAAGAGTCCACGTTACCCTCAAGAACGGCGTGCTCGACCCCCAGGGCAAGGCCATCGGACATTCCCTGAACCGTCTCGGCTTCCCCGAGGTCGGCGACGTGCGGCAAGGCAAGTTCATCGAGCTGGAGCTCGCCGAGACCGACAAGACCAAGGCGAAGGCCCGTCTCGACGAGATGTGCAAGAAGCTGCTGGCCAACACCGTGATCGAGAACTACTCGATCGAGCTGGTCGGCTGAGGCCGGCGGTGAATGGGTCATGTCGTCCACAATGGACAGCGCTTCGAATGGGACGATACGAAGCGACGAAGAGTGCTGCGCGAGCATGGAGTCGATCTTGAGCGACTCCCGCGCATGTTCAACGGACCCATTATCGAAGACTTCGATGCGGCGCACTCGGACTCCGAAGATCGCTGGCGGATCATCGGTATGCTCGATGACCGTTGCATCGTGGCAGTTTATACTCGGCGCAACGCCGCAATTCGGCTCATCACGGCCAGGCCGGCAGAGCCCCATGAAGAAACCGAATTTGAGATTATGCTGATTGGCGAAGCCCTACCGGACGACCCAACATGACACGACACAGCAAAATTGATCCTGAAGTTCCACCGACCAAGCCAGGTGACTGGACTGGAGCAGCCGTACGACTTCCAGGTCAAAGTCCCCCGGGTGGCGGTCCGTTGAAATTCCACCTTTACAGATCGTCTGTGGACCGAACGCTTTTCATTGCCACAAACGGCGCTGATCCGAACACGCTTCTTCAATGTCCCGACGGCGGCACCTGGCTGATGTTCAAGACGTTCCCAGAAACAGGCCAATCGAGAGTTGCTTTCTCGGAAGCCGACGCGAAACGAGACATTGCAGATCATGGATTTCATTTGACGAGAGCAGGCGTTCGCGCGTCGGTAACCCAATGATCATTCTTGCTCACTGCGCCCACTGACATGAAAGCGGCGGTCCTCGTCTTCCCGGGTTCCAATCGCGAAGGCGATGTCGCGCAGGCGATCGAGCTGGTCACCGGGCGCAAGCCGCAGATGGTCTGGCACGGCGCGGGCGACTTCGACAAAGCCGACCTGATCGTGCTGCCGGGTGGTTTCTCCTATGGCGACTATCTGCGCTGCGGCGCCATGGCCGCACAGTCGCCGGTGATGGCCGAGGTCAAGAAGCGGGCGGCGCAGGGCGTGCCGGTGCTGGCGATCTGCAACGGCTTCCAGATCGCGGCCGAGGCGGGCCTGGTGCCGGGCGTGCTGATGCGCAACGAGAAGCTGAAGTTCGTCTGCGGCGACGTGCATCTCAAGGTCGAGACCAGCCAGAGCCTGTTCACCAACCGCTACCAGGCGGGCCAGGTGATCAAGGTCCCGGTGGCCCATGCCGAGGGCAACTACTTCGCCGACGCCGATACGTTGAAGCGGCTGGAGGATCGCGGCCAGATCGCGTTCCGCTATTGCAGCGCAGACGGCACGGTCGATGGCCCCCTAGGTCATGAGGCCAATCCCAACGGCTCGATCCGCAACATCGCAGGCGTCTACAACGAGACCAAGACGGTGATGGGGCTGATGCCGCATCCGGAGAACGCGGTCGAGCCGATCTTCGGCGGCTGCGACGGCAAGGCGCTGTTCGAGGGCCTGGTAGAGGCCCTTTCATGAGCAAATCGCCGTGACCATCGCCATCGAAAAGAACCCGCCGGTCAAGCTGCCCAACGAGCCCACGATCACGCCCCAGGTCGTGGCCGAGCACGGTCTCGCGCCGGACGAATATGAGCGCCTGCTGAAGATCATGGGCCGCACGCCCACCATGGTCGAGCTCGGCATCTTCTCGGCCATGTGGAGCGAGCACTGCTCCTACAAATCCTCGAAGGTCTGGCTGAAGAAGCTGCCGACCGAAGCGCCCTGGGTGATCCAGGGGCCGGGCGAGAACGCGGGCGTCATCGACATCGGCGACGGCCAGGCCGCCATCTTCAAGATGGAGAGCCACAACCACCCCTCCTACATCGAGCCCTACCAGGGCGCGGCGACCGGCGTGGGCGGCATCCTGCGCGACGTCTTCACCATGGGGGCGCGGCCGATCGCCAACCTCAATGCGTTGCGCTTCGGCGATCCCAGCCATCCCAAGACGCGTCATCTCGTGTCGGGCGTGGTCGCGGGCATCGGCGGCTACGGCAACTGCATGGGTATCCCGACCGTGGGCGGCGAGACGAATTTCCACGCCTCCTACAACGGCAACATCCTGGTCAATGCGATGACCGTGGGTATCGCGCCGACCGACAAGATCTTCTATTCGGCGGCGGCGGGCCTCGGCAATCCGATGGTCTATGTCGGCTCCAAGACCGGCCGCGACGGCATCCATGGCGCCACCATGTCCTCGACCGAGTTCAACGAGGACAGCGAGAGCAAGCGTCCGACGGTGCAGGTCGGCGACCCGTTCGTCGAGAAGCTGCTGCTCGAAGCCTGCCTCGAGCTGATGGCGACCGATGCGATCGTGGCCATCCAGGACATGGGTGCGGCAGGCCTCACCTCCTCGTCGTTCGAGATGGCGGCCAAGGGCGGGCTCGGCCTCGAGATGGCACTCGACAAGGTGCCGATGCGCGAAGACGGCATGAATCCGTACGAGCTCATGCTGTCGGAGAGCCAGGAGCGCATGCTGATCGTGCTCAAGCCCGGCCGCGAGGACGAGGCGCGCAAGATCTTCGAGAAATGGGAGCTCGACTTCGCGGTGATCGGCCATCTCACCGACACCGAGCGCATGGTGCTGTCGTGGCACGGCGACATCGTGGCCAACATCCCGATCCCGCCGCTGGTCACCGCGGCACCGGTCTATGAGCGGCCGTGGAAGCTCACCGACCTGCCGCCCGTGCTGGACGCCGCAAAGGTGCCCGCACCGAAGGACTGGAAGGGCTCGCTGCTGAAGCTGATGGGCTGCCCCGATCTCGCGAGCAAGGCGTGGATCTGGCACCAGTACGATCACCTGATCATGGGCAACACGGCGATCCGTCCGCAGGACGGCGACTCGGCGCTGGTTCGCGTGCCGGGCACGCACAAGGGCCTCGCCATGACCTCGGACTGCACGCCGCGCTACGTGCAGGCCCATCCCGAGACCGGCGGCCGCCAGGCCGTGGCCGAGGCGTGGCGCAACATCACCGCGACGGGCGCGGAGCCGCTCGCCATCACCGACAACATGAACTTCGGCAACCCGCAGAAGCCCGAGATCATGGGCCAGTTCGCCGGCGCCGTGATGGGCATCGCCGAGGCCTGCAAGGTGCTGAACTTCCCCGTCGTGTCGGGCAACGTCTCGCTCTACAACGAGACCGAGGGCAAGCCGATCCTGCCGACGCCGACCATCGGCGCGGTGGGCGTGATCGACGACATCAGCAAGGCCGTGGGCTCGCGCCTGATCCAGGTCGGCATCTCGCTGGTGCTGATCGGCGAGACCAGGGGCTGGCTCGGCCAGTCGCTCTATCTCCGCGAGCTGTTCGGCCGCGAGGAAGGCGCCCCGCCGCCGGTCGATCTCGAGGTCGAGCTCCGCAACGGCAACTTCGTGCGCGACCAGATCGACCGCGGCCGGATCGTGGCCTGCCACGACCTGTCCGACGGCGGCCTGCTGGTGGCCCTGGCCGAGATGTGCATCGCGGGCGGGGTCGGGGCCGAGGTCGCGCTGCCGGCAACGGGCGTCCCTTCGCACGCGTTTTTGTATGGCGAGGATCAGGCCCGCTATCTCGTGGCGAGCCCGCGGGCCGACAAGATCCTCAATACGGCGGCCAAGCGCGGCATTCCGGCGGTGCTGCTGGGCAATACCGGCGGCTCGGCCGTGACGGTCAAGGACGTGCTCTCGGTGCCTCTCGACGACATCAAGGCGGTGCACGAGGGCTGGCTGCCGGCCTATATGAACAGCACCGATTAACCGAGGAAAATCAGCCCCATGCCGATGGCCGCCGAAGAGATCGTCGCCCTGATCAAGCAGGGCATTCCGGATGCCGAGGTCCAGATGCAGGACCTGGCAGGCGACGGCGACCACTGGGCCGCTACGGTCATTTCGGCCGCTTTTGCCGGCAAGACCAAGATCCAGCAGCACCAGATGGTCTATGGCGCGCTGGGCGGCCGGATGGGCGGCGTGCTCCATGCGCTGAAATTGACCACCATGGCGCAAAAGCCCTGACGGCCTTATATTCGGGACAAAGGAGTTTTAACCCATGAGCGATGTCTTCGACCGCATCCGCGACGAGATCAGCAAGAACGACGTCCTTCTGTTCATGAAGGGCACCCCGGTCTTCCCGCAGTGCGGCTTCTCGGCCGCCACGGTGGACTGCCTCAGCCAGCTCGGCGTGAAGTTCCACGGCATCAACATCCTGGTCGACCCGGAGCTGCGCCAGGGCATCAAGGAATTCAGCCAGTGGCCGACCATCCCCCAGCTCTACGTGAAGGGTGAATTCGTCGGCGGCTGCGACATCGTCCGCGAGATGTTCGAGACCGGCGAGCTCGAGCAGCTGTTCAAGGACAAGGGCGTCGCGCTCGCCGAGGCGGCGTAAGATTTGAGACGAGTCAAGGCAACCGCGGGCCAATGGTCCGCGGTTTTGTTTTGGGCGCGATGAAGCGAAGACAAGCCTTCGCGGCCTTGGGCGCCGCGCCGCTCGCTTTCACTCTCTCGGTGCGCGCTCAAGCTAAGCCGCCGTTGATCGCCGTGCTTGTCCCCGGCACGGCAAGCTTTGCCTCCCAACGAGTCGCCGCCATCGGCCAGGGCCTGAAGGAAGCGGGGCTTGCTGACGGCATCCACTACCGGCTCGAAGCGCGCTTCGCAGACGGCGACTTCGACAGGCTGCCGAGGCTCGCCCTCGAACTCGCGGCGATGAAGCCCCGCCTTTTCGTCGCTTCGGCGGCGGCCGCGGTCGCCGTGCACACGACGCTCCCCGATATGCCGCTGGTCTTCTGCTCCTACGCCCTCGATCCGATCGCGGCGGGCTTCGCTCAAAGCTTCGTGCGTCCCGGCGGCAACACCACCGGCAACGTCATGAACGCCATCGGCGGCGAAGAAGCCCTGACGCAAAAGCGCATCGGTCTGTTCAAGGAGCTGGTGCCGGGCCTCAAGCGCCTGGGCTTCGTCGGCACCGCAACCTCTACATTGGTCGCGGTCGAGCTTGCGGCACTGCGCAGCGTGGCCGCCCATTTCGGCCTCCAGATCGTGCATCATCCTATCGAGACGCTTGAGGACATCGAGCGCGCGGTTGCCGCGACTTCCGCGGACGACGTTCAGGCGCTCTACGTGTCGGGCGAGACGCTGCTCTACAACAACATGAAGCGTGTGCTGCTTCCGGTCATGGCGGCCGGGAAGCCGACGCTCAGCACCTATCCCGACTGGGCGCGCGCCGGCCTCCTGATGTCCTATTCCGCCGACCTGCTCGACGATTTCCGCCGCGCCGGCATCTACGCCGCCAAGATCCTCCACGGCGAGAATCCTGGCGACCTGCCGATCGAGCAGGCGAGCAAGTTCGTGCTGGTGGTCAACGCCCGCACGGCCAGGCAACTCGGCATCTCCCTGCCGCCGACTTTCCTCGCCGACGAACTGGTCGATTAACCTTCAGTCGAACGCGTAGGAGGCCATCGAGAGATTTCCGGACGCAAAGCTGCGATGCAGAGCTTTGCCTTTGGCGCCCTCGCCCGCTGCACCGAATGCGACATGCAGCGGCAGGAAATGCTCGTCGGTCGGATGGGCCTCGCGCGCGTTGGGCGCGCGGCTGCGATAGTCGGCCAGGGCCGCCTCGTCACCCTTCTCCACCGTATCGGCCACCCAATCGTCGAACGCCTTGGCCCAGGGCTCCGGCGGCAGCTCGTGCTGGCCGCGCAGGAGGCGTCGAAGATTGTGCGTCGCCGAGCCTGAGCCCATGACCAGCACGCCCTCCTCGCGCAACGGCGCGAGCTTGCGGCCGAGCGCTATATGGTGCGCGGGCGTCATGTAGGGCTGCACCGAAAGCTGCAGGATCGGAATGTCGGCCGCGGGCCAGCCAAGCAGCGCCGGCACCCAGGCGCCGTGATCGAGCCCGTATTCCGCAAGCTCTGCGCCGGTAAGCTCCGCGACGCGCCGTGCGAGCTCGGGCGCGCCCGGGGCATCGTAGCGGAGGCGATAGAGCGGCTCGGGGAAGCCGTAGAAATCATGGATGGTCTCGGGATGGGCCGCGATCGAGACGGCTGGCCGTTCCGTGTTCCAATGCGCGGAAACAGCAAGGATCGCCTTGGGATGCGGCACCTGCGCACCGAGGCTCGCGAGGAAGGCGCGCGCCGGCAGGTCCTGCTCGAGATAGAGCATGGGCGAACCATGCGAAACGAAGAGAGTCGGCATCGACATTGCTTCAATCCTCACACAACATGTGCATCCACGAAAGAGAGGGATCGATGATCGGCCTGCGCAAGACCATGGCTGTGGCTGCCGCAATATGGGCAACGCTCGCGCTTCCCGCCATGGCCCAGACGACGACCCTGCGCATGGTGAGCCACGCCGACATCAAGATCCTCGACCCGATCTGGACCACGGCGCTGATCAGCCGAAATTTCGGCTACATGATCTACGACGTCCTCTTCTCCACCGACGCCGACCTCAAGGTCCAGCCGCAGATGGCGGAAAAATATACCGTCTCCGACGACAAGATGACCTGGACCATCACGCTCCGCGACGGTCTGGTGTGGAGCGACGGCACACCGGTCACCTCGGACGACTGCATCGCCTCGATCAAGCGCTGGGGTGCGCGCGACACGTTCGGCCAGGCCCTGCTGGCCTCGACGGGCGAGCTGAGGAAGATCGACGACAAGAGCTTCGCCATCGTGCTCAAGCAGCCGTTCGGGCTGGTGCTGGAGGCGCTGGGCAAGATCTCCTCGAACGTGCCCTTCATCATGCCCAAGCGGGTCGCCGAGACCGATCCCTACAAGCAGATCACCGACTACACCGGCTCCGGCCCCTTCATCTTCAAGCAGGACGAGTGGAAGCCCGGCGACAAGATGGTGTTCGTGAAGAACCCCAAGTACAAGCCGCGCCCCGAGCCGCCTTCGATGCTGGCCGGCGGCAAGGTCGCCAAGGTCGACCGCGTCGAATGGCTCGCCATCCCCGATGCCATGACCGCGGCCAACGCGCTGATCGCGGGCGAGATCGACCTGATCGAATCGCCGCCGCCGGATCTGTTCCCGATCTTCAAGGCCGACAAGAACATCGCGCTCTACGGTTGGAACGCGTCCGGCAGCCAGATCGTCATGCGCTTCAACTGGCTGCACAAGCCGTTCGACAACGTGAAGATCCGCCAGGCCGCGATGTACGCGCTCGCCCAGGAGCCGATGCTGCAGGCCCAGGTCGGCGATCCCGCGATCTACAAGACCTGCAACGCGCCCTTCATCTGCGGCACGCGCTACGGCAAGGAATATGGCGACCTGCTGATCAAGCCGAACATCGCCAAAGCCAAGGAGCTGCTCAAGGAAGGCGGCTATGACGGCACGCCCGTGCTGATGATGCATCAGACCGACCTCGCCTCGTCCAACAACGTGCAGCCGGTCGCCAAGCAGCAGCTCGAGGCGGCGGGCTTCAAGGTCACGCTGGCCGACATGGACTGGCAGAGCGTGGTCTCGCGCCGCGCGCGCAAGGAGCCGGTGGCGCAGGGCGGCTGGGACATCTTCTTCACGACCAACATCGCCCTCGATTCGAACAATCCCGCGCTCAATTCCTATGCCTCGGGCGGCTGCGACAAGGCGTGGTTCGGCTGGCCGTGCGATCCCGAGATGGAGAAGCTGCGCGATGCCTTCCTGCACGAGGCCGATCCCGAGAAGCAGAAGGCGCTGGGGCTTGCCATCTCCGACCGCGCGATCGACCAGGGCTTCTTCGCCCCGGTCGGCCAGTACAAGGCATTCGGCGCCTATCGCAAGGACCGGCTGGAAGGCTGGCTCGCCTCGCCGGTCCCGGTGGTGTGGAACATCAGCAAAAAGAACTGACGATCAGGCCGCCTTCGCGAGCGGCGCCGCCTTCCAGCGCAACGCTGCTTCGGCGACGCGCTTGCCGAGCGCGTGGGCGGTGCGGAACTCGCTTGCGCCGATACCCTCGGTGCCCTGGTCGGCATTGGCCTGCGCCATCACGCCGATCGAGGCGCCCGTGCGGTTGAGATCGTCGGTCGAGCCCTTGGAATGGTTGTTGCCCGGCGCGAGGCCGAGGCCGACCCATACCATGCCGTGCTGCTGGGCGAGCGTCAGGAGCTGGTAGAGCGTGTTCTGCTTGTCGCCGCCCCACGAGGCGGAGACGGTGAAGCCCGCGGCGAGCTTGTCCTGCCAGGCGCGGCTCATCCAGCGCTTGGAACTCCAGTCCTTGAACTTCGCGAATTCCGCGCTGACGCCGCCCATGTAGGTCGGGCTGCCGAAGATCAGGGCATCGGCGGCATCGAGTTCATCCGCGCGGGCCTCGACATCGGCGACGGAAACCAGCTTCACCTCGGTGCCGGCCACGGCCCCGGCTCCCTCGGCAACGGCCTTGGCGATGGCTTCGGTATGGCCATAGCCCGAGTGATAGACGATCGCGACAGTGGACATGACTCTCTCCAATCCATTGATTTTGTTCGCACTTTCTTTGATTACTCAAAGTGACTGGAAGTATTTGGGAGCCATACTATATTTTTACTAGTAGGTACCGATTCGTAACCAACGGAAAAATCCCATGACAACCACTGAGCACAAGGAAGGCGGCGCTTCCTGTCCGATGGACTTCATCCTGCGCATGCTGATGGGGCCGTGGACGACGTACGTCCTCTACAACCTCAAGACCTACGGTCCACAGCGCTTCGGCGAACTGAAGCGGCGCGTCGGCCGCGTGTCGGCCAAGATGCTGACCGAGCGGCTGCGCACGCTCGAGGGTGCAGGCCTGATCAGCCGCGACTACGAGGCGACGATCCCGCCCAAGGTCACCTATTCGCTGACCGAGCGCGGGCACGAGCTCGACGAGGTGCTGGGCAAGCTTGCCGATATCGGCATCCGCTGGGCCAAGGAAGACGCGGCTGCACGCTCACTGAAAGCGGCAGAGTAGGCTTCTCCACCGATTCCTCACGGCGGTGACATAGACGATACAGTTGCGCGGGCGCGCGACACGCTACCGATACGCTTTCCCTCTACTTCGTTGGGTCGAGACCGATCGTCATCAACGAAAATCCGGGAGCCCGCGGACATGCATCGTTACCTCGCCCTGGCGGCACTGTTCGTCGGCGCCTGCTCAGCCCCCGTAGCGGCGCAAAACCAAGGCGCCTTCTCGACGTCCTACACGCTCGAATACGAACAGCAGTATGCGCGCGCTCAGCAGCCCATCAAGGGACTTGCCGATGCCGGCAACGAGTTCGCGCGACTGCGGCTGGGTTGGCTCGCCTATCTCGCCGGCAACTACAATGAGTCGATCACCCACTACAACGCCGTGCTGCAAGCCAATCCAACCTCGATCGACGGGCGGCTCGGCCTCACCCTGCCGCTCTTGGCGCAGAAGCGCTGGCAGGACGCCGCGGCCCAGGCCCGCCAGGTGCTGGCCCAGTCACCGTGGGACTACTACGCGCATGCCCGCCTGATGGTCTGCGAGGAGGGGCTGAAGGACTGGCCGACGCTCGAGCAGCATGCCCTCGCCGCGACCCGCGTGTGGGGCTCCGACGCCAACGCCTTCGTCTATCTCGCGCGCGCACGCATCGCGCTCGGCAACCTCGCCGGCGCCAAGCAGGCCTATGGCCAGGTGCTGGAGCGCCTGCCGCAGCACGCCGAGGCCCTCGCCTTCATGAGGAAGAACTCATGAGCCGCGACGGTTCCCCCCACGCCCTGCTGCCGGCCGAGGTACTGAAGCGCCTCGCCATCAGCGAAAGCGGCTTCATCTTCGATCCCGCCTCGGGCGACAGCTTCACGGCCAATCCCTCGGCCCTCGCCATCATCCGTCTGGCCCAGGGCGAAAGCGATCCGCGGAAGATCGCCGAGCAGCTCGCCCTGGAATTCGACGTCGCGGTCACCCAGGCCGAGCGCGAGGTGGTCGAGTTCGCTTCCGTGCTGCGCCAATCGCTGGGTTGAGGCGGCCATGACCGAACGCCCCCTCACCGTCGCCATCACGGGCATGAACGCCCGCGCCGACAATCCCGGCCCGGGCGTCGCCGTGGCGCGCTGCCTCGCCGAAGCGGGCCGTCCCGTGAAGCTGATCGGGCTCGCCTACGACGCGCTCGACCCCGGCCTCTATCTCGACGGGCTGTTCGCGGCGACCTACATGCTGCCCTATCCCTCGCACGGCGAGGCGGCATTCCTCGAGCGGCTGACCGCCGCGCACCGGGACCACCCGATCGACGCGTTGATCCCCTGCCTCGATGCCGAGATCCCGGCCTGCATCTCGCTCGCCGACCGGCTGCGTGCCATGGGCATCCGCACCTTCCTGCCGAGCGCCGAGCAGTTCGCGCTGCGCGGCAAGGATCGCCTCGCCGATGCGGCCGAACAGGCCGGCGTCGAGATGCCCGAAACGCGGATCGTCGGCAGTCCCACCTTCTTCCGCACCTGCACGCAGGACGGCTGGACCTATCCGCTGGTGGTGAAGGGCTGCTTCTACGATGCCGCCGTGGTCCATGACGCAACCCAGGCCGTGATGGCCTATCACCGCATCGCCGCCCAATGGGGCCATCCCGTCCTGGCGCAGAAGCATGTCGCGGGCGAGGAGTTCAATCTCTGCGCCATCGGCGACGGCCTGGGCGGCATGCTGGGCACGGTCATGATGAAGAAGCGGGCCCTCACCGAGAAGGGCAAGGGCTGGGCCGGCGTCTGCGTCGACGATCCCGCCATCGAGACGGCGGCGGCGAAGCTGATCGCGGCGCTGAAATGGCGCGGGCCCTGCGAGATCGAGGGCGTACGCACGCGCACCGGCGAGTTCCATCTCCTCGAGATCAATCCGCGCTTTCCCGCCTGGGTCTATTTCACCCATGGCGTCGGGCGCAACCTGCCGGCCGCGCTGCTCGAGCTGATCGAGGGCAGGCCTCCGCCCGCCTTCGCGCCCGCGCGCATCGGCACCCTGTTCATCCGCTACGCCCAGGAGGTCATCGTGCCCATGCAGGCCTTCGAGCACATCGTCACCGGCGGCGGCCGCGCCGCTCCCGAGAAGGCCGTCGCATGACCGCGCAAGCCCGCAAGCCCTGGCAGAAGCCCGTCCTCACGCCGCACCGCGCCGGCGGGCCGAGCAAGTTCGGCAACCAGAAGCACCGGCAATACAAGACGGAGATCGACGGCGTCGCGATCGAGGAGCTGCTGGGCAAATACGGCTCGCCGCTGTTCGTGCTGTCGGAGAACCGTCTCCGAGACAACGCGCGCCGCCTGCTGCGCTCCTTCCGCACGCGCTATCCCCGGGTGCGCTATGGCTGGTCGTACAAGACCAACTACCTGAACGCCGTCTGCAACACCCTCCACCAGGAAGGCGCCTGGGCCGAGGTCGTGTCCGAGTTCGAGTACGCCAAGGCGCGCAAGCTCGGCGTGCCGGGCTCGCGCATCATCTTCAACGGCCCGCACAAGCCGCGGCTCGCGCTCGAGCGGGCGGCGATCGAGGGCGCGCTGATCCACCTCGACAATCTCGACGAGCTCTTTTTGCTGGAGGACGTGGCGCGCAGCCTGAAGCGCACCATCCCGGTGGCGCTGCGGCTCAACTTCGATACCGGTTATCACGAGGCGTGGAGCCGCTTCGGCTTCAACGTGGAATCGGAGGCCGCGCACGACGCCGCCCGCCGCATCGCGGCCGCGGGGCTCCTGAAGCTCACCGGCCTGCACAGCCATATCGGCACCTTCGTGCTCGATCCGCGCGCCTATGCCGCGCAGATCAAGATCATGGCGCAGTTCATGAATTTCGCCG
This sequence comes from Reyranella sp., assembly GCA_035501235.1. Taxonomy (GTDB): domain Bacteria; phylum Pseudomonadota; class Alphaproteobacteria; order Reyranellales; family Reyranellaceae; genus Reyranella. The sequence goes on from DATJWN010000217.1 coordinate 25,990, forward strand.
AACGCGAGACCGGCGCGCATATCGAGTATCTCGACATCGGCGGCGGCTTCGCCTCGCGCAACGCGCTGCAGGGCATCTACCTGCCGCCCGACCAGGCCGTGCCGTCGATCGAGCAATATGCCGAGACCATCGCGCAGGCGATGATGGAGGCGGTGCGCGGGCGCAAGGACTGGCCGTGGCTGATCCTGGAGAGCGGCCGCGCCGTGGTCGACGATGCCGAATCGCTGATCGCCTCGGTGGTCGGCTCCAAGCGCCTGCCCGACGGCCGCAAGTCGCTGATCCTCGATGCCGGCGTGAACCTGATGTTCACCGCCTACTGGTACCACCATGACTGCCAGCCCACGCGCCTGGTCGAGGGCGTGGCCGAGGAAACGGTGCTCTATGGGCCGCTTTGCATGAACATCGACGTGATGCGCGCCTCGGTCTGGCTGCCGCCGCTCGGCATCGGCGATTCGGTCGTGTTCAACCCGGTCGGCGCCTACAACAACACGCAGTGGCAGCAGTTCATCGAATACCGGCCGTCGATCGTGATGGTGCACGAGAACGGCGACGTCTCCGAAGTGCGCGCGCCCGAGACACTGGAGACCATGCTGAGCCTGGAGCGCTTGCCCGAGCGGCTGGCCAATCCCTTCCCGCAGGGCACGCCGGAATAATGGTCACCGAGGCGCGCCAGGCCGCGCTGGCGGTCGTGCGGCCCTATCTGCGCGGCTATTCGGCCCTCATCTTCTGCAACAACGACCTGGCGGGCCTGCTGATCCTGGCCGTCACCTTCCTGCGGCCGGAGGTTGGCGCGGCGGGCCTCTTGTCGGCGGTGGTGGCCTATCTCACGGCGCGGCATCTCGGCTATGCCGAGGTCGAGCAGCCGCCCGAGATCTACAATGCGCTGCTGGTCGGGCTCGAGCTCGGCGCGATCTGGCAGATGACGCCGCTGATGATCGCGATCATCGTCGTCACCGCCATGGTCACGGCGATCGCCACCCATGTGCTGGCGGTCTGGCTGTGGCGCTTCGACCGGCTGCCGGTGATGAGCCTCACCTTCGTGCTGATCATGTGGGCCTTCCTGCTGGTGGCGCGCGACACCGAGACGCTGCCGCTCGCCAACCACGTGCCCTTCCCGGCCTTCTCGCCGCACTGGCTGAACGACTTCTTCTCGACCCTGGGCTGGTTCCTCGCCACGCCTCATCCGGCGGCGGGTCTGGCCATGTTCCTCGCCATGCTGGTCACCTCGCGCTACCTCGCCCTGCTCTGCGTGTCGGGCTACCTCGTCGGGGTGGCCGTCGTGTGGGCGCTGGGCTCCTCGGTGTCGCCGGGCGTGGTCGGCTACAACTTCATGCTGGCGCCGATGGCCGTGGCGGGCCTCTTCGCCTTCCCCGACCGGATCAGCTTCCTGTGGGGCCTGTTCGCCGCGCTCATTTCGGCCGTGCTGGTGATCGCCTTCACCGGGCCGTTGAGCGGCGTGCACCTGCCGCCCCTCGCCGCGCCCTTCCTGTTCGCGAGCTATCTCGTGATGGCGGGCCTGTCGTCGCGGCCGGGCGGTCGCAGCCCGCATCTGCTGCTGCACGCACCGGCGCTGCCCGAGCGCAGCCTGCTTGCCGCCCGCCTCGCCCGTGCCAGGCTGGGCGAGCCCGGCAGCTATCCCGTCCTGCTACCCTGCTTCGGCACCTGGAAGATCTCGCAAGGGATCGACGGTCCGCATACCCATCGCGGCCCGTGGCGCGACGCCTTCGATTTCATCATCGTCGACGAGCAAGGTCACAGCTTCCGCGGCGATTCCGCGCGGCTCGGCTCCTACCACGCCTTCGGC
>DATJWN010000218.1:0-28207 GCA_035501235.1 Reyranella sp.
CGGTCCAGCGGAACGCGAAGACGATCCCCAGATTGTCGGCCAGCACGCGTCCGAGCGCCCCCTGCCGCCCGAACAGCAGCAGCAGCACATAGCCCGTGACGACGGGCGGCAGGATCAGCGGCAGGTGCACGAGCGTATCGACCAGCCCCTTGCCCCAGAATCGTACCCGCGCCAGCAGCCAGGCGACGGCGATGCCCAGAGGCAGGCTGGCCGCCGTCGCGGTGACGGCGACCAGCAGGCTCAGCCTTACCGCCGTCCATTCCTCTTCCGTCATGTCGCGGAGTTGGATTTCACCAGCACCGTGAAGCCCTGCTTCTCGAAGGCCGGACGCGCCTTGGCACTTTTCAGATAATCGAGGAACGGCTTGGCGTCGGCCGCCTTCGAATCCTTGATGACCGCCGCCGGATAGATGATCGGGGGATGGGAGTCGTCGGGAAAGGTGCCGACGATCTTCACATTGGGCTCGGCCGCCGCGTCGGTCGCGTAGACGATGCCGAGAGGGGCTTCGCCGCGCGCGACCAGCAGGAGCGCGGCGCGCACATTGTCGGCCTGGGCGATCTTGTCCTTCACGCCGTCCCAAGCGCCGAGCTTCTCCAGTGCGGCCTTGCCGTACTTGCCGGCGGGCACCGCATCGACATTGCCCATGGCGAGCTTGCCGCCGGCGAGCGCCTTGGCGAGATCGAAACCCCGTCTCACGTCGATGGCGGCCTTCGAGTCCCTGGGCGCGATCAGCACGATCTTGTTGCCCAGCAGATTGAAGCGCGTGTCCTTCCTGATGAGATCCTTCTTCTCGACATAGTCCATCCAGTCGAGATCGGCGGAGATGAAGAGGTCGGCCGGCGCACCCTGTTCCATCTGCTTGGCCAGCGCCGAGCTCGCCGCATAGGAGATCCTGGGCGTGGGCTTGCCGGTGTCCTTGGCCCAGGCGGCGGCGATCTCGTCGAGCGCGTTCTTGAGACTGGCAGCGGCGAAGATCACCAGGCCGCCCACCTGCGCGCGCGCCAACGTCAACGGCGCTGCGGCCGATGCCAGCGCCAGTCCCAGCCACGCACGACGATTGATCGAACCCATGCCAAGCCTCCGTTCCAGAGGTCGGTATAGTCCTATGTACATAACGCCGCGTCCAGAGGCGTCTTCCGGATATGGCGAGACGCTTTAGCGGTCGAAGCCGAAGAGCAGCCGGTAGGTGCCGATGGTTGCGGGCTGGGCGACGCCGAAGCGCCTCAATGCCGTCGGCTTGAACAGCGCACGCGTGGCGGCTTCCGTCGCTTTCGGATCGGCACCCTCCAGCATCACGATCCACTCGGCCTGCTCAACCGGTTTGTAGCCCTTGCTGTTCTGCTTGGCCGGCGCGTTGGCGGTCTCGAGATCGTCCTCGCCGGCCGAGGCGCCCAGCATGCCGGGCCGCTTGACGAAGCCCGGCAGGGCCGTATCGCGCAGCCAGGCGATCAGGTCGCGCCGCCGGGCCGCGTCGGGCGCGAAGCGCACGGTCGTGAGCGCGCCGCCGATGCCGTGGGTGAGGTCGACGCGGATGTTGAAGGCGTAGCGGTTGAAGCGTGTGAAGCGCGCCATGGTGGCCTGCGTCCACGGCGTCTGGTCGGCCAGAACTGCCAGATAGGCCGGCGTCGCCAGATCCCCCACCTTGCTGCATTCGTAGGTCGCAAGATACTTCGGCGATCCGTTCACCGCGACGTACCGCCTCGCACGGCGGAAGCCCGGCATGTTCACGCGCTCGTCGATATGCTCGCGATTGTACCATTCGTTGAAGTCGCGTTCGTGACGGGCCTTCACCTCGCTGAACACGACCAGCATTCCTTTGCCGCGCAGAGCCATGGCTTTAGTCTATGCTGCCGAAGCGGAGGAAACACCATGAAGATCGTCAAGATCGAGGACATGCATTGCGACGCCGGCTGGCGCGACTTCTCGTTCCTCAAGATCACGACCGACGAGGGCATCGTCGGCTGGTCGGAATACAACGAGGGCTATGGCAGTGCCGGCCTCACCGCCGTCATCCGCCGCATGGCGGCGGGCCTGATCGGCGAGAACCCGCGGGCGGTCGAGCGCATCATGTCCATGCAGTACGCCATCACCCGTCAGGCGCCGGGCGGTCTCAACCAGCAGGCGATGGCCGCGGTCGAGAACGCGCTGCTCGACGTCAAGGCGAAGTCGCTGGGCGTGCCGGTCTACGAGCTGTTCGGCGGCAAGGTGCGCGATCGCCTGCCGCTCTACTGGTCGCATTGCGGCAGCTACCGCTTCCGCAACGCCGATGTGATGAAGGTCGAGCCGGTGCGCGGTCTCGACGATCTGGTGAAGTTGGGTGCGCATGTGAAGCAGCGCGGCTTCAAGGCGCTCAAGACCAACATCTTCCGCTTCGATCTCGATCCGCCGAACATGTACCAGCCGGGCTTCGGCCGAACGCCGGGCGGGCCCGAGCTCAATGCCGATGGCGCGACGCTGGCGGCGATCTCGGACGGGCTCGCGGCCTTCCGCCAGGGGGCGGGCCACGACATGGGCATCCTTCTGGACACCAACTTCAACTTCAAGACCGAGGGCTACATCAAGGTCGCGCGCACCTGCGAGCCGTACAATCTCTTCTGGCTCGAGATCGATTCCTACGATCCCGAGGGGCTGCGCCTGATCCGCGACCGCGCCTCGATGCCGATCGCCTCGTGCGAATCGCTGTTCAGCCGGCGCCAGTTCCGGCCGTTCTTCGAGAACCGCTCGATCGACGTCTCGATCATCGACGTGCCGTGGAACGGGCTCGCCGAGGGCTACAAGATCTCGACCATGGCCGAGGCCTACGAGATCAACTGCGCGCCGCATAATTTCTACGGCCACATGTCGACGCTCATGAGCGCCAACCTGTGCGCCGCCATGCCGAATTTCCGTATCATGGAAATCGATATCGACGACGTGCCCTGGAAGGACGATCTGGTCACCCATCCGCCGGTCATCCAGAATGGCGAGCTGATCGTGCCGAACCGGCCGGGCTGGGGCGCCGACATCAACGAGGAAGCGGTCAAGGCGCATCCGCCGAAGAACCCGCATCCCTGATCCCGAGAGGAAACCGAGAATGGTCTACGAGCTTCGCACCTACACGCTGGCGCCCGGCAAGATGCCGGAATACCTCAAGGCCGCCGAGACGATCGGCCGGCCGGCGCGCGGCAACAATTACGGCGTCAACCACGGCTACTGGACGTCGGAGTTCGGCGCGCTGAACCAGATCTGGCATCTCTGGAAATACGACAGCTACGAGGAACGCACGCGGCTGCGTGGCGAGCTGCAGAAGAACAAGGACTGGACCGAGAAGTACGTGCCGATCGTGAAGACCTGCGTGATCCGCCAGGACCTGCGCCTGATGAACGCGGTGGTCGACATCAAGCCCAGCGACGGCACGACGGGCAATGTCTACGAGCTGCGCATCTACACCTGCAACCTGGGCGGCGCGCAGCAGTACGGCAAGGACTTCAAGGAGGTCCAGGCCGCGCGCGAGAAGTATTCGCCGATCTGGGGCGCCTGGACGGGCGAGATCCCGCAGCCCAACGAGTGGATCCACATGTGGCGCTACAAGAACCTCGAGGAGCGCTTCAAGGCGCGCTCGGACGCGACCAAGGACCCGGCCTGGCAGGCCTATCTCGCCAAGGGCCCGTCGAAGCTGGTGTCGATGTTCTCGACGCTCTTGATGCCGACGAATTATTCGCCGCTGAAATAGGCGTCTCGGAGTACGCGTAGCATGGACTCGTTCGATGACACCGCTCTTGCGCTCACCAAGTACGGCGTCGGCCAGCCGGTGTCGCGCATGGAGGATCCGACCCTCCTGCGCGGGCGGGGCAGCTACACGGACGACCAGAACTTGGCCGACCAGGCCCATGCGGTCATGGTCCGCAGCAAGATCGCGCATGGCATTCTGAAAGGCATCGATAGCTCGCACGCGGCCAAGATGCCGGGCGTGCTCGCGATCCTGACCTACGCCGACATGGAGGCGGCGGGCTTCGGGCCGATGAAGTGCGCGGTGAACTTCCCCCAGCGCGACGGCTCGCCGATGAAGACGCCGCCGCGCCATTCGCTGGCCAAGGACCGCGTGCGCTATGTCGGCGAGGTGATCGCCTGCGTGATCGCCGAGACGGCGGTGCAGGCCAAGGATGCGGCCGAGATCGTCGAGCCCGAGATCGAGGAGCTGCCGGCGGTGACGACGCCGGCGCAGGCGCTTGCTTCAGGCGCGCCGCAGCTCCACGACGAGGCGCCGGGCAATCTCTGCCTCGATTTCCACTACGGCAATGCCGAGGCCGTGGCGAAGGCTTTCGCCGAAGCGGCGCATGTGACGCGGCTCGAGATCGTCTCCAACCGCATCGTCGTCAATCCGATGGAACCGCGCTCGGCGATCGGCTCGATCGAGGGCGGCCGCTGGGTGTTGCGTGTCGGCTGCCAGGGTGTGATGGGCCTGCGGGGCGGCCTGGCCCGCGACGTGCTGAACACCACACCCGACAAGGTGCGCGTGCTGACCGGCAATGTCGGCGGCTCGTTCGGCATGAAGAGCCAGGTCTATCCCGAGTACGGCCCCCTGCTGCTCGCGGCCAAGAAGCTCGGCCGGCCGGTGAAATGGACCGACGAGCGTTCCGAGAGCTTCCTGAGCGACAATCAGGGCCGCGATCATCAGCGCGTGGCCGAGCTGGCGCTCGACAAGGACGGCCGCTTCCTCGCTGTGCGCCTCAGCGGCACGGCCAATGCCGGCGCCTACATCTTCCCGCCGATGCCGGCGACGGGCAACTCGGTGAAGAACCTGATCGACGTGTACGCCACGCCGTTGATGGAGGTGAACTCGCTGGTCGTGTTCACCAACACCACGCCGATTGCGGCCTATCGCGGCGCCGGCCGGCCCGAGGCCAACTATTTCATGGAGCGTCTGATTGACACGGCCGCGCGCGAGATGGGCATCGATCGGGCGGAGCTGCGCCGTCGCAATCACATCGGGCCCGAGCAGATGCCGTACAAGGCGCCGTCGGCGATGAACTACGATTCGGGCGAGTTCACCGCCGTGCTCGACAAGGCGCTTGAAGTGTCCGACTGGACCGGCTTCGAGAAGCGGCGGGCGGAGAGCGCGAAGAACGGCAAGCTGCGCGGCCGCGGCATCGGCCAGTATCTCGAGGTCACGGGTCCGCCGAGCAAGGAATATGGCGGGATCCGCTTCGAAGAAGACGGCACGATCACCATGCTCTCGGGCACGCTCGACTACGGCCAGGGCCATGCGACGCCGTTCGCGCAGGTGCTGGGCGAGCAGCTCGGCATTCCGGTGACGAAGTTCCGCTTGCTGCAGGGCGATTCCGATCAGCTCAAGGTCGGCGGCGGCACCGGCGGCTCGAAATCGGCGTTGGTCGGCAGCCAGGCCTTCCTCGAGGCCGGCGACAAGCTGATCGAGCAGGGCAAGCAGATCGCGGCGCACGTGCTCGAGGCGTCGGCCGTCGATATCGAGTTCGTCAAGGGACGCTTCACCATCGCCGGAACAGATCGCAGCATCGGCGTGCTGGAACTCGCGGACAAGCTGCGCCACGGGCTGAAGCTGCCGCCCGATGTCCCGCAGTCGCTCGACGTCAGCCACATTTCGGACAATCCGCCGTTCTCCTTCCCGAACGGCTGCCACGTCGCGGAAGTCGAGATCGATCGCGAGACCGGCACGATCGAGGTCGTGCGCTATTTCATGGTCAACGACTTCGGCACGGTCATCAATCCGATGCTGGTCGCGGGCCAGGCCCATGGCGGCGTGGTGCAGGGCATCGGCCAGGCGCTGATGGAGCACGCGCTCTACGACGAACAGGGCCAGCCGGTCACCGGCTCCTACATGGACTATGCCCTGCCGCGCGCCGCGGATGCGCCCGGCTTCTCGATCGAGAATCACTCGGTGCCGTGCAAGACCAACCGGCTCGGCGTGAAGGGCTGTGGCGAGGCGGGCTGCGCGGGCGCGCTGCCGTCGGTGATGAACGCCATCGTCGATGCGCTCTCCGAAGTGGGCATCACCCACATCGACATGCCGGTCACGCCGGAGAAGGTGTGGCGGGCGTTGAACGCCACGCGCTGACGGTCACTTCCGACCGTATGACGTGTCCGAACCTTAAAGCGTGATGACTTTGCCTTTGCGCGTCGGCCCGGCACCCGCAGCGAAGCGGTGCCCGTGCCGGGCCGACGCGTGATTCGACGGAAAGTCGTCACGCTCTAGTCGTCCCGCGTACCTGTTGCTGAGAACACCCAGCCTTCATCGTCGGTACGACGAAAGCCGAGTTCGTTGCCGTTGAACGACAAAGCATATTTGATCTGCGTTCCGCGCCCAATGTTCTGGGCATCAAATTCGAAGGTCGCTGCGTCCTTCCACGTCCCCTTTGCCGCCGGAATGCTACCGGGGTAGGGATCGGAAAGGGTCGGCAAACCCTTGCTATAGAGCCCGTTGAGTCCGATGGGCTGGTCGTACTTGATCGAGGCACCTGCTGGACTAGCCAAGTACAACTCGTACTCAATATGAGGATGTTGGTCGGTGAGAAACAGCGTGATGGATTTCAAGCCAGGTTCATTGGCTGGAAACCTATAGGTCTTCCCTGAAATTGCGGACGCAATATCTGGCGTCGGGCCAACAGGGGTCGGTTTTTCGATTGCCGCGTTCCGAATCGCGCTTGCAAGCTGCCCCTCGCCGCCGGGGTTTGGCGGCAATGCGACATCCGATTTGACCGCAGAGGCGACATAGTTAGCGAGGGCGCGAAACGAGACGTATTTTCTGGCTGTAGTCACTGCTACGACGTCTAGATCGGGAAATATCGCGATATCCTGGCCATTTTTCCCGCTTGCCATGAAGACGTGCTTGTCTGGAAGTATCCAGAAGAAATCCGAGTAGCTCATTGCTGAATCATAAGATGCATGCGTGTTCACGGTGCGGTGGCTCAGGACATCAGCCCAGCCCGATGGAAGCAGTTGCCGTCCTTCCCATTCACCGTGATGCAAATACAGATAGCCGATCTTTGCCATGTCACGTGGCAACAGAAACAGCATCCCATCTCCTATCGTGAGGCCTTGAGGATCGCGATCCCAGTGCCAATCCGCGATGCCTAAAGGCGTGAACAGCTTTTCCCGCGCGTAGTCCTCGGCAGGCTTACCCGTCAGGCGCGTGATAATTGCCGAGATGAGGTTCGGATTGCCGTTGCTGTAGTTGAAGACCTCTCCCGGCGGATGGGCCATCGGGCGGTCGAGAATGAACTGAATCTGATTGGAGGCACGATACATATCCTGCATCGTTTGTTGCTTGCCCCCTTCGAAGCCTTGATCCCAGCTGAATCCCGATGTCATGTCCAAGAGGTTTTGGATCGTGATGGCTCGCTTGCGATCATCGATATTCGCAATGGTTCGATCACTGAAGAAATCCAGCACGGGATGATCGAAACGGTCGAGCAAGCCATCCTTGTAAGCCATCGCCAGAAGCGTGCCGGTGATGGCCTTCGTGGCGGAGAATATCTCGTGCGGAGTATTCCCCGGGTAGAGAGCGTAGGATGCCTCCACGACAATTCGTCCGTGGCGCACGATAAGCAAGCTGTCAAAGTCATGGCCCTCGCCATAGGCGACGAGCTTGGCGAGCGCCGCCGAATCCATGCCCTGTGCTTCGGGCGTAGATACAAGCCATTCTTTCGTAGGCCAGATCGGTGCGCTGGCGTTCTGTGCCAGCGAAGAATCGAGAGACCCCGCGACCAAGAGAGCACAAAGGTTCAATGTTGTGGTCAATATGGTGCGCTTCCAGCGCAACGTCGCCGCCGCCAATGACGGCATCGCAAAGCCACAGAGCGTGATCGCCGGAACGGACCGCAGGAGGCGTCTCATTTCTTCCCTTCCGTCTCCGCCACCTGGCTGATCCGGCCGGAGCCCGAGACGTGGCTGCTGAGATGCGCCGGTCGGGTCAGCAGGCGAACGCTGCCCGAGCCCGAGAGCTTGATGTCCGCGGCTTCCTTGGGTGCCGCCTCGACGTTGCCGCTGCCCGAGATGCGGACCGTGAGCTGCTTCAGCGCGACATCGCCCAGGCGCGCATTGCCCGAGCCGGAGATCGTCGCCGTCAGGCGATCGACGGTGCCTTGCGCCACGAGATCGCCGCTGCCGCTCAGCGTGAAGACCAGCTCCGGCTGGTTGAGGTTCTCCAGCCGGACATTGGCCCAGCCCGAAACGCCGATGCGGCGGAAGGCGGTGCCGGGGAGCGTGACGTCGACCCGCCCGGGCGCGCGGCAGTCGAGCACGAGCCGGTTGCCGCGGATCTCGACATTGGCGACGGCGTCGGGAGCGCCGCGCACGATGAGGTCCGGCCCTTCGCCGGCGCGGAAATGCACCGTCGCCGGCAAGGCGATCTCGATCGTGTCGCCGCCGGTCCAGGCAAGGCGTCGCTCGGCCGATGCATTGTCGGCTGTCGCCGTCCGCTCGCAACCATGGCCGCGCCAGGCCCACCGATCGTGTTGCCACAGACCGTCGAGATCGTGGCCGCCGATGGTCCAGGCGATGGCGAGGCAGACGACGCCGGTGCCGAGGCCGGCGGCGGCGATGCGGCCGAGAGTGTTCGACATGGCGGTCTCCTCAGCTTGGCGCGTCGGCCTGGTTCAGCAGCTCGTAGTGCAGGCGCACGTAGCGGCCGAGCAGGTGCAGCACGTAGTCGACCAGCATCAGCAGCAGAGCCCCGCCGCCGATGCCGAGACCGAGCAGGCCGATGCCGCCGAAGATGCGCGTGAGATAGTGCAGCGAGAGGCCGTGGTCGAAATGGAAGAGCCGCATCGCCAGCGCAAGACCCGCGATGCAGAGGCCGATCATCGCGAGACCGTTGACCAGCACGAACAGCGCGAGTGCGCCCAGCAGCGGCAGCAGGAAGACGAAGTCGACCGCGATCAGGGCGATGAAGCCCACGAGCGCCCCGAAGAAATTGGCCGGCGTGTGTTCTGTTTCCCAGCGGCGCAGCCCCGCCTCGGCGCGCAGCTCGCGGGCGAGACGCACCGGATCACCCAGCGCCTCGGCGATCTCCGCCTCGCTGCGGCCGGCGGCCATGCCGTCGGCGAAGTGGCTGGCATAGTCGCCCACCAGCTCGTCGATCTCACGGGGCGGCAGGCCGGCCAGGCGCTGCCGCAGGATGTCGAGGAACTCCAACCGGGTCATTTCTGGCCTCCTGACGAAAGCACGCGGGCGACACCCGCGACAAAGTCGTTCCATTCCGCGCGTTGCGCGGCGAGCGCCGCGTGGCCCGCGCGCGTGAGCTGGTAGTACTTGCGCGGCGGGCCGCTGCTCGATTCCTCGAGATAGGTCTTCACCAGGCCGTCGGCCTGCATCCGCCGCATCAGGGGATAGATCGTGCCTTCACCCATTCCGATCTCCTCGGCCAGGCGGCTGGCGATGTCGTAGGCGTAGCCGTCCTGCCGCGCCAGCATGGCCAGCACGCACATGTCGAGCACGCCTTTGCGCAATTGCACCAGGAGAGAATCTGGCATCACATGGTACCTTGTTAAACAAGGTAGTAAGAACTATGGTACCTGTCCAGAGGGAAAGGGCTTCGACATGGCACCTTCAACCGCAACGCGATTTCATGCGCTCGATGCTCTGCGCGCCGCGATGATGTTCCTCGGCATCTATCTCCACGCCGTGGCCGCCTACACGCCCGAGGCGGGCTGGCCGTGGAAGCCGGCCGAACTGACGGAGAAGCTGCTCTGGTCGATCAGCGTCATCCACGTCTTCCGGATGCCGATCTTCTACGCCATGGCCGGCTTCTTCACGGCGCTGCTGCTCGCCCGCTACGGCCTGCGCCGCGCCGCCTGGAACCGCTTCATGCGCATCGTCGTGCCGTTCGTCGTCGGTTGGATCGTGATCTGGCCGATCACCATGTTCCTCGCCGGAACGGCCACCTATGGCGTCGATCGCACCTTGAAGGGCTTCGCCACGGGCATCGTCTTTCGCTACGCCCATCCGATGCATCTCTGGTTCCTCGAATACCTGATCGTGCTCTATGTCCTCGCCGCCATCGCCGTTGCCGTGGTGCCGCTCGTGCTCTCGGAGCGGGCGCGGCAGGCGGCATTGCGGGTCTTCCGCGCGATCGTGCTGTCGCCGTGGGCGCCGCTGATTCTCGCGGTGCCGTCCTTCGCTGCTCAGCTCCTGATGCCCAATCCCTGGATCGAGGATCCGCCGGGCTTCATCCCGGTGTTCCGCATCGTCGCGGTCTATGCCATCCCGTTCGCCTTCGGCTGGCTGCTGTTCCTGCAAATCGATCTCCTGGAGACGATCGCGCGCCGCGCCTGGCCCTATGCCGCGCTCGCGGTGGCGGCGAGCGTGGCCTATCGCTACAGCTACGACCTGCCGGTCGATCGCGAGATCCGCTTCTATCTGGTGCGTGCCGTGCATTCGCTGGACATGTGGCTCCTGATTCTGGGCGTGGCCGGCCTCTTCCTGCGCTATCTCGGCAACCACAGCGCCTATCGCCGCTATCTTTGCGATTCCTCGTACTTCCTCTACATCGCGCACATGCCGGTGATCATCGCGTTCCAGCTCCTGCTGAACGACGTGCCTCTGCCGCCGCTCGCCAAGATATTCATCGTCCTGGCGGCGACGATCGCGGTCCTGATGCCGCTCTATCGTTTCGGCGTGCGTCCGACTTTCATCGGCGCCGTGCTGAATGGCCGACGCTATCCGTCCACGATCGGTGCCGTGCTAGAAGGCGGTCCTCACCTGGAGGATCGTCGTGCCCAAGACGCTGTTCATTGATTCGACGCCCGATATCGACAAGGTCTGGAAGCGCGTCCACGGTCCGAAGGACATCGCGATCACGATCAACATGGGCCCGGTCGACGAGAAGGACGTGCCGGCCAGGGCCGCGGGCTACGACACGGTGATCAACGACGCGACCTACTTCAGCGCGCCGACCCTGGAGAAGTGCCGGGATCTCAGGCACATCGTCTTTCTCGGAACAGGGGCGGCGAGCTTCGTCGATGTCGCGGCGGCCCAGAAGCTCGGCATCAAGGTCTCGACCATCTCCGGCTACGGCGACACGACGGTCGCCGAGCACGCGATGGGCCTGGTCTTCGCCGCGGCACGCCACATCGCCACCATGCACGGCATCGTGCGCGGCGGCGCCTGGCGGCCGATGGCGGGCATGGAATTGCGCGGCAAGACGTTGGGCATCGTCGGGCTGGGCGGCATCGGATGCGAGATGGCGCGCATCGCGCAGGGCATCGGCCTGAAGGTCCTCGCCTACAATCGCACGCCGAAGCCCGGTTGCGTCCCGCTCGACGAATTGCTGGCCAAGTCCGACATCGTCAGCCTGCATCTCGGCCTGAACGACGAAACGCGCGGCTTCATCGATCGTGGAAAGCTCGCCAAGACCAGGCCGGGCGTCATCCTCGTCAACACCGCGCGCGCGGGCGTGGTCGACGAGGCGGCGCTGATCGAGGCGCTGCGCTCAGGCCAGGTCGGCCACTACGCGACCGACGTCTTCAACAAGGAACCCGTGACGGCCGACGAGCCGCTGCTCAAGCTCGACAATGTGACGCTCACCTCTCACGCGGGCTACAACACGCCCGAGGCGGCGATGACCATGTATCGCCGCGCCATCGACCTCGCCGCCGCGGGCTAGGCTCCCGCTCTAGGCCTTGTCGAGCCAGAACGTGTCGAAGCGTACGCAGTCGTAGATGCCGAAATATTCGTACGGGTTGTGGCCCTTCACATACTCGTACCAGATGTCGATGATCTTTTCCCACGCGACCGGCAGCAGCGGCGGATCCTGCTCCATCGCTTCCTCGGCCTTGCGGATCAGGTCGAGGCGCTTCTTGGTGTCGACTTCCTTGTCGATCTGCGGCAGCAGCTCGTTGAAGGTCTTGTTGTCCCAGAAGCTGTAGTTTTGCGGCCCGTCCTTCTTGTACCAGGCGTTGAAATAGTCCGACGGGTCGAGCAACGTCGACACGACGGCGCCGATCGCGAGATCGTAGTTGCCCGACTTGATGTCGTCGAACCACACGGATTCCACCACCGTGCGCAGCTTGATCTCGATGCCGAGCGCCTGCTGCAGCATGGCCTGGATGGCCTGCGCCCACAGCTTGAAGCTCGCGAGGTCGCGGATCAGGTAGTCGAGCGGCTGCTTGAAGCCGTTGGCATAGCCGGCCGCGGCCATCAGCGCCTTGGCCTCCTTGATCGCGGCCGTCGTGTCCTCCTGGTAGCCCGGCCGCTTCTTCAGCTGGTCGATGGGTGTCGCGACGTCGGAGAAGGGATAGAGGAAGCCGCCCATCATCATGGGCGAGACATCCTTCACGACGTCGATCAGCACCGGCCGGTCGAGACAGAGATGGATGGCGCGGCGCACCCTGGGATCGTCCAACGGCTTCTTCTTGTTGTTCATGTAGGTCGCCTGGATGACGCTCTGGTAGAAGGACGTGGCCTTCATCCCCTTGGTCGCCTGGGCCTTGCGCATCGTCACCGGATCGCAGATGCGGGCATAGTCGACGCGCCCCGACAGGACCGCAGAGCCCAGCTCGGGCGAGAACGGCAAGGCGTGATAGAACTCGATGCCGTCGAGATAGGGCAGGCCCTTGTTCCAGTAGTTGGCGTTCTTCTCCATTACCCAGACTTCGTTCTCGACGCGGCGCTTGCTCTTGAATGGACCGGTGCCGGGGATGTCGACGACGCGGCGCAGGTTGCCCTGGTTGTCGTCCAGCGTCTTCTTGCGGACGATGCCGTTCCAGCCGCTCGCGAAGGCCGCCATCATGAAGCTCGCGGGCCGGGGCTCGGAGAGCTTGAAGATCACCGTCTTCTTGTCAGGCGCCTGGATCTCGCTCACCGTCGTGAACAGGGTCGAGCGCGGGATCATCACGCCCGTCGGCGGCTTGCAGATGCGGTCGTAGGTCGCCTTGACGTCTTCCGACGAGAACTCCGCGCCGTCATGGAATTGCACGCCTTCGCGCAGGTGGAAGGTGTAGGTCTGGCCATCCTTGGCGATCTCCCAGCTATGCGCCAGGTCGGGGATGATCGTCTTGCCCGAATCGCGCGGATCGCGCCGCACCAGGTTGTCGTACATGCAGCCCTGGGCGCCGAGGCTGTTGATCGTGCCGGACTGATGGAAATCGAAATGCGGCAGGCGCGAGGTGATGGCGTATTTCAGCACACCACCCGTTTTGGCGTTGGGCTCTGGCGCCTTGAGCTGGAATTTCGTGCCGTCGAATTCATTGGGCACGCCCTGGGCCAGCGCCCACCACGGCATGCCGAACACGGTCGCACCTAGCGCGGCCGACCCCCCTTTGACGAACGCACGACGATTTACGCGGGAACGCTCCTTACCCTTGTCCATGGCGTTACCTCCCGATTGGCCTTTTGCTGGCCGGGCACAATGTGCTCAGATGGTTTGTCCATCTTCATGGGCCAAAACTAACACGAGCATTCAAAGGGAGTCTCGCGTGAATCCAGCGGTGCTGGAGATCGACGGCCTGCAGACACATTTCTTCACCGCGGCCGGCACCGTGCGTGCGGTCGACGGCGTGAGCTATTCGCTGAAAGCCGGCGAGACCTTGGGCGTGGTGGGGGAGTCGGGCTGCGGCAAGAGCGTGTCGGCGCTGTCGGTCCTGCGCCTCGTCGCCAATCCGCCGGGCCGCATCGTCGGCGGCGAGATCCGCTTCGAGGGCCGCAACCTGCTCGACCTCTCCGAGACCGAGATGGAGCGCGTGCGCGGCAACGACATCTCGATGATCTTCCAGGAGCCGATGACCTCGCTCAACCCGCTCTACACGGTGGGCGGACAGATCGCCGAGGCCATCGCGCTGCACCAGGGCCTGTCGCGCAAGGAGGCGTGGGATCGCGCCGTCGACATGCTGCGCCGCGTCTACATTCCCGAGCCCGAGAAGCGCGCGCACGCCTATCCGCACCAGCTCTCGGGCGGCATGCGCCAGAGGGTGATGATCGCCATGGCGCTCTCCTGCAATCCCAAGGTGCTGATCGCCGACGAGCCGACAACGGCGCTCGACGTCACCATCCAGGCGCAGATCCTCGACCTGATGCGCGAGCTGCAGGAGACGACGGGCACCGCGATCGTGCTGATCACCCACGACATGGGCGTGGTCGCCGAGAATGCCGACCGCGTCGTGGTGATGTATGCCGGCCGCAAGGTCGAGGAGGCGCCGGCGGCGGCGCTGTTCGACCGGCCGGGCCATCCCTACACGGCGGGCCTGCTGGGCTCGATCCCGCATCTCGATGCGGCGGGGCGCAATAACGGGCGCCGGCCGCGGCTGAACGAGATCAAGGGCATGGTCCCGTCGCTGTTCAATCTCCCGCAGGGCTGCAGCTTCGCGCCGCGCTGCGGGCTGGCAACCGACAAATGCCGTGAAGCCGCGCCACCGCTCGAGGAAAAGCGGCCCGGCCACGCCATCGCGTGCTGGAACGCGGCATGAGCGCGCTGCTCGAGGTCAGCGATCTCAAGAAGCACTTCCCGATCCACAAGGGCGTGTTCTCGCGCGTGTCGGGCCAGGTCTATGCAGTCGACGGCGTCTCCTTCTCGATCGCCAAGGGCGAGACCTTGGGGCTGGTGGGCGAGAGCGGCTGCGGCAAGTCGACGGTGGGCCGCACCTTGCTCCGCCTGCTCGAGCCGACCGCCGGCACGGTGAAGGTGGGCGGCGAGGACATCACCCATCTCGAAGGCGAGCGCCTGCTGCCCTACCGGCGGCGCATGCAGATGATCTACCAGGATCCCTACGCCTCGCTGAACCCGCGCATGACCGCAGGCGAGATCGTGGGCGAGCCGATGGTGGTGCATCAGGTCGGCACGACCGCCGAACGGCGCGAGAAGGTCGCGAGCCTGTTCGATCGTGTGGGCTTGCGGCCGGAATCAGCCGCGCGCTATCCGCACGAATTCTCCGGCGGCCAGCGCCAGCGCATCGGCATCGCCAGAGCGCTGGCGCTCAATCCCGATCTCATCGTGGGCGACGAGCCCGTGTCGGCGCTCGACGTCTCGATCCAGGCGCAGATCATCAATCTGCTGATGGACCTGCAAGACGAGTTCGGCCTCAGCTACCTGTTCGTGGCGCACGATCTCGCCGTGGTCGAGCACATCAGCCATCGCGTCGCGGTGATGTATCTCGGCCGCATCGTCGAGCTCACGGACCGCAAGAGCCTGTTCGAGATGCCGCTGCATCCCTACACCGAGGCGCTTCTGTCGGCCGTGCCGATTCCCAAATCGTCCGCGCGCGGCCGCAAGAGGGTGATCCTGAAAGGCGACGTGCCGAGCCCGATCAACCCGCCCTCGGGCTGCCACTTCCACGCCCGCTGCCCCTACGCCATGGCCCGCTGCAAGGTCGAGGCGCCGGCGCTGCGCGAGGTCGTCCCCGGCCACGTTGCCGCCTGCCATCTCCACGACGACGGCGTGAAGTTTCCTTTGGGGAACTGAACCTTCATGTTCCTCTCCCCTCGGGGGGAGAGGCTAGGTGAGGGGGCTGCTCCTTAAGCAGAAGCTCTATCTCCTCCCAAACACCATCCGGATTCTCGACAACGTGGTTCGCCCAGAAGCGGACAACGCGCCATCCCTCGCACTCCATCATGGCGGTACGCCGGGCATCAGCTTCCTGCTGAAAGGTATGGTGCTCGCCGTCGACTTCGATCACGAGCTTGCGCGAGATGCGGGCGAAGTCCGGGAAATAAGCACCGATTGGATGTTGCCGCCGAAATTTGGCGTCGGCGATCCGGCGATCACGCAAGGGCTCCCACACTTTGCGTTCTGCTCGGCTGCCATCGCGACGCAGTTCGCGTGCTCGTTGGCTATCGTAATTGTCGCGGGACATGACCCCCTCACCCAGCCTCTCCGCCAAGGGGGCGGGGGGAGGGGGGAGGAACATGAAATCGGAGTATGGCGATAACGCGCTTTTTCAGTCTTTCGTGGATTATCAACCACTTAGCCGAGGGGGGTGGTGAGACTCTGAGACTCGGGGCTAAAAGCCTTATGCCATCGGCATCGGATCGGTCTCAGGGGGGTGAGACTCCTATACGGAACCCCTGAGACGCGGGTCGAGCAGGTCGCGGATGCCGTCGCCCAGCAGGTTGAAGGCGAGCACGGTGAGCGTGATCGCGACGCCCGGGAACAGCACCAGCCACCAGGGCGGCACGAGACCCGCGTTCAGTGCGTCGGACAGCATGTTGCCCCAGGTGGGCTCGGGCGGCGGGATGCCGACGCCGAGGAAGCCGAGCGAAGCCTCGATCACGATGGCGACGCCGAGATGGGTGGTGGCGAGGATCAGGTAGGGCGCCACGCATTGCGGCAGGATGTGGCGGAACATCATGCGGGCATGGCCGGCGCCGATGCCGCGCGCGGCCTCGACGTATTGCATCTCCTTGAGCGACAGCACGACGGCGCGGATGACGCGCCCTCCGAACGGGATGCGTGTGATGGCGATGGCCACGATCACCGTCGTGATGCCCCCGCCCAGCGCCATGGCGATGGCCATCGCCAGGATCAGGTCGGGAAAGGATTGCAGGAACTCGATCAGCCGCTGGCTCACCATGTCGAAGCGGCCGCCGAAATAGCCGCAGGCCAGCCCCCACAGCGCGCCAACCGTGGTGCCGAACAGCACGGCGCCGAACGCCACCGTGAGCGAGGCGCGGCTGCCGTAGATGACGCGGCTCAGCGTATCGCGGCCGACCTGGTCGGTGCCGAACCAGTGCTTCTCCGACGGCGGCTTCTGCATGGCGCGGAAGTCGGCCTTGATGGGCGGGTAGGGCGCGACCGCGGGCGCCGCGATCGCCATGGCGATGATCACCGCCGCGATCACGCCCCAGAAGGCCGACAGAGGCGCGCGCCGAAAGAGGCTCGCGATACCGCGCCAGGCAGTGCTCAGGCGCGACGGCGGGGCGATGGGCCCGGTGATCGTTGCTGTCATCTGAGGCGAATCCTGGGATCGAGCACGGCGATGGTGACGTCGATCGCGATGTTCAGCAGCACGAACACCGCGGCATAGAGGAACACCAGGTTCTGCATCACGAAGATGTCGCGCTCGCTGACCGCGGTGAACATGGCGAAGCCGAGGCCAGGTGTCGCGAAGGCGCGCTCGACGGGGATCGAGCCCGCCAGCACCAGCCCCATCAGCACCCCCGACAGCGTGATCACCGGCAGGAGCGCGTTGGGCAGCGCGTGCCAGGCGATCACCAGCTTGCGATTCAGCCCCTTGGCGCGGGCGGTGCGCACGTAGTCCTCACGGATCACCTCGAGCAGCGCCGAGCGGCCCATGCGGGCGATGTAGGCGGCCTGGCCGAGCCCGAGCACGACGGCGGGGCCGATCACCACTTCGAAGTTGGCCCAGGGATCGGCGAACAGCGAAGCGCCGGTGAGCGGCGCGCGATAGCCGAACCAGAAGAGCAGGCCGAGCACGATCAGCATGCCGACCCAGAAGCCGGGTATGGCGAGGAACAGGATGCTGAGGAAGCGGGCGGCGCTGTCGGCCGCGGTGTTGGGCTTCAGCGCGCTCACGATCGCGACCGGAATGCCGACGATCCACGACAGGATGACCGACAGGATGGCGATCTCCGCGGTGATCGGCCCGCGCCGCGCCAGCATCTCGCCGACACTCTCGGCACGGAAGAAGGAGTGGCCGAAATTGCCCTGCACGATCGTCTTGGCCCAGGCGAGGTACTGCATCCACAGCGGGTCGCTGAGGCCGAGGTCATGCATGTAGGCCGCACGCTGCGCATCGGTGAGCTTGGTGAAGCCCTCCATCCCGAAGATCGCCACCAGCGGATCGCCCGGCAGGATGCGCATGATGACGAACACCATGATCGACACGCCGACCACGGTCAGCGTCCCGAACGCCAGCCTGCGGGCGATGTAACTATACATTGCGCCTCAAGACGTTAGCCTCCCTTAGGCCATTTATTGCGGCCTATTAGGCCCGTTCTAGTTGTGCCCATCATAGGGCCGGATAGAATGCCGGCCAGCGTTTTTGCTCATCGAAAGTCCAGGAACATGAGGCCTCAGAACATCGCCGTGGTCGGCGCAACCGGCGCCGTCGGCGTCGAAATCCTGCGCGTTCTCGAACGCCGCAACTTCCCCGTCGCCAGCCTGAAGCTGCTGGCGTCCCAGCGCTCGGCCGGCAAGACCCTGGAGTTCAAAGGCAAGCCCTACAAGGTCGAGGAGCTGACGGCGGCGGCGTTCAAGGGCGTCGACATCGCCTTCTTCTCGGCCGGCGCCACGCGCAGCCGCGAGTTCGTGCCGGCGGCCAAGGCCGCGGGCGCGGTCGTGATCGACAATTCGTCGGCCTTCCGCATGGATCCCAACACGCCGCTGGTCGTGCCGGAGGTGAACCCCGGCGACCTGCGTAAGCACAAGGGCGTCATCGCCAACCCCAACTGCACGGCGGCGATCCTCGCCACGGCGATCTGGCCGATCCAGCAGGCCGTCGGCATCCGCAAGATCGTGGTCTCGACCTATCAGTCGGCGTCGGGCGCGGGGGCCGCGGCGATGCGCGAGCTCGAGGACCAGACGCACGAGTACGCCGAAGGCAAGGAGATCACCCATTCGGTGTTCCCGCACCAGATCGCCTTCAACGTCTTCTCGCACAACACCAAGGTGGCCGAGAACGGCTACAACGAGGAAGAGAACAAGGTCGTCGAAGAGACGCGCAAGATGTTCCACGCGCCGGAGCTTCCGATCGTGCCGACCTGCATCCGCGTGCCGGTGCTGCGCGCGCATTCGGAATCGATCGTGCTGGAGCTCGCGGCACCGATGTCGCCCGAGGAGGCGCGCGCGCTGCTCGGCCGCTCGCCCGGCATCAAGATCGTCGACGATCCCAAGGCCAATCACTTCCCGATGCCGCTGGAGGCGAGCGGCGATCTCGACGTGCATGTCGGCCGCATCCGCCGCGATCTGTCGAGCCCCAACGGGCTCGCTTTGTTCGTGGCGGGCGACCAATTGCTGAAGGGCGCGGCCTGGAACGCCGTGCAGATCGCCGAGGAGCTGGCCAAGCTCGAGGCGCTGGCCGCCTGAGGCTTCTAGCCTTTCGTTAAATCTGCGTGTGCTGGCGGTAAAGCCGCCAGCCATGGCATGGGACTTGCGTTAGACTTCCCGCTCCGCGTTGCAAACCCGGAGAGTGAGGGATGGCTACCACCAAACGCATGATGCATCTCGGCGCCTTCGTGCACGAGACAGGACAGCACGTCGCCGCCTGGCGCCATCCCGAGGCACATTTCAACTCAGGGACCAGCTTCGCCGAGGTGGTCGAGACCGCGCAGCTCGCCGAGCGCGGCAAGTTCGACTTCCTGTTCCTGGCCGATACGGCCGCCGTCAACATGCACGGCAGCGCCGATGTGCGCGGCCGCATGGGCAAGGTCGTGAAGTTCGAGCCGATGACGATCCTGTCGGCACTCTCGGCCGTCACGAAGAACCTGGGCTTCGTCGCCACCTCGACCACGACCTACAACGAGCCCTACACGCTCGCTCGCCAGTTCGCCTCGCTCGACCAGATCAGCGGCGGCCGTTCGGGCTGGAACCTCGTCACCTCGAACAACGAACAGGATGCGCTGAACTACAGCCGCGACGAGCATATGAGCCATTCCGATCGCTACGAGCGCGCGATCGAGTTCGCCGAAGTGGTGCTCGGCCTGTGGGACAGCTGGGATGCCGACGCCTTCGTCCGCGACAAGGAGTCGGGCGTCTTCTTCGATGCCGCCAAGCAGCATGTGCTGAACCACAAGGGCAAGCACTTCCAGGTGCGCGGACCGCTCAACGTCGCCTGTTCGCCGCAGGGCCGGCCGATACTGGTGCAGGCTGGTGCCTCGGGGACGGGCCGCGATGTCGCGGCGCGCCTCGCCGAGATCGTCTTTACTGCGCAGACGGTCTTCGAGCAGGGCAAGGAATTCTATTCCGACGTCATGTCGCGCCTGCCGCGCTTCGGCCGCTCGCCCGACGAGGTGAAGGTGATGCCGGGCTTCTATCCGGTGGTGGCCGCCACTGCGTCGGAAGCACAGGAGAAGTACGACTATCTCCAGTCGCTGATCCAGAAGCCGGTCGGCGTCTCGATCCTCGAGCACACGATCGGCGTGCACGGGCTCGACAGGCTGCCGCTCGACGGGCCGGTGCCCGAGATGGCGGACACCAACGGTCCGCTCAGCCGCCAGCGCCTGCTGATCGAGCAGGCGCGGCGCGACAAGCTCACGCTGTGGGAGCTCTGCCTCGCCAATGCCGGTCCGCGCGGCCATGTGCTCTCCATCGGCACGCCCACGCAGGTCGCCGACGAGATGGAGCACTGGTTCAAGGACGGCGCGGCCGACGGCTTCAATGTGATGCCGGCCTGGCTGCCGGGCTCGCTCAAGGACTTCGTCGACCTCGTGATTCCGGAGCTGCAGCGCCGCGGCCTGTTCCGCACCGAATACGAGTCGACGACCCTGCGCGGAAATCTCGGGCTGCCCGTGCCCGTCAATCGTCATCACCTCACCCATTTGGCAGGAGCCGCTCAATGATGCCCAGGATCACCCGTCGCCAGCTCGCCGGCCTTGCCGCCGGCACCGCAATCGCGGGTGGTCTTCCTCCGGCACGCGCCGCCGATTCCACGACCCTGGTGAGCGGCTTCCAGTTGCCGCAGAACCTCGACCCGCATCAGGTCTACGACGTGCCGATGCAGGCGATGATGCTCAACACCTACGACAATCTCTATCGCTACCAGAACGATCCGCCCGAGCTCGTGCCGTGGCTCGCCGAAAGCCACACCGTCTCCGACGACGGACTGACCTGGAACTTCAAGCTGCGCCCCGGCGTCAAGTTCCATGACGGCAGCGAGATGACGGCCGAGGACGTCGTGTACAGCTTCCGCCGCGTGCTGGCCCTGGCGCTCGGCCCCGCGGGTGCCTTCCTCAAGATCCTGAAGCCCGAGAACGTGACGGCGCCCGAGAAACTCGTGGTGCGCTTCAAGCTCGAGACGTCTTATGCGCCGTTCTTCGCTGCGATCCCGAGCGTCTGCATCGTCAATCCTCGGATCGTGAAGGCGCATGAGAAGGACGGCGACTGGGGTAAGGCCTATGTCGCCTCGAACGGTGCGGGCTCGGGTCCGTACAAGA
The DNA here is from genome assembly GCA_035501235.1 of Reyranella sp. GTDB lineage: Bacteria > Pseudomonadota > Alphaproteobacteria > Reyranellales > Reyranellaceae > Reyranella. The sequence goes on from DATJWN010000218.1 coordinate 21,058, forward strand.
TCGTCTCGGAGGGCTACCGGCCGCTCGAATTCCTCGACATGGAGATCTTCGACGACCATTTCCTCGGCTGGAAGCACAATCCCAAGCCGGTGCGCAAGATCGCGGGCCGCCCAACCAAGGAGACCTCGACCCGCATCCTGGCGCTGCTGAACGGCACGCTCGACTGGACCGACACCAACCTGCCGGCCGATCAGGTCGAGCAGATCAATGCCTCCAAGATCGCCTATGTGCAGAAGGACGTCGTGATGCGGACCTTCGTGATCCGCATGAACAACACCAAGCCGCCCTTCGACAATGTCAACGCCCGCAAGGCCTTCGCCTGCGCCTTCAACTACATGGGCTTCATCAAGGACATTCTGGGAGGCTACGCCACGCGCGATCCCTATCCGCAGCCCGAGACGCTGTGGGGCATTCCCAAGGATGCCAAGGGCTACGACTACGACCTCGCCAAGGCGAAGGAGTACATGGCCAAGGCCATCGCCGAGGGCGCGCCCATGAAGCGCCCTCTCGAGCTTCACGTGCAGTCGGAGAACGAGCAGAGCGTGCAGGGCGCCCAGCTCTTCCAGAGCGATCTGGCGCAGATCGGCGTCAACCTGAAGGTCGTGGGCAACATCTGGTCGAACCTGACCAACGCCGCGGCCAAGCCCGAGACCACGCCGGACATGTGGGTGCACTGGGTCTCGACCTACTTCGTCGACCCCGAGAACTGGGTCGGCCAGATGTACGACAGCCAGTTCCACGGCACCTGGAAGGCTTCGTCCTACTACAAGAATGCCGAGGTCGACGCGCTGCTCCGCAAGGCGCGCGGCCTGGTCAAGCAGGAGGAACGGTCGCCGCTCTATCAGGCCGCGATCCGGCAGATCATGGCCGACTGCCCCGACATCTGGATCTACAATTCCATGCAGCTCCAGGGCATCAACAAGCGCGTCAAGGGCCGCCGCTTCTGCACCGTCGGCCAGGGTGCGGAGGTGCGCTGGGTCACGCTCGAAGGCTGACGGATGGCGCGCTTCGTCCTGCGGCGCTGCGCGCTCGTCCTGCCTTCGCTGCTGGGCCTGCTGGTCGTCACCTTCCTGCTGATCCACGCGGGCTCGGCCGACCCCGCCGCGGCACTGGCGGGCGACGCCGCCACGCCCGAGCAGATCGCGCGGCTGCGCGCGCAATACGGTTTCGACCGCCCGATGGGGGAGCAGTTCCTGCTCTATCTCGGCCGGGTGGCGCATTTCGATTTCGGCGAATCGGCTTTCTCGCACCGGCCGGTGGCGCTCGACATCTTTCAGCGCCTGCCGGCGACGCTCGAGCTCACCTTCGCCGCGCTTCTGCTCTCGATCGGGCTGGGCGTGCCGCTCGGCGTCGTGGCCGCAGTGAAGCACAATAGCTGGGTCGACTATCTGCTGCGGCTGGTCTCGGTGATGGGCATCGCGGTCGCCGCCTTCTGGTTCGCGATCATGCTGCAGCTCTTCTTCGCCATGGATCTTGCCTGGCTGCCGCTGCGTGGCGATCTCGCCTCGACCATGACGCGCCCGCCGCGGCTCACCGGCTTCATGCTGCTCGACGCCCTGATCGCCGGCCGCTGGGATGTGTTCGTCGACCATCTGCGCCATCTCGTGCTGCCGGCGGTGACCCTGAGCCTGGGCGGGCTCGCCACCATCGTGCGCTTCACGCGCGCGGGCGTGCTCGACACCTTGCAGCAGGACTTCGTCTTCTACGAACGCGCCATGGGCTATCGATGGACGCGGCTCGTCTGGCTGTTCGTGCTGCGCAACTCGGTGACCGCGACGGTGACGCAGATCGGCCTTCTGTTCGGCGGCCTGATCGCGGGCGGCGTGGTGGTCGAATCGATCTTCGACTGGCCCGGCATCGGCAGCTACACGGTGCAGGCGATCCTGACCGGCGACCGCCAGGTCATGCTGGCCGTCACGCTGCTGGTCGGCACCGTCTATGCCGCCGTGAACATCCTGGTCGACGTGGTGCACGGCCTGCTCGATCCCCGCCTGATGGAGCGGGCGTGAAGCCGATCCTGAGGAAGCTCGCGCGCGACGTACCGGCGATGCTGGGGCTCGCCATCGTGCTGCTCGTGATCCTGGTCGCGGTCCTGGGGCCGCTGATCGCGCCCTATCCGGGCGACGCCTCGGCCTCGCACCTGCTGCAGCGGCTGAAGCCGCCGGGCAACGGCCATCCCTTCGGCACCGACAATCTCGGCCGCGACATCTACAGCCGCGTGATCCTGGGCGCGCGCGGGGCCCTTGCCATCGCGCTCACCGTGGTGGGCGTCGCCATGCTGATCGGCGTGCCGCTCGGCCTGCTTGCGGGCTATCGCGGCGGCTGGCTGTCGGAGACGATCATGAGGATCACCGACATCGTGCTCGCCATTCCGCAGCTCGTGCTGGCGCTCGCGCTGGCGCAGCTCATGTCGCCGTCGCTCGAAAGCGCGATGCTGGCGCTGTCGCTCACCTACTGGCCGTTCTTCACCCGCATCGTCTATGGCGAGACGCGGCGGCTTTCCTCATCGCTCTTCGTCGATGCCCTGCGCGGCGTGGGCGCGGGTACCGGCCGCATCGTCTTCCTCCACATCCTGCCCAACGCCATCTCGCCGGTGATCGTGCGCGCCACCATTGGCCTCGGCTTCACCATCCTGGTGGCAGCCGTGCTGGGCTTCCTCGGCATGGGCGCGACGCCGCCCGCGCCCGACTGGGGACTGGCGATCGCGGAGAGCCGTCTCTACCTGCCGCGCGCCTGGTGGTACGCGACCTTCCCGGGGCTCGCCATCCTGATCACCGTGATGGGCTTCAACCTGCTGGGCGATGGCTTGCGTGACCTGGTCGATCCCCGCATCCGGCGATCGCGATGATCCCTGTCCTCGACGTTCGCGGCCTCAAGGTCACGATCCGCACCGACGAAGGCCGCGCCGAGGTGCTCGACGATGTCGGGCTGAAGCTGGAGCGCGGCCGCATCCTGGGCGTGGTGGGCGAGTCGGGTTGCGGCAAGTCGACCTTGATCCGCGCCGTGATGGGCATCCTGCCCAAAGGCGCGACGGTCGAGGCCGGCGAGATCTGGTTCGAGGGCGAGAACCTCCTGGTCTTTTCCGAGCGCGAGTTGAACCGCCAGGTGCGGTCGAGCCGCATCGGCTTCATCCCGCAGGATCCGCTGCTCGCCCTCAATCCGGTGTTCAAGGTCGGCACGCAGCTTCTCGAGGTGATGCGCTGGCATGCGCCGGGCACGCGGCGCGATCACATCGCCCGCCTGGTCATGTTGCTCAGGCGCATGCAGGTGCCCGATCCGGAGAACGCGCTGGAGCGCTATCCGCACCAGTTCTCGGGCGGCCAGCGCCAGCGGCTGCTGATCGCGGCGGCGCTCTCCTGCGCGCCGCGACTGGTGATCGCCGACGAGCCGACCACCGCGCTCGACGTCACGACCCAGCACCAGATCCTGCTGCTGCTGCGCGAGCTCGTGAGCGAGTTCGACCTGTCGCTTCTGTTCGTCACCCACGATTTCGGCGTCGTCGCCGAGCTCTGCGACGATCTCTGCGTGATCTATGCCGGCCAGACCGTCGAAGCGGGGCCGGTGCAGACGATCCTTCGGGCGCCGAGTCATCCCTACACACGCGCCTTGCTCGCCTGCCATCCGGATCGCGCGACGTCGTTTGTCGGCATTCCGGGTCTCGTGCCGTCGCCGTTGGCGCGGCCGGCCGGTTGCCTGTTCGCGCCGCGCTGCGCCGATGTGCGTGCGGGCTGCGACGTGCGGCCGGGACTGGGGCGAGCGCCGTCAGGTGCCCAGGTGCGCTGCGTGCAATTCACATGAAGCCCATCGTCGAGGTGCACGATCTCACGGTGATGGTCGGCGGCCGCCGCGGCTTGCTCGTCAGGAACGTGCCGCCGGTGCGCGCGGTCGATGGCGTCGGCTTCGAGCTGGGGCAGGGCGAGATCCTCGCGCTGGTGGGCGAGTCGGGCAGCGGCAAGACGACGCTCGGCCGGACCCTGCTCGGCCTGCAACGAGAGACCTCGGGCGAGATCCGGCTCGACGGCACGACGGTGAGCGGACTGGCACCTGAAGCCGCCCGCCGGGCGCGCCGCGACATCCAGTACGTCCATCAGGATGCCGGCGCGGCCCTCGATCCGTGGTGGAGCATCGGCCGCACGCTGGCCGAAGGCCTGCTGATCCATGGCGTGCGCTCGGCGGCCGAGCGTGTCGATCGCGTCGCCGAGATGCTGGCGGCGGTCGGCCTCGATCCCGCCTGGGGCCGGCGCTATCCGCACGAATTCTCCGGCGGCCAGCTCCGCCGCGTGGCACTCGCGCGCATCCTGTTGCTCCGGCCGCGCGTGCTCATCCTCGACGAGCCGACCTCGGGCCTCGATATGTCGGTGCAGGCGACGGTGCTCAATTTACTGCTGGAGTTGCGGGAAAGATTTTCCCTCACCTATCTGTTCATTTCCCACGACCTCTCCGTGGTCGAGCGCCTGTCGGATCGCGTCGCGATCATGCATCTCGGCCGCATCGTCGAGATCGGCGCGACCAAGCCGTTGTTTGCGAAGCCGTCACACGCTTACACGCGCGCGCTGCTCGACGCGGTGCCGCGCCTCGAAGGACGATCAACCTCCATTGGCATGCCTGTTGCTGCGAAATAGCGGTCGTCCACCGCGGAGTATCGCATGGAAATCGGCGTGTTCATTCCCATCGGCAACAATGGGTGGCTGATCTCGTCGACCTCGCCACAATATACGCCGAGCTTCGATCTCAACCGCGAGATCGTGTTGCGCGCCGAGCGTTACGGCTTCGACTTTGCCCTTTCGATGATCAAGCTGCGCGGCTTCGGCGGGCCCTCGCGCTTCTGGGACGACAATCTCGAATCCTTCACGCTGATGGCGGGCCTGGCCTCGATCACCTCGCGTATCGAGCTCTACGCCACCGTCGCCGTGCTGACGCTGCCGCCGGCGCTGTGCGCGCGCATGGCGATGACCATCGATTCGATCAGCCACGGCCGCTTCGGCGTCAATCTGGTGACCGGCTGGCAGAAGGCCGAATACGACCAGATGGGCCTGTGGCCGGGCGACGATCACTATCGCTATCGCTACGACGCGCTCGCCGAGTACGCCACCGTGATGCAGGAGCTGTGGGCGACCGGCCGATCCGATCTCAAGGGCAAGTTCTACACGATGAACGATTGTCGCCTGGGCCCGCTGCCGTCGCGGCAGATCCCGCTGATTTGCGCCGGCACCAGCGATGCCGGCATCGCCTTCGCTTCCAGGTTCTGCGCCTACAACTTTTGCAGCGGCGCGGGGAAGATCAACGATCCGCGCGACAGTGCCGATGCCGTGACGCGGCTCAAGGCGCAATCGGCCGCCGCCGGCACCAGCACCAAGGCGCTCGCCCTCACCATGATCATCGCCGACGAGACCGACGAGGCCGCGATGGCCAAGTGGGAGCATTATGTCGCCGGCACCGACCATGAGGCGGTCGAATGGAGCCGCGCCCAGGCCGGTGCCGACAAGTTCGCCGCGGAGAATTCCACCGCCGGCCGCATCCGCCGCCGCGAAGGCATTCCCTTCGGCGGTTCTCGCCTGATCGGATCCTACGCCACCATCGCGCGCCTGCTCGACGAGATGGCCGAGATCGAAGGCCTGGCCGGCGTCATGCTGACCTTCGACGACTTCGTGATCGGCGTCGAGCAGTTCGGCCAGCGCATCCAGCCGCTGATGAAGAGCCGACGGAACCTCGCCGTGGCGGCCTAGATGGATTCGCTCGCCCAGCCTGTCGAGGTCGCGGCGAGGCCGCAGCTCGATCTCGAGCTGCGCGGGTTGCGCAAGCGCTACGGCGACTTCACGGCGGTCGACGGCCTCTCGCTCAAGATCGCCAAGGGCCAGTTCGTCTGCCTGCTGGGACCGTCGGGCTGCGGCAAGACGACGACCCTGCGCTGCGTCGCGGGGCTGGAGGAGCCGGACGACGGCGACATCCTGATCGGCGGCAGGGAGGCGACGCGCGATCCGCCCTGGCAGCGCGACATCGCCATGATGTTCCAGGATTTCGCGCTCTTCCCGCACATGACCGTGGCCAAGAACGTGGGCTTCGGGCTCGAGATGCTGAAGAAGCCCCGGGCCATGATCGCCGAGCGCGTGCGGCAGGTGCTGACGACCTTCGAGATCGCCGGGCTCGCCGACCGCAAGCCGGGCAGCCTGTCGGGCGGCCAGCGCCAGCGGGTGGCGCTCGCCCGCGCCATGATCACCGAGCCGCGGCTGCTGCTGCTCGACGAGCCGATCGGCGCGCTCGACTATTCCTTGCGCGAGACGGTGATGCTGGAGCTCAAGGCCCTGCAGCAGCGCACCGGCATCTCCTTCATCTGGGTGACGCACGACCAGAACGAGGCCTTCTCGCTCGGCGATCTCGTCGTGGTGATGAACCACGCGCGCATCGAGCAGCAGGGCTCGCCCGAATCGATCCTGCAGCGCCCGGCGACGGCCTTCGTCGCGAACTTCATCCAGGGCAACAACGTCTTCCACGGCAGCGTGCTGGAGCGCCTGCCCGGCCGCTTGCGGGTCAAGACCGCCGTCGGCGCCTTCATCGTGCCCTGCGAGGGCGTGCCGCCGCCGCACGGCACCAACGTCTCCTTTTCCGTGCGCGCCGAGCTGATCGTGGATGCGCCCGCCGAGAGTCGGGTCAATCGTCTCACGGCGCGGTGCACGGCCGTCGAGTATCTGGGCGCGGTGCGTCGGCATGTCTTCGAGCGCATCGACGGCGAAGTCCTGAAGGTCGACCAGTTCGGCGCCAACGCCGCGCGCATCGCGCCCGGCGAGTCGGTCGTGCTCGGCTGGTCGATCGAAGACTGCGTCTTGCACGACGGCGCATCGTCATGAGCACCATCCGGGTGCGCTCGCCCGCGAGCTATTGGCTCGCCGTGCCGGCCGCCGCCTGGATGCTGGGCGTCGTGGTGGTGCCGATCGCGCTGCTGGCCTGGGTGTCGCTGTGGGGCGGCCGCAAGTTCTCGCCCGCGAGTCCGCTCACCCTCGACAACTACAGCCGGTTCTTCGCCAACAAGACCTACATCGAGCTCGCCGTCTCGACGGTCGCGCATACCGCGATCCTGATGGCGGTCACCGGAGTCCTCGGCTACTGCATCGCCTACTTCATGGTCATGAAGGTGAAGAGCCCGCGCGTCAGG
>DATJWN010000219.1:0-2596 GCA_035501235.1 Reyranella sp.
GCGCCGAAGCTGCTGGGCTTCGGCCTCTCGATCGTGCGCTCCAGCATCGAGGAGCAGTTCCGGGGCGGCGTCCGCTTCGACTGGCGCCCCGAGGGGCTGCACTGCAGCCTCTCCATTCCGCGCGCGCAGATCGTCAATCCCGAGCTCGCCGAGCCCATCGCCGAGCCGACGCCCAAGGAGGCCAGGCCACAACGCACGCTCAGCCTCGCCGGCCGCCGCCTGCTGATGGTCGAGGATGAGTTCCTGATCGGCATGATGACCAAGAAGATCCTGGAGAGCCTCGGCGCGATCGTGATCGGGCCCTGCCCGCGGCTGGCCGACGCCATCGCCCTCGCCAAGAATGAGCGCTTCGACGGCGCGGTCGTCGATTTCAATCTCAACGGCACGCTCGCCGAACCGCTCGCCGATCTGTTGATCGCCCACGGCGTGCCGTTCATTTTCCTGACCGGCTACCAGCGCGACAGCATCGACCGGCGCTACGCCAACATCCCGGTCCTGCAAAAGCCCATCGAGGCCGAGGCGCTGGAGCACACGCTGATATCGCTGCTCGATGCGCCGGGAATGCTGCGGGCCGTCGACGCCGATTGAGACACCAGAGCTAGGGGAATTGGGCCGATTCGGCGGCAGTTCCTCCCTGCCCCAGGAATAACACTTTCAACTTCCTGCGTTGCCCCGCGTTGACGGGCCATCAAATACAGGAGGTTGATCATGGCTCGCGATCCTCGCGAGATGCCGCGCGGCCTTGTTGCGCCGCTTTCCCAGGCCCAGCTGGCGTCGCTGCGCGGCGTGTCGGACGGCGCACTCAAGGACCTGCCCGAGGAGCATCGCAAGCGCCTCCTCGATCTGGGGCTCCTCACCGAGTCCGAAGCCGGACTCGGCGTGACCGAGCTCGGCCGCGAGCGCCTGGTGTCGGACAGATAGGGTTACGCGCGCGCGCGATCCCACCAATCGCGCGCGCGATACCAGGCGCCGACCAGGGGCAAGAACCACGGATTGCCCGAATAGAACGGCACGGTGGGAAATTCCCGCTCATCGAAAGCATTCGCCGGCTGGTTCGACCCGCCGGCGATCTTGCGCGCGGTCTGGTAGCCGAGATAGCTCATCATCGCCACGCCCGAGCCGTTGCACGCCATCAGGTAATGCATGCCGGCTTGCGTTCCCATGTGCGGGAGATAGTCGAAGGCGAAGGCCACGTTGCCGGTCCAGGCATGCGTCACCTTCGTGCCCTTGAGCTGCGGCCAGCGCTCGCACATGTAGCGGTGCAGGATCGGCGCGCTCACCTCGGGAGGCACCTGCGTGAAGCGCGCGCGGCCGCCGAAGATCACCCGCTTTTTGTCCGGCGACTGGCGGTAGTAGCAGAGCACGCGCTTGGTATCGCTCACGACGCGGTTCTTGGGGATCAGGCTCTGCACCAGGTCTTCGGGCAATTCCTCCGTCGCGATGATGTGGCTCGCCACCGGGATCAGCCGGCGCCTGAGATAGGGCGTGAGATCGGTCGTGTAGCCGTTGGTCGCGATCACCACCTCGCGCGCCTCGATCGGGCCCTTGTTGGTGAGGATGGTGAATCCTCCCCCCTTGCGCTCGATCTTCTCGGCGTCGCATTGCGCGCAGAGCCTCGCGCCGGCACGGCTCGCGGCCTTCAGGAGGCCGCCATAGTAGAGCGCCGGATGGAGCTGGCCCGTGCGCTCCACGACCATGCCGCCGTAGTAATAGTCCGACGCGATCTCCTCGCGCTGCTTCTCGCGCGGCACCATGTAGGTGCCCAAACCGGCATTGTTGTTGTAGGTGCCGACCTTGGCCGCCTGCTCGGCATAGTGCCGCGGCGTGAAGGCACCGCTGAAGCGGCCGTTCATGCGCCAATAGCAGTCGATGTTCTCGCGGCGGATCACCGTCTCGATCTGGGTCAGTGAATCGGCGGCGTCGGCCAGCATGCGCTCCATGATCTTCTTCCAGGCCTCGGCGTTGCCGCCGACGCCCTGGCCGGAGAAGCCCTTGCCCATGGTCGTGCCGCCGCTCACGCCGCCGCCGTTGCGCGTCGAGGCGCCGACGCCGAACTCGCCGCGCTCCAGCACCGTGACCTCGACGCCCGAGCGCGCGAGCTCGAGTGCCGTCGACAGGCCGCCATAGCCCGCCCCGACCACCACGACGTCGGACTTGCGCGGCGGATCCTGGGAGAGCTCGTTGGTGGGATGCCACCACTCCCACCACCACGGCATGGTCTTGAAGTCCCTGTGGAAGACGCTGTCGGCCATCGAACTCTCCTTAACGCGCGCTGCCCCGGAGACCGCGCCCGAATCGGGCGATCAGGACCAGCACGATCGTCACCAGCAGGATCTGCATCACCGAGACGGCGGCGATGGTGGGATCGATCTCCATCAGGATATTGTCGAACATCTTCTTGGGCAGAGTCATGTTCGGCCCGGCGAGGAACATCGCCACCACGAGCTCGTCGAAGGACGAGATGAAGGCGAGCAGGCCCGCCGAGACGAGGCTCGGCCGCAGGAGCGGCAGCGTGATGCGCCACAACGTGCGCCAGCGGCTGGCGCCCAGCCCTTCCGCCGCCTGCTCGATCGCGCGGTCGAAGTCGCGCAGGCCC
>DATJWN010000220.1:0-8945 GCA_035501235.1 Reyranella sp.
CAGCGCCCCGCCCGGGAAGGTGAGCTTTGGCACCGACTGCACGCCGCCCTCGTTGATGGCGCGCGAGCCGTAGACCAGCCGCTTGCCGCCTTTCAGGTACTTGGCGACCTCGGGATGGGTCTTGAAGCGCTGGAACTCGTCGAACGGCGAGAGGTACGGGTTCTCGTAGCTGAGGTGGATGACGAAGCCGATGGCGACCAGGTTGTCGCCGAAGTGGTACATGAAGGAGCCGCCCTGGCTGCCGGTCTCCGACAGGGGCCAGCCCTGAGAATGCACCACTAGGCCCTTCTTGAAGGCGGCCGGATCCGCCTGCCACAGTTCCTTGATGCCGATGCCGAACTTCTGCGGATCGACGCCGGCGCGCAGGTCGAACTTGGCGAACAGCATCTTGGCCAGCGAGCCGCGCACACCCTCGGCGATCAGCGTGTACTTGGCATGCAGCTCCATGCCCGGCGTGTAGCTGTCCTTGTGATGGCCGTCCTTGGCGATGCCCATGTCGCCGGTGGCGACGCCCTTCACCGAGCCGTCCTCGTTGTAGAGCACCTCGGCGGCGGCGAAGCCAGGATAGATCTCGACGCCCAGCGCCTCGGCCTGCTGCGCCAGCCAGCGGCAGACCTCGCCCAGGCTCACGATGTAGTTGCCGTGGTTGTTCATCAACCGCGGCAGCAGGAAGTTGGGGAAGCGGAAGGCTTTATCCTTGCTGAGGAACAGGAACTGGTCGTCCGTGACATGCGTCTCGATCGGCGCGCCCTTCTCCTTCCAGTCGGGAATGAGCTCGTTCAGGCCGATCGGATCGATCACCGCGCCGGACAGGATGTGGGCGCCGATCTCCGAGCCCTTCTCCAGCACGCATACTGAGACTTCATGGTTGCGCTCGGCCGCGAGCTGTTTCAGGCGGATCGCCGCCGACAGCCCGGCCGGGCCGCCGCCGACGATCACCACGTCATATTCCATCGCTTCGCGTGCCATCTTATTCGTCTCGCTGTGCAACACGTTTTCCCGATGGATTAGATAGCCTGACAGGGGTCAAATCACCACCCATGGCTGACCTGACGAACATCGAAAGCAAGCTTTTCTCTGCCCGCGAATTCAGGCTGGAAAGTGGCCAAACGCTTCCCGTCCTCGAACTCGCCTACGAAACCTACGGCACGCTGAGCCCTGCGAAGGACAATGCGGTGCTCGTGGTGCACGGCTACACATCGAGCCACCACGCCGCGGCAAAGAACGCATCGGGCAAGGAAGGGCGCGGCGTCACACCGGGTGCGGCCGGCTGGTTCGACGGGCTGATCGGTCCCGGCAAGGCGATCGACACCGATAAACACTTCGTCATCTCGGTGAATGCGCTGGGTTCCGCGCACGGCAGCAGCGGGCCCAATGCGATCGATCCCCGCACGAAAAAGCCCTACGGCCCGACTTTCCCCGAGATCACCCTGCGCGACATGGTGGCGAGCCAGAAGCTGCTGGTCGATTCGTTCGGGCTGAAGGGCCTGGTTGCCGTGGTCGGCCCGTCGATGGGCGGCTTCCAGTCGTTCCAGTGGGCCGCCTCCTTCCCGGGATTCATGAAAGGGATCGCGGCCTCCGTGACCGCGCCGCGCGCGCCGGGACGGCTCGGCGGACTGGAGGCGTTGCAGAAGCGGCTCGCCGGCGATCCCAACTGGAACGGCGGCTGGTACTACGAGAATGGCGGCATCCCGGGCGTGCTCGAGCAGATCCGCTACGAGACGCTGCTGAACTACGGCGCGAAAGAAGCCGATGCCAAGGTCGCGGCCAAAAGCTGGGCCAAGATCTATGACGGCCATTCGCTGGTGACGCTGCGTCGTGCCATCGACGGCTTCGACATCACCAACCAGTACGACAAGCTGAAGCAGACCAAGGTTCTCTACGTCATCTCCAAGACCGACAAGCTGTTCGACATCACCGACTGCGCCGCCCACGCACTCGCCATGCGCAAGGCGGGCGTCGATCTCACCTATGTCGAGATGCCGTCGGACAAGGGCCACATGGCGAGCCACCAGGATGCCGCGATGTGGTCACCGATCCTGGCCGCCTTCATGCAGAGCCTTCGTTAGGTGATCGAGACCTCTGTCTCACGCGAGGAGCTGGTCGCGCTGCTGCAATGGCACGTCGACCAGGGCGTCGACGAGGCGATCGGCGAGGAACCTGTCGACCGCTTCGCGGCACCGGCGCCGGCCCCCGCTGCCGTCGCGCCCGTACAAGCACCCACGCCGATCAGGCCTGCCACGCCGATGCCGACGCGCGCGCCGGTGCCCATCGAATCGCCGCAGCTCGTCGAGGATGCGCGCTCGCTCGCCGCCGGCTGCAAGACGATCGCCGAGCTGGAAGCCGCGATCCGCGCCTTCGAGGGCTGCGCGCTGAAGCGCACGGCGAAGAACACGGTGTTCGCCGACGGCACGCCGGGCGCGCCGGTCATGATCGTGGGCGAGGCGCCCGGCGCCGACGAGGATCGCCTGGGCAAGCCCTTCGTCGGCGTGAGCGGCCAGCTCATGGATCGCATGATGGAGGCGATCGGGCTCAAGCGCGACAGCGGCGGCTTCTACATCACCAACATCCTGTTCTGGCGCCCGCCCGGCAACCGCACGCCGACCTTGGCCGAGCAGGCGATGTGCCTCGCCTTCACGCGCCGCCACATCGAGCTCGCCAAGCCCAAGCTGCTGGTGCTGGCCGGCGGCACCTCAGCCAAGGCCGTGCTCGACACGACCGAAGGCATCATGCGGCTGCGCGGCAAATGGGTGACCTATCGCCTGGCCGACGGCACGGAGATTCCGACGATGCCGACCTTCCATCCCGCCTATCTGCTACGCACGCCCGCCAGCAAGCGCCAGAGCTGGTCCGACATGCTCGCGATCGACAAAAAGTTGAGAGAGCTGATCGAGAAATGAGGTTACTGCGGCAGCCCAGTGTCGCACCTGCCCTCGCATTATCCTTGGGCACCGCTGCGCTATCGCTTGCACTCGTGGTTGGGGGTTTTGCTCTTCGTAACGCATCGCCAACGAGCGAGCATCTCAACGGCCGGTTTCTGCTTCTCATGGCTGATCTCGCGGTCGTTATTCTCGCGCCCATTGGGGTCTGCGCATGCGTGTCCTTTGCAATCTGGTGCCTTGTGCAAAGGCGATGGCTCGCGTCTCTGGTAGCGCTTCTCTTTCCCGCGATCGTGGCTGCAGAACTCTACGGTCCACTCTCGCTATTTAGCGTCACGCGGACGATTGTCTGGCAATTGGAATTTTCGATCGCCAAGTCCCGTTATGATCGAGAAGTGGCCCAAATCCCCGAAGGGGAAGGTCCACGGGCGCTCCTTGTGAAGGACAGATATCGAGGCGGCGCTCCCTGGGCAATCAGCGAGCTCGAGGAAACCTGGTTCGACGAAAGCGATCAGCTTGGCTCTACCGACGCATCGGTACGGGATCGCCGGTTTCTCCAACTGCATCTCGACGAAGGGTCGTGTCACCTTCTCGCGGCAGGATGCCATTTCCCCATCGTCGAAGCTCGTGCAGTGGGAAGTCACTACTATCTCGTCGTGTATCGCAACTAAGAACGACCGAGACTTTTGCTCCCCGGCCCCCCGACCGCCGCCTTCTCACAGTTGCTTCTTCAGGAAGAACTTCTTGTGGCCCATGGGGAAGTCGTCGAGCGTGCCGAACAGCTCGTAGCCGCGCTTCTCGTAAAACGGCCGCGCCTGGAAGGAGTGGGTGTCGAGATGCGCCGAATGGCAGCCGCGGTCGCGGGCATAGCCTTCGGCCTCGTCCATCATCCTGGTCGCATAGCCCTGGCCGCGTAGCCCGTCATCGACCCAGAGGATGGCCACGAACAGCCAATCGGCCCAGACATAGCCCAGCAGTCCGCCCAGGATCTCGCCCTTCTCCCCCTTCAGGAAAATGTTGCAGGGGTAGTAGTCCGACCGGCCGGTGACGCCGGCGTTATAATAAGAGAGCCGGTCGCGCACATAGGCCGCGGCGCTTTCGTTGAACGGGTCGAAAACGACCTCGGCTTTCAGCGGTTTATTCATGGCCCGAGCATACCAGACCGCTGGCTTGTCCGGCTCTGGCATAATGAATAATGTATGCCCCAAGGGGATCGGGAGGAAAATTGAGCGAAGCGCGCTTGAGCGTGTCTCCGATCGACAGTCGGGAGACCTTCAAGGACAAGGCCTATCAGGCCTTGCGCAACGTCATCGTCTCTTCCGACATCTATCGCTCCCGCACAGACATCCGCCTCGACGAGCGCCAGCTCGCGCAGGATTTCGGCATCTCGCGCACGCCGGTACGCGAGGCCATGGCGCAGCTCGAGCGCGAAGGCTTCGTGCGCTCCGTGCCGCGGCGCGGCGTCTATGTCGTGCGCAAGACCAAGCGCGAGGTGATCGAGATGATCACCGCCTGGGCCGCGCTCGAGAGCATGGCGGCGAGGCTGATCACCCAGACGGCGAGCGATCAGGATATCGCGGGGCTGCGCCGCATGTTCGCGACCTTCGAGGACGACAAGCTGCACGCCAAGCTCGACGAATACTCGGAAGTGAACATCAACTTCCATCAGACGATCATCGAGCTCAGCGGCAACGCGACGCTGAGGAAGCTGGCCGAAAACCTCTTCACCCATATGCGCATGATCCGCCGCGAAACGATCGGCGAGGACGACCGTGTCGAGCGCTCGATCCACGATCACATGAACATCATCCAGGCGCTCGAGGCGCGCGACACCGAGCGCGCCGAGGACCTGGTGCGCCAGCATGCGCTCGGCCTCGCCGACCATGTCGCCAAGCACGTCGATTATCTGGACTGACGAAAAGCACGGGAGGAACCCATGGCAGAAGCAGCGCTCAAGACAGCGCCGGAAACCGAGGAGGAGCTGACCGACGGCTTCAACCTCATCATCGACGCGATGAAGCTGAACGGGCTCACCACGATCTACGGCGTGCCGGGCATTCCCATCACCGACTTCGGCCGCATGGCGCAGGCCGCGGGCCTGCGCGTGCTGTCGTTCCGCCACGAGCAGAACGCGGGCTATGCCGCGGGCATCGCGGGCTTCCTCACGAAGAAGCCCGGCATCTGCCTCACCGTGTCGGCGCCGGGCTTCCTGAACGGCCTGACCGCGCTCGCGCACGCCACGACCAACTGCTACCCGATGATCCTGATCTCGGGCTCGTCCGAGCGCGAGATCGTCGACCTGCAGCAGGGCGACTATGAGGAGATGGACCAGCTCGCCGTCGCCAAGACGATGTGCAAGGCGGCCTATCGCGTGCTGCACGCGGCGGATATCGGCATCGGCATCGCGCGCGCCATTCGCGCCGCGGTGTCGGGCCGTCCGGGCGGCGTCTATCTCGACCTGCCGGCCAAGCTGTTCGGCCAGGTGATGAACGCCGAGAAGGGCAAGCAGTCTCTGGTCAAGGTGATCGACGCCGCGCCGGCGCAGATTCCCGCCCCCGCCTCCATCAAGCGCGCGCTGGAGGTGCTGAAGGGCGCCAAGCGGCCGCTGATCATCCTCGGCAAGGGTGCGGCCTACGCGCAGGCCGACGAGGCGATCAAGAACTTCGTCGAGAAGAGCGGCGTGCCGTTCCTGCCGATGAGCATGGCCAAGGGCCTGCTGCCCGACACGCATCCGCAATGCGCGGGAGCGGCGCGCTCGACAGTGCTGAAGGACTCCGACGTCGTGATGCTGATCGGCGCCCGCCTCAACTGGCTGCTCAGCCACGGCAAGGGCCGCGCCTGGGGCGACGCGCCGAAGAAGTTCATCCAGGTCGACATCGAGCCCAAGGAGATGGACTCCAACGTCGAGATCGTGGCGCCCGTCGTGGGCGACATCGGCTCGTGCGTCGCGGCGCTGCTCGCCGAGATGGGCGGCAACTGGACCAAGGGTCCGGCCGACTGGATGGGCGCGGTCACGGCCAAGCGCGAGGAGAACGTCGCCAAGATGGCGCCGCGTCTCATGAACAACAACAATCCGATGGACTATCACGGCGCGCTGGGCGTGCTGCGCACCATCATCAAGGAGCGGCCCGACGCGATCCTGGTCAACGAGGGCGCCAACACGCTCGACCTGACGCGCGGCGTGATCGACATGTACAAGCCGCGCAAGCGGCTCGATGTCGGCACCTGGGGCGTGATGGGCATCGGCATGGGCCAGGCGATCGCCGCGGCCGTCGAGACCGGCAACAAGGTGCTGTGCATCGAAGGCGATTCGGCGTTCGGCTTCTCCGGCATGGAGGTCGAGACGATCTGCCGGTACAACCTCCCGGTCTGCATCGTCGTCTTCAACAATGACGGCATCTATCGCGGCACCGACGTCAACAAGGCGGGCTCCGATCCCGCAACCACGGTGTTCGTGAAGGGCTCGCGCTACGACAAGATGATCGAGGCCTTCGGCGGCGTCGGCGTCAACGCGACCAGCCCCGACGAGCTGAAGCGCGCGGTGAACGCGGCGATGGACTCGGGGCGACCCACGCTCATCAACGCGGTGATCGATCCGGCCGCCGGCAGCGAAAGCGGCCGCATCGGCAATCTCAATCCGCAATCCAAGCTCAAGAAGAAGTAAGGGGAACGACCATGGCTAAGAAGAAGGTCACCAAGGCGAAGGCCAAGCCTGCGAAGAAGGCGAAGCCCGCAGCCAAGAAAGTCGTGAAGCTGGTGGCGAAGAAAGCGCCCGCTCCGAAGATGTCCAAGAAGCCCTGGGGCAAGGACGGCAAGGCTCTCGACGGCGTCAAGATCCTGGACTTCACGCACGTCCAGTCGGGTCCGACCTGCACGCAGCTTCTCGCCTGGTTCGGCGCCGACGTGATCAAGGTCGAGCGTCCCGGTCAGGGCGACATCACGCGCGGGCAGCTGGTCGACGTGCCGGGCGCGGACAGCCTCTATTTCACGATGCTGAACCACAACAAGCGCTCGATCACGCTCGACTCCAAGAGCAAGCAGGGCATGAACGTGCTGGAGCGCCTGGTGAAGACCTGCGACGTGCTGGTCGAGAACTTCGCGCCGGGCGCGCTCGACCGCATGGGACTGACCTGGGAGCGCATCCACTCCTGGAACCCGCGCATGATCGTGGCCTCGGTGAAGGGCTTCGGCCCCGGCCCATACGAAGAGTGCAAGGTCTATGAGAACGTGGCGCAGTGCGCCGGCGGTGCCGCTTCGACCACGGGTTTCCTCGATGGCATCCCGCTCGTGACGGGCGCGCAGATCGGCGATTCAGGCACCGGGCTGCACCTTGCGCTCGGCATCGTCTGCGCGCTGATGCAGCGCAACCGCACCGGCCGAGGCCAGAAGGTGCTGTGCGCCATGCAGGACGGTGTGCTGAACCTCTGCCGCGTAAAGCTGCGCGACCAGCAGCGGCTGAAGGCGGGACCGCTGAAGGAGTACACGCAGTTCGGCCAGAACATCCCGTTCGGCGAGGCGACGCCGCGCGCCGGCAACGATTCGGGCGGCGGCCAACCCGGCGTCATCCTGAAGTGCAAGGGCTGGGAGACCGATCCCAACGCCTACATCTACTTCATCACCCAGGCGCCGGTGTGGGAGAAGATCTGCGACCTGATCGGCGAGCCGGAATGGAAGACCCATCCGGACTATGCCAAGCCGCCGGCGCGCCTGCCGCGGCTGAAGCAGATCTTCGAGCGCATCGAGCAGTGGACCATGACCAAGACCAAGTTCGAGGTCATGAACGAGTGCAACGCGTTCGACATTCCCGTCGGCCCCATCCTGTCGATGAAGGAGCTGGCCGAGGAGCAGTCGCTTCGCGAGACCGGCACCGTGGTCGAGGTCGACCATCCCAAGCGCGGCAAGTACCTGTCGGTCGGCAATCCGATCAAGCTCTCCGACTCGATCTCCGAGGTGAAGCGCTCGCCGCTGCTGGGCGAGCACACCGACGAGATCCTGTCGAAGGTGCTGAAGTTCAGCCCGCGCGAGATCGCCGAGATCAAGGCGTCGGGCGCGACAGGAGAACAACCGAAGGCCCAGGCGGCGGAGTAACCCATGCGCATCGTGGTCCATGGCCAGCAGGCCTTTGGCAAGGCCGTGCTCGAGGCCTTGCTCAAGCGCGGCGATGACGTCGTCGCGGTCTATGTCGCGCCGGAAAAGCCCGGCGCGAAGGCCGATCCCCTGAAAGAGGCGGCGGTCGCGGCCAAGCTGCCGGTCTACCAGCCGGCGTCGTACCGCAAGCCCGAGGTGGTCGAAGAGTTCAAGGCGCTGAAGCCTGACCTGCAGGTCATGGCGTTCGTCACCTTGTTCGTGCCGGAAGAATTCCTGAACGTGCCCACGCACGGCTCGATCCAGTACCATCCCTCGCTGCTGCCCGCCTATCGCGGCGCATCGGCGATCAACTGGCCGATCATCCTGGGCGAGAAGGAAACCGGCCTCTCGATCTTCTGGCCCGACAACGGCCTCGATACCGGCGACGTGCTCCTGCAGAAGAAGACGCCGCTTTCCGCCACCGACACGATGGGCGATGTCTACTTCAAGCGCCTGTTCCCGATGGGCGTCGATGCCATGCTCGAGTCCGTCGATCTCGTGAAAGCGGGCAAAGCACCGCGCATAAAACAGGACGAGAAGCTCGCGACCTATGAAGGCCGCGCCACGCCCGATATCGCCCGCATCGACTGGGGCAAGTCGTGGCGCCAGATCGATCCTCTGGTGCGCGGCTGCAATCCCGTGCCCGGCGCCTGGACGACGCTCGACGGCAAGACCGTGAAGGTCTTCGACGCGACGCCGCTCCCGGCCAAGGATCCCAAGGGCATCGGCGGCAAGTATGGCGAGGTGGTCGAGGTTTCGGCCGACGGCTTCACCGTCGTCTGCCCCGACGGCCGCATCAAGGTCACGCGCGTCCAGCCCAGCGACGGCCCGAAGGTCGGCGCCGGCGAATGGGCCGCGGCCGCCAAGCTCGCGGTAGGAGCAAAGTTCGTCTGAGTCTTCCGGACCGCGAGCCTCCGGCTCGCTCATGAGCGAGCCGGA
>DATJWN010000221.1:0-14846 GCA_035501235.1 Reyranella sp.
GCCGGCGACGGAGGAGCTGGCGTCGGCCGCCGCGACGCTCGCCGCGGGCTGGCGGCGTCAGCGCGCGTCGATCGACAATCTCGCGGCGTCCGCGCAGGCGATCGTCGACGGATTGCCCGATCCGCTCATCGCCGTCGACCGCCAGCGTCGCATCGTACGCACCAATCGGGCCGCCGTCGCGCTGCTGGGACCCATGGGCACCGACCGCGATCTCTCGACCGCGATGCGCCATCCGCAGCTCCTGGCCGCGATCGATCAGCTCCTGGAGACGTCCGACGGCAATTTCGTCGGGCCTGACCAGATCGCGGTCGAGATCGTGCTGTCGGGCGCGCCCGAGCTCGATGTCATCGCCCATGCCCGCCGTCTGCCGCGCGCGGCGGCTGATGGTTCGCTGGCGCTGATCGTGCTGCACGACACCACTGCGTTGCGCCGCGCCGAGCGCATGCGTGCCGACTTCGTGGCCAATGCCAGCCATGAGCTCAAGACGCCCATTGCGGGCCTGCTGGGCTTCATCGAGACCTTGCGCGGCCCCGCGCGCGACGACGAGGCCGCCCGCGAGCGCTTTCTCGGCATCATGGGCGAGCAGGCCGACCGCATGCGCCGTCTGGTCGACGATCTCCTGATGCTCTCGCGCATCGAGCAGCACGAGCATGCCCGGCCCGACGCCGAGGTCGATCTCGAGCGCGTGCTGGCGAGCGTCATGGATCTGCTGCAGCTGAAGGCATCCTCGCGCGGCGTGGCGCTCGAGCTCGAGATCGCTCCCGAGCTGCCGCCGGCGCTGGGCGACGCCGATGAGCTCACCATCGTCTTCCAGAACCTGGTCGACAACGCCATCAAGTACTCCAAGCCCTCGACGGCGGTGCGGGTGACGGCCAAGGCCCTCGACCCCGAGCGCCTGGCGGTCGCGGTGGCCGACCAGGGGGACGGCATCCCGCCTGTTCATCTGCCGCGCCTGACCGAGCGCTTCTACCGCGTCGATACGGCGCGCTCCCGCCAGCTCGGCGGCACCGGCCTGGGGCTCGCCATCGTCAAGCACGTGGTGAACCGCCATCGCGGCCGGCTGGATATCCAGAGCACGCCCGGAAAAGGCTCGGTTTTCAGCGTCACCCTGCCGGCGGCCTGACCCTCCTTTTCCTCGGGGAAGACCTGCTTGTCCCCATCTGTCCTCAGCCGCTCTGCGGCGTGTAATTGAACGGTAACATTTCAGTCACATAAAGGAGTCCGACCGCTCCTACCTCACTGCCTTGGGCTCAACAGAGGAGGGACCCTATGAAACTCGTGAAATTCGCCGTCGCGACGGCTGCCGCCATGGCGGTGTCGTGGACGGCAGCTGCCGCGGACCTGTCCGGTGCGGGCTCGACCTTCGTTTATCCGGTCCTCGCCAAGTGGGCTGACCAGTACAAGAAGGACACCGGCGTCGGCCTCAACTACCAGTCGATCGGCTCGGGCGGCGGCATCAAGCAGATCAAGGCCAAGACCGTGGTCTTCGGCGCCACCGACGCGACGCTCACCGGCAAGGATCTCGACGAGTCGGGCCTCGCGCAGTTCCCGATCATCATGGGCGGCATCGTTCCCGTCGTGAACCTCGAAGGCATCAAGCCGGGCGATCTGACGCTCGACGGCGCCACGCTGAGCGGCATCTATCTCGGCACCATCAAGAAGTGGGATGACGCGGCGATCGCCAAGCTCAACCCGGGCGTGAAGCTGCCCAGCACCGCGATCGCGCTCGTCCATCGCGCCGACGCCTCGGGCACCACCTTCAACTTCACCTACTACCTCTCCGCCGTGAACGCGGACTGGAAGTCCAAGGTCGGCACCAACACGGCCGTGCAGTGGCCGGGCGGCATCGGCGCCAAGGGCAACGAAGGCGTCGCCAACAACGTCGCCCAGACGAAGGGTTCGATCGGCTACGTCGAGTACGCCTACGCCAAGCAGAACAAGCTGACCTTCACCAAGATGATCAACAAGGCCGGCAAGACCGTTTCGCCGACCTCCGAGTCGTTCCAGGCCGGTGCCGCCAGCGCCGACTGGAAGTCTCAGCCCGGCTACGGCGTGATCCTCGCCAACCAGCCCGGCGATGCCTCCTGGCCGATCACGGCGTCGACCTGGATCCTCGTCCACAAGCAGCCGGCCGATGCGGCCGCCCTGGGCGAGGCGCTCAAGTTCTTCGCCTGGGCTTACTCGAAGGGCCAGGATGCGGCCAAGGCGCTCGACTACATCCCGATGCCGGCCTCGGTCGTGGCCGACATCGAGAAGATGTGGGGCACCGACATCAAGGACGCGAGCGGCAAGCCCGTTTTCGCCTTGACGCACTGAAGTCCGAGAAGTCGACACCGATGAGGTGTTAGAATGTCCGAGGTGGCATTGAGCGATACAACGATGGCCGCGAGCACGAGCCGCTCGCGCGCCCAGGTGCTGAAGCGCCTTCGCAGCAGCGACATCTACTTTCGTCAGCTCACCCGGCTGTCGGTCCTGCTGGTGCTGGGTCTCTTGAGCGGCGTGATCCTGGCCCTGGTCATCGGGTCGATCCCGGCGCTCAAGACCTTCGGCTTTTCGTTCGTATACACCGAGGTCTGGAACCCGGTGTCCGAGCAGTTCGGCGCGCTCGCGCCGGTCTACGGGACACTGGTGACGTCGGCGATCGCGATGGTGATCGCCGTCCCCGTGGGGTTGATGGTCGCCTTCTTCCTCACCGAGCTGTGCCCGATGGTGCTGCGCCGGCCGATCGCCATTGCCATCGAGTTGCTGGCGGGCATCCCGAGCATCATCTACGGCATCTGGGGCCTCTTCATCTTCGCCCCGTTCCTGCAGAAGAACGTCCAGCCGTTCCTGATCGACACGTTCGACGGCGTGCCGGGCCTGCAGTCCCTGTTCGCCGGCCCGCCCTACGGCATCGGCATGCTGACCGCGGGCTTCATCCTGGCGATCATGGTGCTGCCCTTCATCACCGCCATTTCGCGCGACGTGTTCGACGCGGTGCCGCCGGTGCTCAAGGAAGCGACCTATGGGCTGGGCTGCACGACATGGGAAGTCTTCAAGCATGTCATCCTGCCGTTCACCCGTGTCGGCGTGATCGGCGGCGTGATGCTGGCGCTGGGCCGCGCGCTCGGCGAGACCATGGCTGTCACCTTCGTGATCGGCAACGCCCACACCGTCTCGGCCTCGATCCTGCAGCCGGGCACGACCATTTCGGCCTCGATCGCCAACGAATTCACCGAGGCGGTCGGCGATCTCTACACCTCGTCGCTGATCGCGCTCGGTCTGATCCTGTTCGTCATCACCTTCATCGTGCTGGCGATCGCGCGCTACATGCTGTTGCGCCTGCAGCAGCAGGGACGCTGACCGTCATGGCCAATTCCCGCCAGAACAATCTCTATGCCAGCCGCCGGCTGCGCAACATGCTGGCCAAGAGCCTGGCCTATGGCGCGACTGCCTTCGGTCTCGGCTGGCTGGTGCTGATCCTGGGCGTGCTGCTGATCCACGGCATCGGCGGCCTCTCGCTCGCGGTCTTCACCGAGAACACGCCGCCGCCTGGTTCCGATGGCGGCCTGCTGAACGCCATTGTCGGCAGCATCATGATGACGTTGCTGGCCATCGCGATCGGCACGCCGATCGGCATCCTGGCCGGCACCTACATGGCCGAGTACGGCCGGCACGACAAGCTCGCCATGATCGTGCGCTTCATCAACGACATCCTGTTGAGCGCGCCCTCGATCGTGATCGGGCTCTTCATCTATGAGGTTCTGGTGGCGCCGATGGGCCACTTCTCTGGCTTCGCCGGCTCGGTGTCCCTCGCCGTCATCGTGATCCCGGTCGTGGTGCGCACGACGGAGGACATGCTGAAGCTGGTGCCCGATACGCTGCGCGAGGCCGCCGCCTCGATCGGCCTGCCGCGCTCGATGATGATCCAACGCATCGCCTACCGCGCGGCGCGCGCAGGCATCGTGACCGGCATCCTGCTTGCCATCGCGCGCGTGAGCGGCGAGACCGCGCCGCTGCTCTTCACGGCACTGAACAACCAGTTCTTCAGCGTCAACATGAATGCTCCCATGCCTAGCCTGCCGGTCGTCATCTTCCAGTTCGCGCTGTCGCCCTACGAGGAGTGGCAGAGCCTGGCCTGGACCGGCGCGCTTCTCATCACCTTCACGGTGCTGGGTCTCAGCATCGTTGCCCGTTCTCTCACTGCGAGAAAATCATGAACGTCGCCTCCACTGCTGCCGCTCCCGCTGTCACGGTGGCCCATACCGGCGTCAGCGCCGAGGGCCTGCCGGAGAAGATCGGCATCCACAATCTCGAGTTCTTCTACGGCGAGAGTCGCGCGCTGAAGGGCATCAACCTGTCGCTCTACGCCAACAAGACGACGGCCTTCATCGGCCCGTCGGGCTGCGGCAAGTCCACGCTGCTGCGCATCCTGAACCGCATGTACGATCTCTACCCCGGCCAGCGCGCTACGGGCGAGGTGCTGTTCGACGGCGAGAACCTGCTCGACTCTCGCGTCGACATCAACCTCCTGCGCGCCCGCATCGGCATGGTGTTCCAGAAACCGACGCCGTTCCCGATGTCGATCTACGAGAACATCGCCTTCGGCATCCGCCTCTACGAGCGCCTGCCGAAGTCGGAGATCGATGGCCGCGTCGAGTCGGCACTGCGCCGCGCCGCCCTCTGGGACGAGGTCAAGGACAAGCTCGGCGCCTCGGGCCTCGGCCTCTCGGGTGGCCAGCAACAGCGCCTCTGCATCGCCCGCACCGTGGCGGTGAAGCCGGAAGTCATCCTGTTCGACGAGCCCTGCTCGGCGCTCGATCCCATCTCGACGGCCAAGATCGAGGAGCTGATCGACGAGCTGAAGCAGGACTACACGATCGTGATCGTGACGCACAACATGCAGCAGGCCGCGCGCGTCTCGGACTTCACGACCTTCATGTATCTCGGCGAGCTCATCGAGTTCGGCCCGACGGCGACCGTGTTCACGACCCCTCGTGACAAGCGTACCCAGGCGTACATCACCGGCCGCTTCGGCTGACCCCGACGCGGGCCGGAAAGGAAGAAGACATGGCAAGCGACCATATCCTCAAGCGGTTCGACGAAGAGCTCGACAAGCTCAACGCCACCATCAACGAGATGGGCGGGCTGACGGAAAGCCAGTTCGCCAAGGCGCTCGCCGCCGTGCGCGAGCGCGACAGCGAGATCGCCGAGCAGGTCATCGCGGACGACACGCGCGTCGACGATCTCGACGCCCTGGTCCAGCAGCAGACGGTCCAGCTCCTGGCGCTGCGCCAGCCGCTCGCGGTCGACCTGCGCGTGGTGCTGTCCTCGATCAAGATCGCAGCGGCGCTGGAGCGCATCGCCGACTACGCCAAGAACACGGCCAAGCGGTCGATCGTGCTGACGCAGGGGTCGGCGCCGCCCTCGGCCGTCGCCGGCATCGACCGGCTGGGCCGTCTGGTGCGGACGGCGCTCAAGGACGTGCTCGACGCCTTCGCCGACGACGATGTCGAGAAGGCGCACGACGTGTGGACGCGCGACGAGGAGATCGACCACGTCTACACCGGCCTGTTCCGCGAGCTGCTCACCTACATGATGGAGGATCCGCGCACCATCACGGCCTGCACGCATCTGCTCTTCATGGCCAAGAACATCGAGCGCGCCGGCGACCATGTCACCAACATCGCCGAGCTCGTGAGCTTCCGCAGTACCGGCAAGACCTTCGCCGAGGCGCGGCCGAAGGGCAGCAGTGCCCTCTACTCCAAGGACGCCGCGCAATGAGCATGGCCCAGGCCGCGCCCGCCCGACGTGATGCCCAGACCGGCTCGGTCAAGCCCCGGGTGCTGATCGTCGAGGACGAGACCGCGCTGGTCGAGCTGCTGCGCTACAACCTCGAGCAGGCGGGCTTCCGGGTCTCCGTGGCTTATGACGGCGAGGAGGCGTTGGCCTCCGTGCAGGAAGACACGCCCGATCTCATCCTGCTCGACTGGATGCTGCCCCTGATGTCGGGCATCGAGGTCTGTCGCCAGCTGCGCCGCCAGACCGCGACGGCGAACCTGCCGATCATCATGCTGACGGCGCGTGGCGAGGAGGGCGATCGCGTGCGCGGCCTCGATGCCGGCGCCGACGACTATGTCGCCAAGCCCTTCTCGCCAACCGAGCTGGTGGCGCGCATCAGGGCGGTGCTGCGCCGCATCCGGCCGGCGCTCGCCGACGAGGCGCTCTCCTACGCCGACATCGTCATGGACTTGGTCGCCCACCGCGTGATCCGCGACGGCAAGCCCGTGCATCTCGGCCCGACCGAGTTCCGCCTGCTGCGCCACTTCATGGAGCATCCCGGCCGCGTCTTCTCACGCGAGCAGCTGCTCGATGCGGTGTGGGGCAAGGACGTCTATGTCGAGGCGCGCACCGTCGACGTCCACATCCGCCGGTTGCGCATTGCGCTGAACGGCGAGAACCAGACCGACGTCATCCGCACGGTCCGCGCCGCCGGCTACGCGCTCGACGCCCAGGGCTAGCGCGAGCTATCCACAGCCTGGCCGTGTTTTTCCGGTTGCCAGTAATACGACCGTAGCGTTCCGCCGATACACGAGTATTGCCTGTTCCTGGCCGGCATATCCCACGCCCTGCTCCGGAACAGGTAGGTTCCCCCGGCGCGGATGACACCCCGTCGCCGATTTACTTCTCCCCTCCTTCCTCGCGGAAGGAGGGGTTTTCTTTTGCGGCAAAGCGCCAGCGCACCACCAGGGCGAGGACGAGGGCGGGCAGGCCGAGCAGGGCGGTGTAGACGAAGAACGCCGCGTAACCGCCGAACTTGTGCCCGGCTGTGAGCTGCGACTTCTGCAGCGTGTCGACGATCAGGCCGGAGTAGCCCGCGATGATCTTGCCGGGCAGGGTCATCAGCGAAGTGAAGAGCGCGTATTGCGTCGCCGTGTAGGCGGCATTGGTGAGGCTCGACAGGAAGGCGATGAATACCGAGCCCGCCATGCCGGTGACGAGGTTGTCGACGCTGATCACCGCGGCGAGCAGCTTCGTATCGGCCTGGCCGTTGTAGGCGATGTATCCGAAGGCGAGGTTCGACAGGCCGATCAGCAGCACCGAAGGCGCCAGCAGGCGCGCGGCGCCGACGCGGAACACGAGCGCGCCGCCCAGCAGCGCGCCCAGGATCGACATCACGAAGCCGTAGATCTTGGTGACGTTGGCGATCTGCTGCAGCGTGAATCCCATGTCGATGTAGAACGGGTTGGCCATGACGCCCATGGCGATGTCGCTCAGCCGGAAGAGCGCGATGAAAGCGAGCAGCACCAGCCCCCACCAGCGGTAGCGCACGAAGAAATCGACGAACGGACAGACGATCGCCCCGTAGATGAAGACGAGCGGCTCGCGCACGGCGCGGCCGAGATGGGCATAGCGCTCGGCGAAATCGGCGACCTTGCCCTCGCGTTCGGCGGTGCCGGCCACGATTCGCTTCTCAGGCTCGCTTACGATCAAGGTCGTGGCGATGCCGACCAGCGCCAGCGCCGCCATCACGCGATAGGCGAGCGGCCAGGAGCCGAACTGCGCGACGTAGAGCGCGCCCGCGCCGGCTGCGAGCACGGCGATGCGATAGCCCAGCTGATAGGTCGCCGCGGTCGATCCCTGTAGGCTCTCGTCCGTGCATTCGATGCGGAAGGCATCGAGGGCGATGTCCTGCGTCGCCGAGGAGAAGGCGACGAGGAGGGCGAAGGCGACCTGAAGCGACAGATCGGCGCGCGGATCGCAGAAGGACATGGCCAGCAGGCCCAGGCCGATGCCGCACTGCGCGACCAGCATCCACGAGCGGCGGCGGCCCAGCCATCGTGTCAGCAGCGGCAAGGGCACGCGATCGACGACCGGCGACCAGACGAACTTGAAGGAGTAGGTGATGCCGATCCAGCTCACGAAGCCGATGGTCGTGCGGCTGACGCCGAATTCGCGCAGCCACGCCGAAAGGGTCGAGAAGACCAGCAGGAACGGCAGGCCGGCCGAGAAGCCGAAGAACAGGAACGACGCGACCCGGGGATGCCGGTAGGTCGCGAAGGTTTCGCTCCAGCTCCGGGGCTTGGCGTCGGTCAAATCAGGCCCTTGAGGGGCGTCTCGGGTCGCGCGCCGACGTGGCTGATGATCTCCGCCGCGGCGATGCCGCCCAGCCGCGCGCATTCGGCGAGCGGCTTGCCGTGGGTGAAGCCGTAGAGGAAGCCCGCGGCATAGAGATCGCCCGCGCCGGTCGTGTCGACGACCTTGGCGACCGGCGCGGCCGGCACAGCATGCGTCTCGGAGCCCTTGACCACGACCGAGCCCTTTTCGCTGCGGGTGAGGGCGCAGATCTTGTTCTCCGCGCGCGCCGCCGCCATCGCCTTGTCGAACGAATCGACCTGGTAGAGCGAGGTGATCTCGCTCTCATTGCCGAACAGGATGTCGACCTTGTCGCGGATCAGCGCGCGGAACTCGTCGCGATAGCGGTCGACGCAGAAGGAATCGGACAGCGTGATCGAGACCAGCCGGCCCGCGGCATGCGCGGCATCGAAGGCCTTCAGCACCGCCTTCTTGGCCTCCGGCGCGTCCCAGAGATAGCCTTCGACGTAAGTGACCTGCGCGGAGCCCACGCGCTTCTCGTCGATGTCGCCCGGCCCGAGGCCCGTGCAGGCGCCCAAATAGGTGCTCATGGTGCGTTGCGCGTCGGGCGTGACGCTGATCAGGCAGCGCGCCGTCGAGGGTCCGGCGGCCGCGGGCGCGGTCTCGAACGACACGCCCATGGCGCGCAGATCGTGCCCGAACACCTGGCCGAGCTGGTCGTTGCGCACCTTGCCGATATAGGCGCCCTTGCCGCCGAAGGAGGCGACCCCCGCCATGGTGTTGCCGCACGAGCCGCCCGACACCTCGATTCCCGGTCCCATGGCGGCGTAGAGCTTCTCGGCGCGCGCCTCGTCGATCAGCATCATGCTGCCCTTGGTGAGCTCGTGCTGTTTCAGGAACGAGTCGTCGGCACGCGAGATCACGTCGACAATGGCATTGCCGATGCCCAGCACGTCGAAGGCGGATGTCATGAAAGCTCCAACAGATGCATGCCGGGTTTGGTTTCTTCCAGCAGGGTCACGATCCCGGCGATCGTGAAGGGAACGTCTGTGCGCAGAGACGCGCGGTCGATGCCGAGCGAGCGCAGACCCATCTCGCATACGATGAAGCGGCAGCCAAGCTCGACACAGGCCTGCAAAAGAGTCTCGAAATCTCCCACGCCGCGCTCGCGGTTCTGGGCATCGCGGCCCCAATCCTCGAGCGAGGGCGGCGGACCGGTGAGCGCGCGGATGCCGCCCATGGTGAAGAATACGACCGCCGGCTGGTTGACCGCGAGGGCGGCACTCGCCAGCGCCAGCGCATAGTGCGCGCTCTCGTAATCGCCGCCGCGCAGGATGATCGAGACGCCGTTCATGCGCGGCTGCAGGTCGGGCAATCGGCGCGCTTGGCGATCGCGATCTCGTCGAACGAGCCATCGAGCGCGTCATAGGTCACGAGCCGGCCCGACAGCGAGCGGCCGATGCCCAATATCTCCTTCACGACTTCCGTCGCCTGCAAGGCGCCGAGCGTTCCCGCCAGTGCGCCCAGCACACCGGCCTGCGCGCAGGAGGGCACGGCCTCTTCCGACGGCGCCACGGGGAAGAGGCAGCGCAGGCAGGGATGGCCCGCACCCTGCCACGCCTTGTAGGTCGAGATCTGACCGTCGAACCTCAGTATCGCGGCGGAAACCAGGGTCTTCCTCAGGCGATAGCAGATGTCGTTGACGAGATAGCGCGTGGCGAAGTTGTCGCTGCCGTCGGCCACGATGTCGTAGCCCGCGATGATCTGTGCGGCATTCTCCGCGGTGAGGCGACGCGGATGCATGACCACGCGGACCTCGGGGTTGATCTCGCCCAGCGCGCGATGGGCGCTTTCCACCTTGGCCATGCCGATGTCGGCCGTGCGATGGATCACCTGCCGCTGCAGGTTGGAAAGATCGACTTTGTCGTCGTCGATGACTCCCAGTGTGCCGACTCCCGCCGCCGCGAGATATTGCAGGAGGGGCGCGCCAAGTCCGCCGGCGCCGACCACCAGCGCCTTGGCCGCGATCAACCGCTGCTGGCCCACCCCGCCGATCTCCGCCAGCACGATGTGCCGGGCGTAGCGCCTGATCTGCATTTCCGTCATGTCGGCCGCGCTCATGGTCCGCTTATAGCATGGGTGCTAGAGCAGCCACCCCGATGACGACCCTCGATACCGCTCCGCCGCCCACCCAGGGCACGAACAAGGCCCGCCCGACGCTGACGCCGCTCCTGCTGGCGTTGCTGGCGCTCTTGTCGGCGTTCACGCCGCTGTCGATCGATCTCTACCTGCCGGCGCTGCCCGTGATCGCGGTCGATCTCCGGGGCACGGAAGCGGACCTTCAACTCACCCTCTCGGCCTTCATGATCGCCTTCGGCACCGGCCAGGTCTTCTACGGCCCCGCGGGCGACCGCTTCGGACGGCGGCCGGTGATCCTGAGCGGTCTTGCCATCTATGTGCTGACCAGCATCGCCTGTGCGGCCGTGGGCGAGGCGATGCAGCTTGTCCTTTTGCGGCTGCTGCAGGGGCTGGCGGCCTGCGGCTCGGTCGTGCTCGCCCGTACCATGGTGCGCGACCTCGCCGAGCGCGAGCAGGCGGCGCGCGCCATGTCGCTGATGATGGCCTGCACGTCCATTGCGCCGATGCTGGCGCCGCTGATCGGCGGCCAGATCCTGTGGTATCTCGGCTGGCGCGCGATCTTCCTGGCGCTCGCCGTCATCGGCCTCGCAGCCTTCGCCTTCTCCTGGTTCCGTCTGCCCGAGACCTTGCGGCCGGAATATCGCCAGCCGCTCGTCCTGTCCTCGATCCTGAAGCGCTTCGGCGAATTGATCCGGCACAGGGCGTTCATGGGCTATGCCTTCACGACATCGTTCATGTTCTCCGCGCTTTTGTCGTTCCTGTCGGGATCGCCCTTCGTGTT
Organism: Reyranella sp.; assembly: GCA_035501235.1. Taxonomy (GTDB): domain Bacteria; phylum Pseudomonadota; class Alphaproteobacteria; order Reyranellales; family Reyranellaceae; genus Reyranella. The sequence continues at coordinate 10,997 of DATJWN010000221.1, forward strand.
CATCCAGCGCTACGGCATGCCGCCCAGAGCCTACGGCCTGATCTTCGGCGGCATGGTGGTGTTCATGACCGTCGGCAGCCTGCTCAACGCGCGTTTTGTGCGCCGCATCGGCTCGGGCCGCATCCTGCGCTACGCCGTGATCGTGCCGCTCGTCTGCGGCCTCTCCTCGCTGGTGCTGGGCCAGATCGAGGCGCGCTACGGCACGATCGGCATGTGGCCCATCGTGGCCTGCTTCGCGCCGCAGATCGCCACCATCAGCCTGATCGCGCCCAACTCGATGGCGCTGGCGCTGCAGCGCTATCCGCACATGGCGGGCACGGCCTCCTCGCTGATGGGCGTGATGCAGTTCGGCATCGGCGCGCTGTTCGGCGCCCTGGTCGGTCAGGCCTATGACGGCTCGATCGGCCCCATGACCGTCGGCATGGGCCTGGCGGGTATCCTGTGCTTCACCGCCAACCGCCTGTTGGTGCCGCGCCAATAGCGCGAGCGGCTCTGCATCAATTGACGACGGCCTGCTTGCGCAGCGCCGACAGGAGCGTCTCGGGCGTATGTCGTCCGAACGGATCGAGACCCAACAGCGCGATCGCCGCGTCGTCGAAAAGACCCCGGCTCCGGTCTTCCTGCGATATCTCGTGGATGAGCTGCAGGAGAATGCCTTTCTCGCCCCGCAGCGCCAGGCCGTTCAGGGCCTCGGCCCGCACGAAGCTCGATTCGTCCCGCGTGCGGCGCCACAGCGCTTCGCGGATTTCGGCGCCGTCGATGGTGGTCTCATGGCCGATCCCGGTCGTTGCCCAATCGCGTACTTCTTCGTTCGAATCGTCCATCAAGGCGAGCAGCGTTTTCACGGCTCCGGCTGACGTGGCGCCGTTCAGGGAGAAGGCGACGCCGCGGCGGACGCGATCGTTCGGGTGCGCGCCCAGCGCCACCAGATCGGGATCGCCGCGCCGATTGCCGAGATGTCCCAAGGCATAGATCGCGCCCAGTCTCACGTCGAAGTCGGGATCGTGCCGGAGGAGCTCAATCAGCGCATCGCAGCACTCCTCGGGAAATGTCCGGTCCGCGCCGAGCTCGCCCAGAATCAGTGCGGCCAGCTTACGCCGCCGCGAATCGTCGGAAGCGATGAGGGTGAGGGCCGCCTCCAGCACATCGCGCGTCCCGCGGGCGTGCAGGACCGACAGCGCCGGGTCGCCCGGCTCGCCGAGCTCCCGGTCGAGCGCTTCCTCGGCGAGCGCGGCCTCGATCAGTTCCTCGACCGTCCGAGGGTCGAGGAGCAGGCGTTCGTGCCCCGTGGTCATGGATGCTTATAGCATGCCGGGAATCGGCTATAGACGATCCGGTCATGACAACGACGACGCCCGGCGCCTCCGCCCCCTCGCGGCTGACGCCCCTTCTTCTGGTGCTGCTGGCGCTGCTCTCCGCCTTCACGCCTCTCTCGATCGACATGTACCTGCCGGCGTTGCCGACCATCGTGCGCGATCTCGACAGCACGGCGGGCGACATCCAGCTCACCCTCTCGGCCTTCATGCTGGCCTTCGGCTTCGGCCAGATCTTCTACGGCCCCGCGGGCGACCGCTTCGGGCGGCGGCCGGTGATCCTGTCCGGCATCGTGGTCTATATCGTGACCACGATCGGCTGCGTCTATGCCGCCGACGGTGCTCATCTCATCCTGCTGCGTTTCCTGCAGGGGCTGGCGGCCTGCGGCTCGGTCGTGCTCGCCCGCACCATGGTGCGCGATCTCGCCGAGCGCGAGCAGGCGGCGCGCGCCATGTCGCTGATCATGGCCTGCAGCTCGGCCGCGCCCATGCTGGCGCCGCTGATCGGCAGCCAGGTGCTGCTGCTCTGGGGCTGGCGTGCGATCTTCTGGGTGCTGGCCGGCGTCGGCGTGATCGGGCTCGTCTTCGCGAGTCTCAGGCTGCCCGAAACGCTCAAGCCCGAATATCGCCAGCCGCTGCATCTCGGTTCCGTCGTCGGCCGCTTCGGCAGCCTGCTCACGCATCGTGCCTTCATGGGCTATGCCCTCACCAGCACCTTCCAGTTCGCCGCGCTGATGTCGTGGCTGTCGGGCTCGCCCTTCGCCTTCATCCAGGGCTACGGCGTCAGCCCGCGCACCTTCGGCCTGATCTTCGGCAGCGCCATCGTGCTCTTCACCGGCTGCAACCTCTTGAACGCGCGCTTCGCGCCGCGCATCGGCTCGGCCCGCATCCTGCGCGCCGCCGTGTATGTTCCCATCGTGTTCGGGCCTCTGGGCCTGGTGCTGGCGCTGATCGAGCAGCGGACCGGCGCGATCGGCTGGTGGCCGTTCCTGTTCTTCATCGTGCCCCAGGTCGGCATGATGGCCCTGGTCGTGCCCAACGCCACGGCCATGGCGCTGCATCGCTATCCGCACATGGCGGGCACGGCGTCGTCGCTGATGGGCATGATGCAATACGGCATCGGCTCGCTGTTCGGCGTCGCCGTCGGCCAGGCCTTCAACGGCACCATGGTCCCGCTCACGGCGTCGCTCGCGGTCGCGGGCACGCTCTGCTTCGCCTCGCACCGCCTGCTGGTCGGACGCGCCGACCGTTAGCGCCGGAGGTCGATCACCAGCAGGTCGCCGCGCTCGTTGCCGGCGATGCGGAAGCCGCTTGATGACTAGTCCGACTTGGAACTATTGCGGCTGTGCGTACTTTGGAGAAGCCGGCCTAGTTGAGAATATAGTGACCGCCGACTAGGTCGCATCCTTGCGAAGCCAGACGTTTAATCTGAGGGCTCCGGGCGTTGAAAGACGTCTTCCCTGATGAAATCCATACGATTTTCTTCTGATAGTTCGTCAAGGGCGCTTTGAGCCACCCAATTAGCCAAGTCATTTTGTTTTCCATCTCTTTAACATTTGCTCCGGACGTCGCCGGGTGGACTTCAATCCAGACCAATTCTGCAGATTTTGTGGTACGTTGCATGCCAACGACGTAATCCCATCTCGCCGCAGTGGGATGTTTCTTCTTCAATGACAAATCTACGTCTGAGCTTCCCAGAGTTGTTCCAGCCACCGTTACTTTCCTACGGTCTGGTGCTCGGAGAGCTTGAATGCCTTTGTGGTATGAGCCGGCGCCGATCGAAGACTCGATATCACTGCGCAATTTTTTTCCGAGACTCAAAGTAGCTCCAACTTTTTCGTCAGGAATTTGCTGCAGCTTTGGCAACGGCCGCATTTGCTCTCTCACTAAAGTCGAGCAAACCACCCCACGTCGCCATGTCCGCTCGGTGGTCGCCAAGCTCAAGTCCTGTGATGTCAGAAACAACACCGCCTTTAGTGAAGTAGTAAACTTTCGATTTCTTTCTAAGAGCCTTAGCCGCCATTGCCGTCAATGCTTGTGTCGGCTCCACGTGAAATATCGAAAGCAGCTCAGTTGGAGTTCCTTTGTTTGAGCGCAGAGCTTCAAGAGCCCATACGAGTTCCAAAACTTGTGGCGAATGTGTTGAAAGGCAGGCTCGATAGCCTCGAGTGAGAAGTTCAAGGACTACAAGCAGCAAAACTGAGATAGCTTGAGGATGAAGGCCCATCTCGGGTTCTTCGATAATGACCCAATCGATGTCCTTGCGCTTCGAAATCGCGGTCGGAGGCATCAGCCAATACAGACCCAGAAGCAGTGGGACCAATTCGCGTTGTCCTGCCGACCAGACCATGTAGGGAAGCTGGGTCTTACCGCGCTCCAGGACCAATCGCTTTTGAAGCGATTCAAAATCAATTTTCAAAGAAAAGTTTGCAAAAACGGCCTTTTGCAATAAATCCCGGTAGTCAGCTTTTAGGCGCCTTGTTCGTGGAAATAGTGTTTCCTCTTTCCCAAACTCTCGCTCGATTAGTCGCCGGAGT
>DATJWN010000222.1:0-9408 GCA_035501235.1 Reyranella sp.
GAACGGTCGCTCCTCCGGGTCGCGACGCACCCGAGTCGTCGACGGCCCCGGGAGGCATCGCGCATTGGTTCGCGAACCTGCCTCGCCCCCTTGCGGTGGCTCTCACCGTCTCGGCATTCCTGATCGTGATCAACCTGTTCAGCAACCCGCACAGGATCTGGTTCCATTGGCCGGTCGCCCTGCTGCTGTTCGGCGGCATCATGAGAACGGTGCTTCGCCGGCGAAGAGATGACCGTTAAGCGGGCCGCGGCATATCGTTTGCTACCGATCAGGAGATACGACTGCCAGGGAGGTTCGGCTGGTGCAGCAATCGGACAAGTCGGCCCGCCAACTCTATGAGGAAGTCAAAGCCAACCCGGCCCGCCGCCGGTTCGGCTTCGGCCGCAAGGCCGCGCTGGTCAATGTCGACCTCCAGAACGCCTATACGCGGCCGCAGGAATTCGCGACCGCCTACGAGACCGACCCGCGCCAGATCGACTACGTGAACGCCTTGGCGCGGCTTTGCCGGGGCCACGGCCTGCCGGTGATCTGGACCCATGTCGCCTATCTCGAGTCGGGCGAGGATTGCGGTGTCTGGGGCACGCGCACCGACACGCCCGAATCACTGCAGAACGTGAAGGCAGGCTCGCGCCGCGCCGCGCTCGACGACCGCTGCGAGATCGACCCGCGCGACATCGTGATCAACAAGCGCATGGCCTCGGCCTTCTTCGAGACCAATCTCGGCTCGCTGTTCACCTTCCATCGCATCGACACGGTGATCGTGACCGGCGGCTCGACCTCGGGCTGCGTGCGCGCCACCGTCGTCGACAGCTTGTCGCGCAGCTTCCGCACGATCGTCCCGGAAGAGTGCGTAGCCGACAAGCACGAGAGCCCGCACTTCGCCAATCTCTACGACATGAGCCTCAAATACGCCGACGTGCTGCCGGTCGCCGAGGTGCTGGCTTGGCTCGAGAGCTACGCGCCGCGGAATTAGTTGAAGATGGAGGGATCGATCAGCGGCTTGCCGCGCGGCAGGGCAGGCAGCGGCCGTTCGCACTTCATGAACTGGCCGCGGCCGGCCGAGCCGCTCATGCGGCCCTCCTGCATCACGACCTCGCCGCGCGACAGCGTCATCACCGGATAGCCCGTGAGCTCGCGGCCCTCGTAGGGCGTGTAGTCGCAATTGTGATGCAGGATCGAGTTGGTGAGGCTGACCTTGCGCTTGGGGTCCCACAGCACGATGTCGGCATCGGCGCCGACGGCAATCGTGCCCTTGCGCGGATGCAGGCCGTAGATCTTGGCGGCATTGGCCGAGGAGAGCGCCACGAACTGCTGGAGCGTGAGGCGGCCCTTGTTGACGCCTTCGGAGAAGAGCAGGGGCAGGCGCGTCTCGACGCCGGGCACGCCGTTGGGGATCTTGCGGAAGCTCTTGTCCGCGCCCGGCAATTTCTTGCCGCGCACATCGTCGTACTTGAAGGCGGCGTGGTCGGACGACAGCACATGGAACGTGCCGGCGCTCAAGCCCGTCCAGATGTGTTCCTGGTTGTCGGTGCCGCGCGGCGGCGGGCTGCACACGCACTTGGCGCCCTCGTCGCCCGGCTTGTCGAAATCCTCATCGCTCAGGAACAGGTACTGCGGGCAGGTCTCGCCGTAGACCTTGAGGCCGCGCGCCTGTGCGCGCTGGATCTCGTGCATGGCCTCCTTGGCCGAGACGTGGACCAGCAGCATCGGCACGTCCAGAAGCTCGGCGAGCGAGATCGCGCGATGCGTCGCCTCGCGCTCGACGACGAAGGGCCGTGACGTGGCGTGGAACTTGGCGGCCGTCATGCCCTTGAGTTCGAGTCGCTCGGTCAGCCAGGTGATGCAGTCGGAATTCTCGGCATGGATCATCAGCATCGCCTGCTCGCGGCGCGCGGCGGCCAACGCATCGAGCATCTCGCGGTCGGAGAGCTTCATGTCGTCGTAGGTCATGTAGACCTTGAACGAGGTGTAGCCGTCGGCGACGAGCGCCGCGAAGTCCTGGCCCATGATCTTCTCGCTGGGATCGGATAGGATCACATGGAAGGCATAATCGATCAGGCTCTTGCCGTCGGCCCGCTTGTGATAGCGCTCGACCACGTTGCGCAGCGGCTGGCCCTTGCTCTGGTAGGCGAAGGGAATGATGGTGGTCGTGCCGCCGGCTGCGGCGGCCCGGCTGCCGCTCTCGAAATCGTCGCAGAAGACCGAGCCGTCGGCCGTGTCCTGGTCGAAATGGACATGGGCGTCGATGCCGCCCGGGACGGCGATCAGGTCGGTCGCATCGATCTCTTGGCGGCCCCTGTCCAGCCGCTCGCCCAGGGCCACGACCCGACCGCCCGAGATGCCGATATCGCCCTTCACCACGTCTGCCGCCGTGGCAATGGTGGTGTTGCGGATCACAAGATCGTATTCGGCCATTGGTTCCTCCCGAATGCGTATGCTGCAAGGTGCGTGCCGGCCCCAGGATGGCTAGACCGGCCGGCCGGGCCGGTCCACACTCATCGCAACAACCATAGGGGAGCCTCATGAAAGGCTGGTTTTATTCGCTGTTGGCGTTGCTGCTGAGTGCCGGTCTCGCCCAGGCGCAGACCGTGAAGCCCGCCATCGTCTATGCCAATGGCGGCAAGTTCGACAAATCCTTCAACGAAGGCGTGTCGAACGGCGCCAAGAAGTTCACCGCCGAAACCAAGATCGCCGTCGCCGACTTCGAGCCGAGCAACGAGACGCAGTTCGAGCAGGCGCAGCGCCGCTTCGCCCAACGCGGCAACGACCCGATCATCGCCGTCGGCTTCTCGCAGGCCGTGGCGCTGGAGAAGGTCGCCAAGGAGTTCCTCAACACCCATTTCACCATCATCGACAGCGTAGTGAAGCTGCCCAACGTGCAATCGGTCGTGTTCAAGGAGCATGAAGGCTCGTTCCTGGTCGGCATGCTGGCGGCGATGGCGTCCAAGAGCGGCAAGGTCGGCTTCGTGGGCGGCATGGACATCCCGCTGATCCGCCGGTTCCAGTGCGGCTACGAGCAGGGCATCAAGTACGTCAATCCGTCCGCCGAGCTGATCGCCAACATGACCGGCACGACGCCGGCCGCGTGGACCGATCCTGGGCGTGGCGCCGAACTCGCCAAGGGTCAGTTCGATCGCGGCGTCGACGTGGTCTACGCCGCGGCGGGCAACACCGGCACCGGTGTGCTGCAGGCCGCAAAGGATCGCGGCAAGCTCGCGATCGGCGTCGATTCCAACCAGAACTACCTGCATCCCGGCACGATGCTGACCTCGATGGTCAAGCGCGTCGATGTGGCGGCCTACAACAGCTTCAAGGCGATGCAGAACGGCACCTGGCGCGGCGACGTGCAGGTGCTCGGGCTGAAGGAAGGCGGCGTCGACTGGGCCTACGACCAGTACAACGAGAAGCTGGTCACGCCCGAGATGAAGGCCAAGGTCGAGGCGGCCAAGGCCGACATCATCTCGGGCAAGATCACCGTCGTCGACTACATGGCGAACAACACCTGCAAGTGACCGCCTGGCCGTGACCGCGGCGATCGAGCTCGAGCGGATCGACAAATCGTTCGGCAGCGTGCACGCCGTGCGCGGCGTGTCGCTGTCGATAGAGAAGGGCGCCATCACCGGCATCATCGGCGAGAACGGCGCCGGCAAGTCGACGCTGATGAGCATCCTGTACGGGCTCTATCATGCAGACGCCGGCGCGATCCGCGTCGACGGCAAGCCGGTCCGCATGGAGGGGCCGCACGACGCCATCGCTCAGGGCATCGGCATGGTGCACCAGCATTTCATGCTGATCGACAGCTTCACCGTGCTGGAGAACGTCGTGCTGGGCGCCGAGGGCGGCGCTCTTCTCGCCAGAGGCACCGCGGCGGCGCGGGCGGAGCTCGAGCGCTTGTCGCGCGACTATGGCCTCACGGTCGATCCCGACGCGCTGGTGTCGGAGCTCTCGGTCGGCGAGCAGCAGCGGGTCGAGATCCTGAAGGTGCTGTTCCGCGGCGCCCGCATCCTGATCCTCGACGAGCCGTCGGCCGTGCTGACGCCGCAGGAGACCGACCGGCTCTTCCGCATCCTCGCCACGCTCAAGGAGCGCGGCGTCACCATCGTGCTGATCACCCACAAGCTGCGCGAGATCATGGCGGCGACCGATTGCGTCTATGTCATGCGCCAGGGCCAGATGGTGGCCGAGCGCGCGACCGCCGAGACCCATCCCGAGGAGCTCGCCGAGCTGATGGTCGGCCGCAAGGTCCGTCTGCAGCTCGACAAGACGCCGCCGCAGGCGGGCGAGGTGCGGCTCGGGGCCGAGCATCTCGGCCTGGTCGACCGGCGCGGTGTGCGCCTGCTCGACGACATCAACCTGGAGCTGCGCGCCGGCGAGATCGTCGGCATTGCCGGCGTCTCGGGCAACGGCCAGACCGAGCTCCTGCAGGTGCTGTCGGGCATCCGCCCGCCCTCGAGCGGCACACTCACGGTGTGCGGCCGCACGGTCGATGCCGGTCATCCGGGGGATCCCGCGGAGATGCGCGACCTGGGGCTTGCGCACGTGCCCGAGGACCGGCTGCGCCAGGGCATGGTGGCGGCCTTCCGCGCCTCCGAGACCTCGATCCTGGGCTATCACGAGCAGCCGCAGTTCAGTCGCAACTTCCTGCTGCGGCTGCAGGCGGTCGGCGCCTACTGTGCGCGACTGATGGAGCGCTTCGACGTCCGGCCGAGGGTGCCAGGTCTCCGCTCCTCGAGCTTCTCCGGGGGCAACCAGCAGAAGCTGGTGCTGGCGCGCGAGATGGCACAGGAGCCCAAGGTTCTGCTGGTCGGCCAGCCGACGCGCGGCGTCGACATCGGCGCCATCGAGTTCATCCATCGCGAGCTGGTCAAGAGCCGCGATGCGGGCTGTGCGGTGCTGGTCGTGTCGGTCGAGCTCGACGAGATCCTGTCGCTCGCCGACCGCATCCTGGTGATGTTCGCCGGCCGCATCGTCGGCGAGGTGGCGGGCGGCGCCGACGAGCGCACGCTTGGGCTGATGATGGCGGGAGCCAAAGCCGCATGAGGTCTCGCCGTCCGCTGCCTGCCTGGGCCGAGATCGTCCTGCTGCCGCTGGTCAACATCGCGCTCGCCTTCATTACGGTCGGCATCATCGTGCGCATCATCGGTGTCGATCCGCTGCGTGCGCTCGAGCTGCTGGTCGTGGGCGCCTTCGGCTCGCCGGAATCGATCGGCTACACGCTCTACTACGCCACCAACTTCATCTTCACCGGGCTCGCCGTCTCGGTCGCCTTCCATGGCGGGCTGTTCAACATCGGCGGCGAGGGCCAGGCCTATATCGGCGGGCTGGGCTGCGGGCTCGCGGTGCTGGCGCTCGATCGCTACCTGCCGATCTGGCTGATGATCCCGGTGGGCATCGCCGCCGCGGCTCTGTTCGGTGCGGCCTGGGCCGCGGTGCCCGCCTGGCTGCAGGCCTGGCGCGGCAGTCATATCGTCATCACGACCATCATGTTCAACTTCGTCGCCGCGGCGCTGATGGTCTACCTGATGGTGAACGTGCTGATCGCGCCGGGCTCGATGACGCCACAGAGCCGCAACTTCGAGCCGTCTGCCTTCATGCCGGCGATGGGCGGAAATGCGCTCAACCTTTCGTTGGTGCTGGCGCTGGTCTGCTGCGTCGGCGTCTGGGGTTTCCTCTGGCACACGCCGTGGGGCTATGCGCTGCGGACCATGGGGCACAATCCCGAGGCCGCGGTCTATGCCGGCACCGACCTTCGCCGCATGACGATGCTCGGCATGTGCCTGAGCGGCGCCTTGGCTGGAATGGTCGGCGTCAACGAGCTGCTCGGCGTGCACCATCGCATCGTGCTCGATTTCCCGGCGGGCTACGGCTTTGCCGGCATCGCCGTGTCGTTGATGGGCCGCAACCACCCGTTCGGCATCGTGCTGGCGGCTCTGCTGTTCGGCGCCCTGCAGCAGGGCGGCGCCGAGCTTTCGTTCGACATCCCGACCATCAATCGCGAGATGGTGGTCGTCATCCAGGGCCTGGTGATCCTCTTCTCCGGCGCGCTGGTGAACCTGCCGCGGCCCTGGCTGCAGGCGCTTCTGGCGCTGAGACGGTCCTGATGGACGTCGTGTTCCTGATCGCTGCAGCGACGCTCCGGGTCGCGACGCCGCTGATTCTCTGTGCCATGGGTGGGCTCCTTTCGGAGCGCAGCGGCATCATCGATGTCGGCCTCGAGGGCAAGATGCTGATGGCGGCGTTCTTCTCGGCCGCCGTCGCCGCGGTCACCCATTCGGCCTGGTGGGGCGTCGCCGCCGGCATCGCCGCAGCCGAGGCGATGGCGCTGCTGCACGGCCTTGCCTGCATCACCTATCGCGGCAACCAGGTGGTGAGCGGCGTCGCCCTCAATATCCTGGCGTCGGGCCTCACCATCGTCTGGGGCAATGCCTGGTTCCAGCGCGGCGGCCAGACGCCGGCGCTAGAGGGGCAGGGCGAGCGCCTGATGCCGCTCTTCTTTCCACGCGCGGGCGACAGCATCCTGGTCTATGCCGCGTTGCTCTCGGTGCCCGTCACCTGGTGGGTCATCACCCGCACCCGCTTCGGCCTGCGCCTGCGCGCCGTCGGCGAGATGCCGCTGGCGGTCGATACAGCCGGCATTTCCGTGCCGTGGCTGCGCTATCGCGCCGTGCTGCTATGCGGCCTGCTGGCCGGCCTCGCCGGAAGCTATATCGCGATCGCGCAGAATGCCGGCTTCACGCGGGATATGACGGCAGGCCAGGGCTTCATCGCCCTCGCGGCGGTGATCTTCGGCAAGTGGCGGCCGTTCCCGGCCCTCGGCGCCTGCCTGATGTTCGGCCTGCTCGACGCGGTGGCGATCCGCCTGCAGGGCGTGCGGGTCGCCGGCATCGAGGTGCCGGTGCAACTGATCCAGGCTTTGCCGTACCTTCTCACCGTGTTCCTGCTGGCGGGCTTCATCGGCCGGGCGGTGGCGCCCCGGGCGATCGGCCTGCCCTACGAAAAGGAGCATTGAGATGGACGACCTGGTTCGCCTCGCCCGCACCATGATGGTGCGGGCCTACGCGCCCTACTCGAAGTTCCACGTCGGCGCCGCCGTGCGCGACGAGGATGGCGGCATCCACGGCGGCTGCAACGTCGAGAACGCCGCCTATCCGCAGAGCGCTTGCGCCGAGGCCGCGGCGATCACTGCCCTGGTGGCCGCGGGCAAGCGCCGCGTGCTGGAGTGCGCCGTGATCGGGCCCGGGCCCGAGATCATTACGCCCTGCGGCGGTTGCCGCCAGAGGCTGCGCGAGTTCGGCGCAGAGGACATGAGGATCCACCTGTGCGGGCCCGACGGCGTGCGTCGCACGGTGACGCTCGGCCAGTTGCTGCCGATGTCGTTTGGCCCGCAGCACGTCGCATGACCGCCCTCGACACCATCCGGGCGCGAGCGCCGGGATTTGCACCAAAGGTCGCCGTCGTGCTGGGAACGGGACTGGGCGGTTTCGTCGAAGAGGTCACGCCTGTTGCCTCCATCGGCTATGACGGGCTCGAAGGCTTTCCCGAGCCGACCGTGCGCGGCCATGCCGGCAAGCTGTTGCTCGGACATATCGGTGCGCTGCCGGTCGCCGTGCTGCAGGGCCGCACGCATTACTACGAACACGGGCGCGCCGACGGCATGCGGATGCCGATCGAGACCCTGGCGGCGCTCGGCTGCGAGGCGATCGTGTTGACCAACGCCGCCGGCAGCCTGCATCACGAGATGCCGACGGGCTCGCTGATGGCGATCACCGACCACATCAACTTCACCGGGGTCAATCCGCTGTTCGGCGCCGGCCCCGACCGGCGCTTCATCGACATGGTCGATGCCTACGATCCCGTCCTGCGCGAGCGGCTGCTCGCCGCGGCCAAGGCGCTGGGCATCGTCTGCCATACGGGCGTCTACATCTGGTTCTGCGGCCCGAGCTTCGAGACGCCGGCCGAGATTCGCGCGGCCCGAACGCTCGGCGCCGATGCCGTCGGCATGTCGACGGCGCCGGAGACCATCCTCGCGCGCCGTGCCGGGCTCAAGGTCGTGGGCATCTCGGTCATGACGAACCTGGCCGCGGGCATGGAGGCGGGCGGCATCGTGGGGCACGGCCAGACGCTCGCCATCGCCGACACGGCTTCGCACCACCTGCGGCGGCTGTTGCGCGGCTTTCTCGAAGGCTACTCCTGAGCGCATGCTGCCGCAGGAGATCATCCGCAGGAAGCGCGACGGACAAGAGCTGTCGGCCGAGGAAATCGCCTTCATCGCACACGGCATCTCCGACAACAGCCTGAGCGAGGGCCAGGTCGCCTCCTTCGCCATGGCCGTGTTCTTCCGCGGCATGACGACGGCGGAGCGGGTCGCCCTGACGCTCGGCCTCACGCGCTCGGGGCGGGTGCTCGACTGGACAGATCTCGACCTGCCCGGGCCGGTGATCGACAAGCATTCGAGCGGCGGCGTCGGCGACAAGGTGAGCCTGATGCTGGCGCCCATCGTGGCGGCCTGCGGCGGCTTCGTGCCCATGATCTCCGGGCGCGGCCTCGGCCATACCGGCGGCACGCTCGACAAGCTGGCGGCGATCTCGGGCTATGAGACCCAGCCCGATATCGCGACCTTCCGCCGGGTGGTGCGCGAGGTGGGGTGCGCCATCATCGGCCAGACCGACGATCTCGCGCCGGCCGACCGACGACTCTACGCCGTGCGCGATGTCTGCGCGTCCGTGGAATCGATTCCCCTGATCGTGAGCTCGATCCTGAGCAAGAAGATCGCGGCCGGCCTCGACGGCCTCGTGATGGACGTGAAGTGCGGCTCGGGCGCCTTCTGCGACACCGAACCGATGGCGCGCGATCTCGCCCAGAGCCTCGTCGCCGTCGCCAACGATGCCGGCCTCTCGACCGTTGCCCTGGTGACCGACATGAACCGGGTGCTCGGCCGCACGGTCGGCAATGCGCTCGAGGTCGCCGAGACGGTCGCCTACCTCAAGGGCGCGGGCACGCGCAATCCGCGCCTGCACGAGGTCGTAATGGCGCTGGCCGGCGAGATGCTGGCGATGGGCGATCTTGCTTCGAGCGTCGCCGCCGGGCGAGCGCGCGCCGCGGCGGCGCTGGAGGACGGCCGCGCCGCCGAGAAGTTCGCGCGCATGGTCTCTGCGTTGGGCGGGCCGGATGACTTCCTCGATCGTCCGGATCGCTATCTCGCTGAGGCACCCGTCGTGAAGCCGTGCACGGCCGAACGCCCGGGCCATGTCGTGGCGATGAACACGCGCGAGATCGGCATCGCGGTGGTGGCGCTGGGCGGCGGCCGCAGCCATGCCGACGATGCGATCGATGCCTCGGTCGGACTGACCGAGATGGTCGACATCGGCGCGCCCGTCGGCACGGGCACCCCGCTTTGCCTCGTCCATG